>JARRPZ010000136.1:0-11916 GCA_037382365.1 Gammaproteobacteria bacterium
CCCCATCAGCGCGGGCGGCGAGCCCCGGATGCTGTACGCCACCGACCGGCAGCCGGCCGGCCCCGACGACAAGGTGGATTACTACAGCGATACCCGGGCCAACGCATTGCGGGTCGGTGAGGCGCGCATCAAGCTGGGTCTCGACGAGACCATCACCTGGGAAGAGGCGCGGCGCATCTCGCTCCTGAAGAACCGTACCGAGGACTATCCGCTGGAGGTCGCCGAGGTCGTCGAATACGGGCCGCTGGCCCGCACGGTGCGTCCGCTGGACGACAACATCGAGCCCAGGGCCGAACCCGGGGATCGCTTCGCCCGGGAGATCGACGAGCGGCTCGCCCGCTCGGCCAACAAGGACGTGTTCATCTACGTGCACGGCTACAAGGTCACGTTCGAGAACCCGATCCTCGTCGCCTCCGAACTCTGGCACTTCCTGGGCTATCAGGGTGCCTTCATCGCCTACTCCTGGCCCTCCACCACGCGCCGGGTCGCCTACATGTCGGACCTGGACGACGCCGCCAATTCGGCCCGCAGTCTCCGGGGCCTGATACTGCATATCGCCGAGAACACGAATGCCGAGCGGATCCACGTGCTCGGCTACAGTGCCGGGACGCGTGTCGTCACCAGGATGCTGGCGGATCTCGGCATGTACGCGTTCCTGCTGGACAAGGACGAGATCGAACGCAGGGTGCGGCTGGGCAACGTGATCCTGGTCGGCAGCGACGTCGACCGGGGCATCCTCGGCGGCTACCTGGTGGATGGCGCCCTGCGTGTCCCGGATGCGCTCACCATCTATCAGTCTTCGCAGGACAAGGCCCTCGGCATGTCACGCCTGGTCTTCGGCAAGAGCCGGTCCGGCCAGGCGTTCGACCCGTCGATGGCCGTCGGACCGAATACGCGGCGATTCTTCGAGGAACATCCGGAACTGAGGCTCATCGACGTCACCAACGCGGAGGGCGGCACGGCCGGGAACGGCCACGGCTACTTCCGTTCGAGTCCCTGGGTGAGCAGCGACGTCCTGATGACCCTGCTCTATGACCTGCCGCCGGAGCAACGGGGCCTGGAGCGTCGCGACGAGGGCGGCATCCCGACCTGGGTATTCCCGGCAGATTATATCGAGCGTCTGCGCGTGGCACTGGCCAAGGCCAATCCGGCGCTCGCCGGGTCGGCAGACGCGTCAACGCCCTGACCGGCGCCGGGAGACCGGCCATGACGCCGATCCCCGGGGCTCAGGCGCGGCGCAGGGCGCGCAGCCAGACCGGGGTGACGAGTGTGCCGGCACTTGCGAGTCCGATTCCCAGCCAGACGGGTCCGCTCTGCAGGAGCAACAGGCCGATCCCGGTCAGCCAGGCGTACACGCTGAATGCGCAGGCGGCGAGGGCCAGCAGGTCGTCGCGCAGGGCACCGGCGCCGGCACCGGGGTCCGCGCCCGCGGCGGTCGCGGTACGCCGCCACCAGCCCGGCGGCCGTACCCGTCGGTAGAAGGCCACCAGCCTTTCGGGATGCGTTGCCGGCGCGAGGAAGGCGGTCGCGATCACGACCACGAGAGACGTGCCGGACATGACGCTGAGCCGTATCCACTCTTCGTCGGTGGCGTAGATCAGGATCGGCGCGATGACGAGTGAGGTGACGATCGCCCCGATTTCGCTCCACAGATTGACGCGCTCCCACAGCCAGCGCAGCACGAGCACCGCGCCGGTGCCGGCGCCGAACAGGAGCGATACCTGCCATGCGGTCCGGATGGATCCGATGTTCATCATGATCGCGAGGGCAATGCCGAGTATCACCAGTGTGGAGAGGCGGGCGACAAGCACGAGTTCGCGAGGCCCCGCTTCACGTCGCTGCAGGCGTTCCACCCAGATGCCCTTGTAGAGATCGTTACTCCAGTAACTCGCGCCCCAGTTGAGATGGGTATCCAGGGTGGAGGCCAGCGCCGCCAGCATCGCGGTCAGCATGAGCCCCCGCGCACCGACGGGGAGCAGTTCGTCCATGCCGAGCGCGAAGGTGAATTCCCGCTGCGCGATTGTGGCCTCTCCCATCCCGCCGGCGGGGTCGAAGGGATAGACCACCAGCAGCGCGGCACCGATCAGTAGCCACAGCAGGCTCCGCACGACGATCTGGGTCACGGTGAACACGACGGCGGCGCGGCGCGCCTCGACGTCGTCACGGCACGCCATCGTGCGCTGGGCGAGATAGCCGGTGCCGTCGCTGTTCATCTGGAAGAACCACTGCAGTGCGACGATGACGAGGAACGGCATCAGTGCCTCTTCGGCAGTGGGCGTGAAGGCGAGAAACTGCTCCGCCCGCGCGGGACCGTAGATTGTCGTCAGGCGGTCCGGCAGGCCGGCGAGGCCGCCCGCGGCATCCACGGCCATGAACGCGTACAGGGCCGTACCGGCGAGCATCAGGCCGAGCTGGGCCACGTCGGTGGTGATGACGCTCCGCAGGCCCCCGGTCGTGGAATAGAGTGCGACGAAGGTGAGCATGGCGGCGATGCTGAGCACGTTGTTGGTCGTCGCGACGACCGGGTCGAGCGGCGTCATGCCGGATGCGATGACCAGGCCCGTGGCACCGATCGCGCCGGCGATCGGCCGGTAGAGCGCGGCCGGGAGCCAGGCGTCCCAGGGCAGGAACAGCTCGAAGATTCGGACCGCCGCCACCAGCACGAATGCCATGACGACGCAATTGATGACGGTGCCGTAGTAGATGGCCTTCAGCGCCCGGAGAACGGTCGTCCCGCGGCCGCTGTAACGGCTCATGACGAGCTCCGCATCCGTGAGGATGCCCGCCCGCCGCCAGGCGGTGGCGAGTACGAAGCCCATGAGCAGGAACGCGAGACCGTAGATCCAGAGCCGCCACAGCGAGAAGACGCCGGCGGCGGCGATCAGTCCGGTGACGAGTAACGGCGTGTCGGCGGCGAACTGGGTGGCCGCCATGCTGAAGCCCGCGCGGGTTCCCGAGACGCTGCGCCCGGCCAGGAAGTACTCGTCCAGGCTCCGTGATGCACGACGCCTCGCCCGCAGTCCGGCAGCGATACTGAATACGACGAATGCCGCGACGATGGCGAAATCGACCATGCAAGACCGCCGCACCCCGGCATCCCGGGATGCGGCGCTCCGGTGACGGATTCCGCGTCAGGTTAGCGCCTGTGCGGCGCTCATGCAGCTTCGGGCCTGTCCTCCGCCTTCTCCGGCTCGAGGGCCGCCGCCAGGGCCTGGTCCACGTTCTCCAGCCAGACGAATTCGAGCTGTTCCCGCGCCGCCTCCGGTATGTCTTCCAGGTCCTTCCGGTTACGGGCCGGCAGCAACACGGTGTGGATGCCCGCGCGCAGCGCCGCCAGGACCTTCTCCTTGATACCGCCCACGGGCAGCACGAGGCCCCGCAGGCTGATCTCGCCGGTCATGGCCACGTCCTTGCGCACGTTGCGTCCGCTCAGCAGCGAGGCCAGTGCCACGAACATGGCCACGCCGGCACTGGGCCCGTCCTTCGGGATGGCGCCGGCGGGCACGTGGATGTGAACGTCGCTGTCCTCGAGCTCCGTCGACGGTGTGTGGAGGCTCGCCAGGCGGCCCTTGTTCAGACTGAGCGCCGCCCGGGCGCTCTCCTTCATCACGTCGCCGAGCTGCCCCGTCAGGATGAGATCGCCCTTGCCGGGGATGCGGGTGGCTTCGATGAACAGGATGTCGCCGCCGACCGGTGTCCAGGCGAGTCCGGTGGCCACGCCCGGTACGCTGGTCCGGAGCGCCACTTCGCTCTCGAATTTCGCGGCGCCGAGGATGGACTGCAGGTCGTCCGCAGACACCCTCACGGACTCGACCGTGCCTTCGCTGACCTGCATGGCCACGTGGCGGAGCACCGCGCCGATCTGGCGTTCCAGATTACGGACGCCGGCCTCGCGGGTGTAGCCGTCGATCAGGCGCTCCAGCGCCTCGTCGTCGATCGAGGCCTGTTCCGCCGTGAGGCCGTTGGCTTCGAGCTGCCGACGTACGAGATAGCGCCGCGCGATCTGGAGTTTCTCCTGCTGGGTATAGCCCGGCAGTTCGATCACTTCCATGCGGTCGCGCAGCGGACCCGGGATGTTGTCCAGGACGTTGGCGGTGCCGATGAACAGCACCTTGCTGAGATCGAACGGCACGTCGAGGTAATGGTCCTTGAACGTCGAGTTCTGCTCCGGATCCAGTACCTCCAGCAGCGCCGACGACGGGTCGCCGTGGAAGCCCACGCCGAGCTTGTCCATCTCGTCCAGCATGAAGACGGGGTTACGGGTGCCGGCCTTGACGATGCTCTGGACGATGGATCCGGGCATCGAACCGATGTAAGTGCGCCGATGACCGCGTATCTCGGCCTCGTCGTGCACGCCGCCGAGGCTGGCGCGGACGAACTCGAGTCCGATCGCCCGGGCGATGCTCTGACCGAGTGAGGTCTTGCCGACGCCCGGCGGGCCCACGAAGCACAGGATCGGGCTGCGGCCGGTCGGATTCAGCTTGCGAACGGCGAGATACTCCAGGATGCGACGCTTCACCTTGTCGAGACCGTAGTGGTCCTCGTCCAGGATCTCGCGCGCGCGGGCGATGTCGATGTTCTCCTCGTCCTCCTTCGACCACGGCACGGACGTGAGCCAGTCGAGATAGGTACGGATCATGGAGTGCTCGGCAGCCGCTTCCGGCATGCTCTTGAGACGCTTCAGCTCCTTGCGGGCCTGCTTCTCCGCCTCCGGCGGCATCCCGGCCTCGTCGATGGCGGTCTCGATCTCCTCGGCCTCCGGAGCGCCCTCGTCCTCGCCGAGTTCCTTCTGGATGGTCTTCAGCTGCTCACGCAGCAGGTACTCGCGCTGGCGCTCGTCGATCTTGTCCTTGGTCTGCTCGTCGATCTCCCTGGACAGCTTCAGCACCTTCAGCCGATGCGTCAGGAATTCGGTCAGCCGCTCCAGCCGCTCGCGGACGTCGACGGTCTCCAGGATGAACTGTTTCTCGGCAGGCTTGATGTCGATGAGGCCCGCCACGAGGTCGGCGAGCAGACCCGGCGACTCGATGCTGGCGAGTGCCGTGGGCAGTTCGGGTGGCACCTGGGGCAGGAGTTCGATCAGCTCCGATGCCTTCTGCTTCACGTGATTGGCCAGTGCCTCGGCCTCCGGGCTGGAACCCTTCGGCTCGGGGATGGAGTCGTAACGAGCCGCGAGGAACGGCAGTCTCGGCACGAAGTCCAGCACGCGGAATCGTTCCTCGCCCTGGCAGATCAGGTGATGCATGCCATTCGGCGCGGTGATGTAGCGCACCACGCTCACCACGGTACCGACGCGGTACAGGTCGTCCGGGCCCGGCTTGTCGACACTCGGATCGCGCTGCAGCAGCAGCCCGAGCTTGCGGTCGTTCTGCACGGCCTCCCGGGCCGCGGCAATCGAAACGTCACGGCCGAGCGCCACCTGTGTGACGGCGCCGGGGAAGACGATGAGATTACGGACCGGGAGTACCAGCAGTACGTCTTCCGGCAGCCGCGATTCGGTCGTGTCCGTCGCCGCGGCGTTCTCTGTCTGTTCGTTGCGGTCTGTCACTGATTCATCCGCCGATGTCTGTCGATGGACTACCGAGATGGTGTCGACAAGCGGAAATTCAATGGCCGGGAAGCTCCTCCGCCGGCGGGCTTCGACCCTGATTTTCCCCGGTGGACAGGCTATTCGCCGCGCGGATTCCAGCCGTGATAGGGATGGCGCCGGACGAGTTCGACATCGCGGAACAGCAGGATGAGCAGGCCGCCGGCGACGAAGCCGCCGATGTGTGCCCAGAAAGCGACCCCGCCGCCCTGATTGCCGAGGGAGGTGAAGCCGCTGACGAGCTGGATCAGGAACCAGTAGCCGAGCATGAACATGGCCGGCACCGTGAAGGTCGTGATGAAGAAGCCGAGGAACACGAGCATGGTCACGCGGACCTTCGGGTAGAGCATCACGTAGGCGCCCATGACGCCGCCGATCGCGCCGGAGGCACCCACCATCGGTATCGCGGAGTCCGGGTCGATGGCGACCTGCAGCCCCGCAGCCGCCAGGCCGCAGAGCAGATAGAAGACGGCGAAGCGCACGTGACCCATCGAGTCCTCCACGTTGTTCCCGAATATCCACAGGAACCACATGTTGCCGATGAGGTGGAACCAGCCGCCGTGCAGGAACATCGACGTGACGGGGGTATACCAGGCCGGGTCGGAGCCCAGCTGGCACGTGATCCCCGGCCCGAGGTCGATCCGCGTCCCCGGCGCCACGTTCTGAAGAAGCTCGCCCGGGATGAGCGCGAGGTTGCACAGCGAACGCGCCAGGGCCGGATCGCTGCCGAGCCCCTGCAGGAAGACCCACGCCAACACGTTCAGCGCGATCAGCGCGTAGGTGGCATAGGGCGTCAGGAAGTGCGGGTTCTCGTCTTTGATCGGAAACATCGGCGGCTCCGGGGCGCGGGCGGCTGGGCTATCATGGGCAGAGATATGCGTATATATACATGCAGGAGGGCCTTCGGGCCCGATCCAATGTGGGAGCGGCTTTAGCCGAGATTCCGGATCTGCCGCCATGGTCTTCGCAGGATGGTGACGATGCCACAGGTTTTCAAACGATGGCTATTCATGGCGACGGTGGCGCTCGCCGGCGTAGCTCCTCTCCAGGCGGCGACGGCGGCGCTCGCCGAATCTCTGGGCTTCGAGACCGTCGATGCCGGGCCGTCCCGCTACGCCCGGGAGATCGAAGGTATGCTGATCCTCTGGATGAATGCGCGCCTGAACGGACGGGATTTCGACTACCACCTGCGGCGTACCCCGGAATGACGGACGGGCGGCGGGCAACCCAGGAGGAGGATGTATGAGGCGCAGCGGTGCATGGCTGGCGGCGAGGGCACTGGAGAACGTGGGTGTGCGCTACACCTTCGGCGTGCCCGGCGTGCACAACACCGAGATCTACGACGAGCTGAATCGGAGCGAGCAGATCACGCCCGTGCTGGTCACCCACGAGCAGGGCGGTAGCTTCATGGGCGAAGCTTTCAGCCGCGTCTCGGACTCGATCGGCTGTCTGCTGATCGTGCCGGCCGCCGGCATGACCCACGCGATGAGCGGCATCGGCGAAGCGTACCTGGACGGCGTGCCGCTGCTCGTCATCTCAGGCGGCATCCGGCGCGACTCGGGTCGCCACTACCAGCTCCACGAACTGGATCAGCAGAAGGTCCTGGACGGGATCACGAAGGCCGCCTTCCTCGTCGACCGGCACGAGGATATCGTGCCCCGCATCTACGAGGCTTACGAGATCGCGACCTCGGGTCTGCCCGGGCCCGTCTTCGTGGAGATCGCGAGCGACGTGCAGATGTTCACCGCGAACGTGGCGGAGCCGCCGCCATTCGAATCGAGCTACGAACCGCCGGAACCCGATGCCGCGCGGGTCGAGGAAGCCGCGGAGCTGCTGCTGGCGGCGGCGCAGCCCGGACTCTACCTGGGCTGGGGCGCGCGTGAGGGCACGGCCTGCAGCGTCGAGATCGCGGATCTGCTGGGCGCGCCGGTGTCCACGACCATGCAGGGCATCAGCGTCTTCCCCCACGATCATGCGCTGCATACCGGCATGGGATTCGGGCCGTCCGCGGTGCCCGCTGCCAGGAACGCCTTCGAGAAAGTGGATTGCCTGCTCGCCGTCGGCGTCCGCTTCGCCGAACTCGCGACCGGCAGCTACGGGATGACGATCCCCGACAAGCTCATCCACGCCGACATCGATCCCCGGGTGTTCGACAAGAACTATCCCGCCACCGTGAGCGTGGAAGCCGACGGCGCGAAGTTCCTGCGGGCGCTGCTGGAGTGCCTGCGCGAAAAAGGTGCGAAGCCGGTCGCCCGCAACGAGCTGCGCCAGCGTATCCGGGAGGACAAGGAGGCGTTCTTCGCGAGCTGGCGCGAGACCGTGAACGGCGAGAAAGTCAGTCCCGGCATATTCTTCCGGTCGCTGCGCGAGAAGCTCGACCGCGACTGCTACATCGTCGTCGATGACGGCAACCATACCTTCCTGACGGCGGAGCAGTTCCCCGTCTATGAATCGAAACATCTCGTGTCGCCGACGGATTTCAACTGCATGGGTTACTGCGTCCCCGGCACGATCGGCGTGAAGCTCGCGCACCCGGACAAGCAGGTGTGCGCCATCGTCGGCGACGGCGCATTCATGATGACCGCGCTGGAGATACTCACGGCGGCGAGCAACGGGCTCGGCGCAATCTTCTTCGTCTTCCACGACGGCGAACTCGCCCAGATCTCCCAGTTCCAGTCGCTGCCACTGAAAGACAAGACCTGCACCGTCATCGGCGACCTGAAGGTCGAAGGCGTCGCGACGGCGACCGGGGCGGCCTATCTGCCCATGGAGTCGGACCATGACGTGGACCGGGTGATCGGCGAGGCACTGGCGATCGCGGGCGATGGCCGCCCGGTCATCGTGGACGTGAACATCGACTATTCGCGGAAGAGCGTATTCACCGAGGGTGTGATCAAGGTCAATCTGGGCCGTTTCCCACTGCGTCAGAAGGTGCGCTACATCGGCCGGGCGCTGAGGCGTCACGCCCTCGGTTAGCGTTCAGGCGGCGCGGCCGGCCAGCCGACCGCCGAACAGGCAACCGCCGAGGAACGTACCCTCCAGGCCGCGCTTGCCGTTCATGCCGCCGCCACCGAAGCCGGCGGACTCGCCGGCCGCGTAGAGGCCGGGTATCGGGCGGCCGGCGGTGTCGAGTACCCGGGATTCGAGGTCGGTCTGCAGCCCGCCCATGCTCTTGCGGCTGATGATGAACTCGCGGATGGCGACCAGCGGTCCGGCCTTCGGGTCGGCGATCTTCTGAGCGTCGCAGGTACGGAGCCTGTCGCCGGTCCAGCGGCGGGCGAAGGCGATACGACGGAGCTGGTCGTCGTTGTGGAATCGGGGGCCCAGGTCGATGAGACGATCGTAGCGGGTCACGGCCTCGGTGACGGCGCCGAGATCCACGGAGTCGTCGCCTGCCAGCGCATTCATCTTGTCCACCAGTTCCGGCAGCGTGTCCGCCGTGACGAAGTCCGGTGAATGCTCGGCCAGTTGCGCGTAGAGCCACCGATTCCCGAACAGGAGGTCGCGCAAGACCGCCAGCCGCTTCCTGTCCCGGAAGGACGGATTGAACTCCGCGCCGGAAATGGCCAGTTCCTTCAGTGCGATCCTGCGATTCAGCAGCTGCCAGGAATAGGCTCGTTCGCGGCGGCAGATCTGCGCCACCAGGTCGCGGGTGTCGTAGCCCGTAACCAGCGGTTGCGGGCCGATGCGCGCGCCGCGCCAGTCGAGCCAGAGGGCGGACTTCGGCGGTACCAGGGACAGGCCGTGCTGCGGCTTGCGGGGCCGCCAGTGCGGGATGCCTGCGGCGTAGTTCCACTGCCAGTCCAGGTGGGTGATATTCGCGCCGTGTGCGGCGGCGGCGTCATGCATCGTGCCGTCGGCAAATTTGTGCGAGCCGTTCAGGATCACCTGCGGCGGGGTGCTCCAGTCTGCGTGCCAGTGTGCCCGGACGCGCGCCAGGTCGCCGTTGATACCGCCGGTGGCGATGACGACGGGCGCGGTCCCCGCCTCGAACTCTTCGCCTCCCTCCTCAGTGCACCCACGGCAGCCGGTCACCGCACCGTCCGCAACGACGAGTTCCTCCACGCGGTGGCCGAACCGGCACTCGAGCCGGTCGGCCTGCGGATGGGCCCGCAGTCGCGCCACCAGCACGGCGGCGAGTTCGTATCCCGTGCCCCAGACGATGTGCCAGCGCGGCACCGAGTTGCCGGGAACGTAGAGACCGCGTTCCACCCACAGCGGCATCGGCATGAAGCCGACGCCGTGGCCGGTGAGCCATTCGTAGACATCGGCGACGGAGCGCTCGACGTACGCCTCGGCCCAGGCCCTGGGCCAGGCCTCCTCGGGGCCGATCTCGCCGAACGCGAGCCAGTCGTCCAGGCCGAGTTGCCGGCTGTCGCGGATGCGGTGTCTGCGCTGCAGCGGCGAGTCGGCGAACCAGATGCCCCCGAAGCTCTCTTTCGCGAGTCCGCCGAAATTCGCCTCTTCGTCCCGGTCGAGGATGAGTACCCGGCGGCCGCGCTCCAGCGCCTCCCAGGCGGCTGCGATGCCGGCTATCCCGCCGCCGATGACGATGACGTCTGCCTGGTAGCGGTGCACACCTACCTCCTGCAATCCGGGGACTACCGGGGCAGACCACCGGTCGAGCGATTCGCCCCGGGATGGAGGACAATAAACGATTATAGTTAGGCGGCCCCTGCGGTCAGTCCGCATTTACCCCGGTACACCCGGACGACAGACTGAACGATCCGGCACGCCCGTGTTCTCAGGTGGGAGGGAAGCGCTCGGCCCGGTTGACTGATTGGGTGATATAGCTGACTATAACACCCTCGCGGGAGGGCCGGACCGGCCGTGCCGCGCGAAACCCCGGCAGCGTGAATCGATGAAACGAAAAGTACTGCGCAGCGTTCTGATTATCGGCATCCTGGCCGCGGCCGTCGGGCTGACCATGTTCATGTCCCGCATGAAACCGCCGCCCCAGATCCGTGAAGCGACGGAGGTCGTGCCCCTGGTCGAGATCATCCCGCTTGAGCAGACCGAGGTCGCGTTCCGCATCGACACCCAGGGCACGGTGCGGCCGCGGACCGAAACCGTGCTGAGCGCCGAGGTTTCCGGTCCGATCGTCCGCATATCGCCGAAGTTCGTGGCCGGCGGCGTGTTTCAGAAGGGCGAGGAGCTGCTGCGCATCGATCCCACCAATTATCGTGTCGCCGTGGAACAGGCCGAGGCGCTCCTGAAGCAGCGGCAGATCGAATACGAGGGGGCGGAGAAGCTACGTCTGAAAGGCTACCGGGCGGAGGCGGATCTGGCCTCGGCGGCCGCCGCACTGGCGACCGCCCGGGCCGAACTCACCCGTGCCCGCCGTGACCTGGAGCGTACCCGCATCACGCTGCCGTATGCCGGCATGGTGCGGTCGAAGGAGGCGGACATCGGCCAGTACGTCAATCCGGGGAGCCGCCTGGGGGTGACGTTCGCGACGGATTACGCGGAGGTGCGGCTGCCACTCACCGATCAGGACCTGGCCTTCGTCGACCTGCCGGACCCGGCGGATATCGGCGACGACGCGGCCGCGCGGGGCCCGGCGGTGGTCCTGAGCGCCGAGCGTGAGGGCCGGCTCGTCGAGTGGGAGGCGCGCATCGTGCGCACCGAGGGCGTGGTCGACGAGACGAATCGGCTCACCTACGCCGTGGCCCGGGTGCAGGACCCCTACGCGCTGAAGGACGAGCATGCCGGGCGTGTCCCCCTGCCGATGGGAACCTTCGTGTCGGCGAAGGTCGACGGTGTCAGCGTCGACAACGTGGTCCGCGTGCCGCGACGTGCGCTGCGCGGAAACAACCAGCTCCTGTTCGTCGACGAGGAGAGCCGCCTGCAGATCCGGCCCGTGGACATCATCCGGGCGGATGCGGATTTCGCCTATCTTCGCGGTGAGAGCCTGGCGGGCCGTCGTATCACCCTGACGGCGCTCGAATCCCCGATAAACGGTATGCGGGTACGTACCGAGGCCGAGGCCGCCGAGGCCGCCGGCGACAAGGAACGCCTCGCGGCGGGTGGTGAGCCGTAGCGCCATGACCCGCAGAGACGAAACCACCAGTCATACGGGCATCATCGCCTGGTTCGCGAGCAACCACGTCGCCGCGAACCTGCTGATGTTCCTGATCATCGCGTTCGGCATCGTCTCCGCGTTCACCATCCGCAAGCAGACCACGCCGGATTTCGAGGTGGACACGGTCGTCGTCCGCGTGCCCTATCTCGGCGCCGCGCCCCAGGAAGTGGAAGAGGGCGTGGTGATCAAGATCGAGGAGGCCATCCAGGACATCAACGGCATCATCGAGATCCGGTCCACCGCGACC
>JARRPZ010000137.1:0-6519 GCA_037382365.1 Gammaproteobacteria bacterium
GGGACGACGGTCGCGAAGTACTCGCGGAAGATCTCGGGATACTTGCGAAGGCCGTCTTCGATCGACTCGAAGATGATGCCCTGCTCTTCCCACTCCTCTTTGAGCGAATGGTAGACCATCTCCGACTCGAACTGCGCCCCCACTCCCGCGAGAATCTTGCGCTCGGCCTCAGGGATCCCGAGTCTCTCGAAGGTCTCCTTGATGTTCTCCGGGACATCGTCCCACGAACGCTCCATCCGATCCTGCGGCTTCAGGTAGAAGTAGATCTCGTCCAGGTTCAACGTGGCGAGATCCCCGCCCCAATCCGGCATCGGCTTGGCGTAGAAGGTCTTCAGCGCCTTGAGCCGGAAGTCGAGCATCCACTCCGGCTCCTCCTTGTGCGCCGAGATCTGCCGGACGATCTCTTCCGACAGGCCCTTTTCCGCCTTGAACCGGGGCTTCTCGTCCGTGACGAAGTCGTATTTGTACTCGTCGAGCCCAAGATCCTGTACGGTCTCGTTCTCCGGCATCGTCTCTGATCTCCCTTTCACACGCATTCCGCGTTCGAATCCAGTCCACGCCCGCGATCGAGAGGCGGGCGCATACCGGTCATCCCACCGGCTGCGGCTCCGGCTCGTGCAGCCAGTCGTATCCCATCTCTTCCAGTTGATCGGCCAGCTCCGGGCCGCCCGTCTGGGCGATCCTCCCGTTCAGCATGACGTGCACGCGATCCGGCTTCAGATAGCCCAGGATCCGCTTGTAGTGGGTGATCAACAGCACGCCCATGCCGTCATCCTGTTCGCGCAGCCTGTTCACGCCCTCCGATACGATCCGCAGCGCGTCGATGTCGAGACCGCTGTCGGTCTCATCCATCAGCGCCAGAGAAGGCTGGAGAACCGCCATCTGAAGAATCTCGTTGCGCTTCTTCTCCCCGCCGCTGAAACCGTCGTTGACGTATCGCGCCGCGAAAGTCGGCTGGACCTTGAGCAGATCCAGCTTCTCGTTCAGGAGCTTCTGAAAGGCGAATACGTCAATGTCGCCCTCTTCTTCGCTCCTTCGGGCATTCAGCGATGTGCGGAGAAAGTTGGCGATCGAGACGCCCGGAATTTCCGCAGGATACTGGAACGCGAGAAAGAGCCCGGCTCGACTTCGCTCGTCCGGCTCGAGGTCGAGTATGCTCTCCCCGTCGAGCAGCACGTCACCCTCGCTCACTTCGTAGCCCGGGTGCCCCGCCACGACTTTTGCCAGCGTGCTCTTGCCCGAGCCGTTCGGGCCCATCAGCGCGTGCATTTCGCCGGGCCGGATCTCGAGGTCCACCCCGCGCAGGATCTCGGTGCCGCCATCCTCGACGCGAGCGTGGAGGTTCCGAATCTCGAGAAGTTTTTCAGACATTCCGTTCATGCTCCTGTGATTTCCCGTCTGGCCCCGGAAAGGACCGACCAATCAAGAACGATTCTCGATAAGGACGATCAAAATACGCCCGTTGAGAACGAGTTTCAAGTATCGTCTCGTCGCGGCGTGCTGCGATGGACACCGGGTCCCTCTAGTTTGTTCCGGCTCGAGCGGCGAGTATCGCTGCCATGATCGATCGAACGCAGAGGCCGAACAGGCTAACTGACTGAATCGAGAAAAGATGAAGGCTGCATTCTTCCGAAGTCATGGCGGACCGGAGGTACTGGAGGTCGGCGAAGCGCCGGAGCCGGTCGTCGCGGTCGGGTCCGTGGTCATCGGCGTGCGCGCCGTGGCTCTCAACCACCTGGATCTCTGGGTCCGGAGGGGCATTCCGGGTCTCGAGCTCGATCTTCCGCACATCGGCGGCTCGGACGTAGCCGGTGTCATCGAAGAAGTCGGCCCCGACGTGACCGGATGGTCGAGGGGCGATCGCGTGGTCGTGAATCCGAGCCTCTGGTGCGGCGAATGCACTTTCTGCGAGCGGGGGGAGGAATCGCTCTGCCGCAGCTACCGGATCATCGGCGAGCACGTCAGCGGGGGAGCGGCGGAGCGACTTCGCGTGCCGGCAGCGAACCTCTACAGGATTCCCGATGGCCTGACATTCGAAACGGCGGCCGCCGCGCCCCTCGTATATCAGACCGCGTGGCGTGCCCTGACCGGCCGAGCCGGGTTGATGAAAGGGGAGACGCTTCTCGTAACAGGCGGCTCCGGAGGCGTCGCCACCGCCGCGATCCAGATCGGCAAGCATCTCGGATCCCGGGTGCTGGTACTGACTTCCGGACGCGAGAACGTCTCGCGTTGCGAAGCCCTGGGCGCCGATCGGGCGTTCGATCGCCTCACGGAGTCGTTCGCGGATGAGGTTCGCCGAATGACCGGAGGCGCCGGCGCGGACGTCATCCTCGATTCCGTGGGCGAGGCTCTCTGGAACGATTGCCTCCGCTGTCTGGGGACGGATGGTCGCCTGGTGGTCTATGGAGCGACCACGGGCGCGGAAGTGAAGCTGAATCTCACGCACCTCTTCTGGAAACAACTGCAGATCATCGGTTCGACGATGGCTTCGCGCGCGCAGTTCGAGCAGGTCATGGACCTGGTCTCGGATGGAACGCTCGAGCCGGAGGTCGATTCCGTGAGACCCCTGACGGAGATCCGGACCGCGCACGAGGCCCTTGAGCGGGGGGAAGTATTCGGAAAGCTGGTGCTGGTCCCGTGAGAAGGCCCGCCACTGCAGGAATCCGGTCGGAGTGGCCGCGGATCATGGCTTCTGTCCTTGTCGCCGTCGCCATCGCCTCCTGCGGCCCCGAGCGGACTCCGGACGCCCGACCCGACGAAGAGGCAGCGGGATCCACCGGCAACGCAGCCGCTCCCTCTCCGAATCCCGGATCCGAAGTTCCGAGCGCGATGGAGCCGGAGGCGTCCCCGTTCCGTAATTTTTCGTTGCCCCCCGATCCCGCCTCGGGTGGCGAAGTCAGGCGCCATCCGGTCCGAATCGAGAACCCGGGCCCGGGCAGGTTCCTGGTCACGGCTTCGGCCGGAGCGGCTCCCGTGGTTCTCGATACGCTGGACGCCGGGGAGTCATATCGGGTCGATCTGAAGGCGCCCGCCGGGGCGCTGCGAATCCGATGGCGGTCGCTCGAAGGACGATCGTCCGGAGAAGTTCGAGTGCAGCCGCTCTCGGACCTCCAGGCCGACTCCGTGACGGTCGTGCGGCTCGAACCCGTGACACGGTCCGACTGACGCAGGCAGCCATGAAAGGTATGTCCGTCCCACGCCGCACCCGGCGGCTGTGGGGCCCGAGCCACACGCGCCTCTGCGCCAATCAGATTACATTCTCCCGTAACATCCTTTTTCATATTGTGTTATGTGATTGCACGAGGTCGTGCATCGAACTTGCGTGCCTTCCACCCCGGAGTCGGCGGCAACGCGGCAACGGACCAGGAGGTGCAGCATGTTTCGGAGCATTCCCATTTTCGCCATCGCGATGACGGCAGGCGTTGCCGCGATCTTCCTGTCCGGGTTCCGGCTCCCGGACGCGCCTTCGACCCGGGTGATGGTCGAACTCGACGCGGACGCGTGGTTCATTTGAGCGATCCGGTGACGGGAGCGGCGCTTCGGGAGGCGATCCGCAAGGATGTCGGCATCCGGCTCGACTCGATAGCGGATCGTCTCGAGGAAGAGATCGAAGACGCGCGGCACCCGGAAGAGATGGAACAGATTCTCACCGAAGCCCTGTCCGAGGCGACGAGAGTCTTCGCTCGTGGAATCCAGGCCCGCGTCCGTGAGTCGCGCCGCAGCCGCGACTGACTCGAACGCCCGGAGCGGCCCCGCGCGTGAGCGGGCGCGTTCCGGTTTCCCTCCCTGCGCGCTCTTCCCATCGCGTCCTTCCCCCCGTGAGTCGTAGCTTCCCTCGGCCGGAGGCCGGCGCGCAGGTGGGGGCACCCGATCGGGAACGCAATCGGAAGCATGGAAGCGGCACGAGAATTCGAACGGCTCGCGGACTGGCTGCGCGCGATCCTCCGTGACGGAAGGGTCGCTGCCCTTTTTCTCTTTCTCCTCCTCTCGCATTCCGTTCTCGATGCTCCGAAGGCGGATCCCGACATGTTCGCGCGCGTCGCCGTCGGCCGGCTGGTGGAACGAGACGGCGGTGTAAGTCACACCGATCCCTTTGCCTACACTCCGAAGCTGGACCGATGGGTGGATCACGAGTGGCTGTCGGGCGTCGTGTTCTGGCAGGCGGCCCGGACGGGAGGCGACACGGGTCTGCTGATCCTCGCCATGGCCTGCATGGCGGCTTCCCTCGTCCTCGTGGCGGAGGCGCAGCGGAAGTTGGCGCCTCCGGGGGCTCCGGTCCGGAGCTGGTTGTTCGCCTGCCTGCTGCCGCTTCCGTGGCTCTGGCGCAGCGTCGTTCGTTCCCAGGTCTTCACCTATCTGCTGCTGCCGGCTTTCCTGCTGGCGATGGCGGATTACCGCCGACGGGAGGATCCGAGGGCTCTCCTTCCCCTGCCTTTCCTGATGCTCTTCTGGGCCAATGCGCACGGGGGATTCGTCACGGGTCTCGGCCTGCTCGGGCTGTTCGCCCTGGTGGCCCTCTTCGACGGCCGGAGGTTCGCAGCTCCACTCTGGTTGGCTGCGGCGGGCTGCGCAGCGGTCACTCTGATCACGCCCTACGGCCTCGACTACTGGCGTTACCTCGCGGGCGCTCTGACGATGGAACGGGCCGCAATCACGGAGTGGGGGCCGCTGATCCGAACGCCCTTGCTCGCGGCCTGGGTGGCCCTGGTCGCCGCGCTGTGGACGGCCGGCCTGTTCAAGTCCCGGTTCCGGGTGCCGCCCGAGGTGGTGGCTCTTCCGGCCATCGCGCTGATTTTTGCCCTGCGGAGCGGCCGTCTGTCTGCGGCTTTTCTGATGACCGTCGCCGTCTACGGGATCGGGCCGGTGTCGAAACTGCCGGGTCGCACGCGCTCGCTCGCTTCGAGGCTTCCCGAGAGCTGGCGACGAGCCGCCGCGGTCTGCGCCGTGGTCGCCCTCGTGCCGCTCTCCGTTCCCGTCGGGCGCCTGCTCACCGATCCCGAATCCCGCCGACTGAGCTACGATGCGTATCCGGTCGATGCAATCGAATGGCTGCGAGAGAATCGCGCATCGGGAACCGTGCTCGTGGGCTTCGCGGAGGGAAGCTATGCGCTGTGGCGGCTCTACCCGGAGTTTCTCATTTCGATGGACGGCCGATACGAAGAAGTCTACCCTCAGGAGACGGTGGACCTCGTGGCTTCGGCGGTGAACCCGAATGCCCCGGATCATGAAGCCGCCTTCGAACGCGTTCGGCCAGAATACATTCTCGCCAAGACGTCCGGCGCCAGGGCGGTGGATCCGGACGGATACGGCGCCGGCTGGAGGGTCATCTACGCGGATGGAAAGTTCTCCGTTCTCGAGCCGGTCCGGACGGGGGCTCCAGCGGATTCTGCGCGGGACGACCGCCTCCACGGGCCGGCATCGGCACCGGAGGCTGTCAGGTACATCTGGGATCCGCTCTTCTGATCGAACCGGTCGTGCCCTGTTCCCTATCTCCGGGTTCGCATACTGTGTGTAAAGCGTCACTCTATAAATGAAGCGATCCGGGCGGCGCAGTCCGGATCCGTGAATCCCGACCCGGAAGGCCGTCATGCGCATGCGAGACCTGGCGGACGCCGCCCAACTGCCTCGTACCACGATCCACCATTACCTTCGTGAAGGGCTGCTGCCCGAGCCCGATCGTACGGCGGCCAATGCGGCAACGTATGGACCGGAGCACCTCGATAGGCTGCGACTTCTCAAGGCACTTCGCGGACCCGAACTGGGTCCGCTCTCGGTGAGCGAGATCCGCCGGGTGCTGCCATTGGTCGAGGAAGGTCTGTCTCCTTCCGAAGCCGTGGGACTCGCCTCGCTGAAGAGGCGTGGTCTCGCTGCGATGGGCCGGAAGGGTGAGAACGCCGCTCCCGCGGATACGGCCCTCGGCCTGAAGGATGTTGCGCGCCGACTGGAGCGGGAGCCACGCCAGCTTCGCCAGCTGCTGGATGCCGGCCTGATCGAACCGGGAGCCGGAAGTGGGGGAGGAGGATTCGATGCGGCGGACGTCGCGGCGGCGGACAGCTGTTTGCGACTCAACGATCTCGGAATCGAAACGCGGCATCTCGAGCCCCTGGTCGAACTCACGAGAGAGATGCGCAACTACGAGCAAGTGCTCGAGAATCTGGTCTGTGACGCCCTGGGCGATGAGTCCGTCGAACCGGTACGAGGAGAGCTTCGAACTGCGTTCCGCGAACTGCACCTCTACCTGCTGACGCGGCTCGCCAGGTGAAACTCCGGTGACCCGGCGTTCGTTTTGTGTGACGTCCATGGAATACGAACCCGCGATCGGATTCGAGCGATCGGTCGCGATCCGGAGGACCGGATGATTCTGAATTTGAGCTGGAAGTGCAGCCCGGAATCTCGATGGGAACGTCGAATGGGGCGGGTGGCGGTGCTGGTGTTGTGCGGGGTGGTGTGGGAGGCGGGGTCGGCCCGGAGCCAGGGGGTGCAGGAAGTGACGCTGGCGGAGGCGCTGGCGCTGGCGCG
>JARRPZ010000138.1:0-6417 GCA_037382365.1 Gammaproteobacteria bacterium
ATTATCAATGCCAACGTGGCCGCCCCTGAGACAATCCTCACAAACGTGAAGCTCGCGGCGTCAATCAGTTGCTGTCCTAATGCCTGTCGGCAGATCAGAGGATTAGCTGCAAAAGCAATAATCGCGATAACCGTGAGAAATTTTGGATTTGCCACGGCATTGGCGTATCGGCTCGACTTTAGGTTAGTCACATTTGGGTGAAAGCCGGGGCGGATCTAGTGTCCGCAATGGTCATTTGCAGAACTTCATCATACCCCGAAACCGGCCGCTCGAGCGGCTGGTATTGGCGACAAAGCGGTAGTGCGAGCGTCCGCTCCTGACCCAGAAATGCCCCAATAGACTAGTCGTCCTCCCAGCGCGTCCCGTCGGGTTGGACTCTTACCTCCTCGTAAAAAGGAAGGTCGGCATGAACATCGAGCATGGTGAGAACTGGGGGCAAGTCGCCCCCACCTGCGTGCAGAGAGTATTCCTGGTCACTGGACGGAATTAACGGCAGGACCCAGATATGCGACCCGAAAACTGTCCGCTGAATCGCCCTCTTAGTAGGCAAATTGCGCAAGTTTCGTGCAGCTTATTTTCAATAAGAACTAGTCCTATGAAAGTTTTCGTTGGGAAGGTAATCCTGTCCGATGAAACGGCTGAAGAAGTCGAATAATCGGGTGGATGGGCTAGGTCCAAGTGGGGGCAAGTTGCCCCCACCTACACATCCCCTTTCCTGACCCTCCGCATGTGAGCAGACCGTACGCCGCGCCATAGCAGAGCAATTTTGTCGCTTGTCGAATCCAATTTCAGTGATTTCCTGTTGGTGAACCTTTTCCAACGGGAGACAACGCATGACTCACGGAGAGCAATCCGCTCGTAAAATCACCCAATGTCCCAAATGCGGAAGCCGTAACCTGCAAGGGGCGGAAGCTGCCTACTTATCGGGCGTTCGACACAGCGCTGGCGGGTACGACTCCATATCGGCGTTCTCGGCCCGCGTAACGCCCCCTAAGCCCCGATCGTACTTTCTTGGTCCTTTGGGCTGGGCCTACGGTTTTGGCTTTATCGCCTTTTTCAGCGTTCCGTACCTGACCAAGGACGATGTCTGGTTCGGAATAACCGACGTCGCCTACGTGAGTATTGAGAATTTCCTGGTGACAGGCTGCGTTTCCGTGCTGGCCTTCATAGGCGCGTGTCGATCGGCCGTCTCGTACAACGTCGGCCCTTGGTCGCGTCTTTATCGACGCTGGGAAGGAACCACCGTGTGTCGACGCTGCGGCCACATTTCGGTGCCTAAGCAATAGACCGGGCTACCGAATGGCTACTGTCACCAAATCCGTCGCGACCGGAAATTCCAGCACTTCTCAACTTGAATCCGCCCAAGCCTCGAGTCGGCTTTTACGCTTTCGGTGGCGCGGCTTCGTGACTCTGGTTGAGCGAGTCACGATTTGCGGCGACCGGCTAGTCATTCGGCTAAACGCTGGTCAAAGGACGAAGGTCTCACCTACGCGTTTCGACCAGGTACATGCCGGCGTATGCACTCTCATTGTGCTGCAGCAGTTTCAGTACCGCCGCTTCCGAAAACGGTGCCATACGTCATTGTCGTACACAGACGGAACAACAGAGGCGGTATCAGTCGATCTGGACAACCTATTCCTGACTCTCAGTCGTTTGGCGGCCGCTCCGGGCCACCGTGCGAATCTGGATGACTGGCTCGTCAGCCCGCTGGTTGCCTACCTGCTTTTGTCAGACGAATACGGCCGGCGAAGGAATTTTGAAGAAATTGGCAAACTCTCCTGAAAAACGGGCTTCGCTGGGTAAGCTGGATATATGAAGCCAACAAGCGATGGTTGAGCCTAACCAGAGGTGGACACATGGAAAAGAAAATAATGACCGTTGCTCAGGCAAGCGAGTACCTGCAGTTACACACTTCCACAGTGTTGAAACTGCTTAACGAAGGACGCCTGCCAGGCACCAAGCTTAGCCGTCTGTGGCGCGTCCTCATCGGACCCGTGGAACAACAAATGGAAGACAACTTATGCCTCTCAGACGAGAAAGAAACGGGATTTTCTATGCCGATGAATACATCGTCGATCCCAAATCGAAACGTCGACGAAGAATACGCCTCTCTTCTCGAACCAAAGACGCCCAAAAAGCCAAGCGGTGGTACGCCGCGCTAATCGAGGAAATCTGGCGTGTACAGCAGCTTGGCGACGGGGCCCGCTACGGCTGGAAGGAGGCGGTCGTCAACTACATGAAGGGTCGCGAGGAGGCGCCCTCTTACAAGCAGGACCGCCAAAGGGCGAAATGGCTCGATCAGTTCCTGGCCGATTTTTCCGATCTGCGAGACCTCTCCACCGCTTTTTTCGATCTTGATCTCAAACCGGTCCTGATCGACGGCCGCGAACCATCTACAGCCAATCGATATTTGACTTTCGTAAAGGCGGTCTTGAACCATGCCCGGCGGATGGACCGCCTGGACCGAATACCGACCATAACGATGTTCCCGGTCCCCGAGCGAAAGCCCGTCTTTCTGGAACAGCATGAAATTGACGCGCTTGTCAGGCAACTCGACAGCTCACCGCGTACTCGCCACCTGGTCGACTTTGTCATCCTGGCCTGTGACACGGGCCTTCGCATGCTCAATATCACCCACCTGAAGTGGTCCGATATCGACCTGGAGCAGCAGAGCATGTGGATCAACAAGAGCTCGACCAAGGGAAACCGCCACCTGGCCCTGCCCTTATCCGATGCCGCCTTTGCCGTCATCAAGAGGTGCGAGGGAGCCCATCCACGCTACGTCCTCACCTACCGCGGCAAACCATACGACAATGTGAACCCCCGGACCCTGAAGAAAGCAGCGGCTGCCGCAGGCATCGAGAAACCGATCACCGCACATGTATTCCGGCACACTTTCGCCACCAAGCTGTTTCACAAGGGCTACAGCTTGTTTGAGGTAATGGCCCTTGGCGGCTGGTCAAAGGCCGAAAGCGTCCAAATCTATACCCACTTCAACCAGGAACGGCTCCGTCAGACAGTCCAGGACGGCAGCAGTTTCGGCGCCAAACCACCCGAGAACGGCTAATACCGTGGCCGTAAAACGGTCGGACCCGGCCATCGTCGACCATGCACGGTAGGAAATAAAAAAGGCCAACCGATTGATTGGCCTCTAAAAATATGGAGCGGGAAACGAGGCTCGAACTCGCGACCTCAACCTTGGCAAGGTTGCGCTCTACCAACTGAGCTATTCCCGCCGGACGTCGAAGGGACCGCAATTCTATCGACTCCCGGAGACCTGTCAAGGCGCCCCGGGGTCAGCTCTCGGCATTCAGGACGGGCCAGGCCGCCTTCAGATAGGCATACATGGACCAGAGGGTGAGGCCCGCCGCCAGCAGCAACAGCCAGAATCCGGCCTCATACACCGGCAGGTCGAGGATATCCTCCCGCCACACCATGAGCGTGAGCCCGGCCATCTGGAAGGTGGTCTTCACCTTGCCCACCATCGACACCGCCACGGTCGTCCGCTGCCCGAGACCCGCCATCCACTCGCGCAGGGCAGACACGGTGATCTCGCGTCCCACGATGATCGCGGCGACGAGGGCCAGGGACAGCCGCTGATCCGTCTGCACCAGCAGTATCAGCGCGACGGCGACGATCAGCTTGTCCGCCACCGGATCCAGGAATTCGCCGAACGGCGTGATCTGGCCCAGCTTGCGGGCGACGTAGCCGTCCAGCCAGTCGGTGATCGCCGCCAGCATGAAGACCACGGCGGACAGCGGCCGTCCCCACTCCGAGGGCCAGTAGTAGAGCACCACGAACAGGGGGATGGCGGCGATGCGAATCCAGGTCAGTGTGTTGGCGGTATTGAGTTGCACAGATGTTCCGTCAGTCAGTGTTCTGGTCTGCCGGTTCGTACTCGGCATGGAGGACAGTATAAATGCGCTCGGCAAGGACGCGGCTGATCCCGGGGACCTTGGCCAGATCCTCCGTGCCGGCGGCGGAGATCCCCTTCAGGCCGCCGAAGTGGCGCAGCAGGTCGCGCCGGCGCTTGGGCCCCAGGCCGGGAATCTCTTCCAGCACCGAACTGCGGCGCTTCTTCGCGCGACGCGCCCGGTGTCCGGTGATGGCGAAACGGTGGGCTTCGTCACGGATGTTCTGGATCAGCAGCAGGGCCGGCGATCCCGGCGGCAGAGTACGCGGACGGCTCTCCTCGCCGAGCCACAGCTGCTCGCTGCCGGGGCGCCGGGCGCGGCCCTTCGCGACCGCCACGACGGTGAGGAAATCGAGGCCCAGCTCGGCGAGTATCTCCAGCGCCTGGGTGCGCTGCCCGCGACCGCCGTCGATGAAGACGACGTCCGGCAGCGGCACCTCGCCTTTCTTCACCCGTTGGTAGCGTCGCCCGAGCACCTCGCGCATCGCGGCGTAATCGTCGCCGGCGGTGGCGCTCCGGATATTGAAGCGCCGGTAGTCGGACTTGACGGGGCCCTCCGGACCGAAGACGACGCAGGATGCGACCGTCGCCTCGCCGCCCGTGTGCGAGATATCGAAGCACTCTAGCCGCTCGGGCACGTCGTCCAGTTGCAGCGCCGCGGCCAGGTCCTCCAGTTGTTGCCGCACGCCCGCATTCCCGGCGGCACGCAGGTCGGCGCCCTGTCGCGCATTGGTACCGGCCATCTGCAGCCAGCGTGCCCGGTCGCCCCGGACGCGGTGGCGTATCTCCACACGGTGGCCTGCCCGGGCGGTGAGGGCCTCCCCGAGCAGCGCCGCGTCCTCTACAGGCTGTTCGACGAGGATCTCCCGGGGCGGCGCGGATTCCAGGTAGTACTGACTGAGGAATGCCGCGAGCACCTCCTCGGACGGCGTGTCCGGCGCCACCTTCGGATAGTGGGACCGGCTGCCGAGCAGCCTGCCATGCCGGACGAACAGCACCGCCACGCACACGATGCCGCCCCGCCATGCCAATGCCACCGCATCGATGTCCGCCGCCGAGTCACGGGAGACCGCCTGTTCCGCGTCGACCCGCTTCAGCCGGGCGATCTGATCCCGGAACTGGGCGGCGCGCTCGAACTCCAGCGCCTCGGCCGCCGCTTCCATCCTCTCCACGAGACTGTCGATGACGGCCTGATTACGACCCTCGAGGAAGGCGATCGCGTTGCGCACGTCACTGCCGTACTCCCCCTCGCCGACATAGCCGACGCAGGGCGCGGAGCAGCGACGAATCTGGTACTGGAGACAGGGCCGCGAGCGGTTGGCGAAGAACGTGTCGGTGCAGTTGCGCAGCAGGAACAGCTTCTGGAGCTCGCCGAGGGTGCGCCGGACCGCTCCCGCGCTCGGGTACGGACCGAAATAGCGGCCTTTCGCATTGCGCGCCCCGCGATGGAACGCGAGCCGCGGATAGGCGTGTTCGGTGACGTGTATCCAGGGATAACTCTTGTCGTCCTTCAGGAGGACGTTGTAGCGAGGCCGCTCCCGCTTGATCAGGTTGTGTTCCAGGATCAGCGCCTCGGCTTCGGTATTGGTTACCGTCACCTCGACATCGCGGATCTCGCCCACGAGGGCCATGGTCTTCGCGTCCTTCGCGCGGCCGCTGAAGTAGGTCCCGACCCGCTTGCGGAGATCGCGTGCCTTGCCCACGTAGAGCACGGCACCCTCCCCGTCCAGCATCCGGTAGACACCGGGCCGGTGACCGAGATTGGCCAGGAAACGGCGATGGTCGAAGACCGGGGCATCCATACGACTAGGATAACGGGTAGCGCGGCCGGATTCGCCCCGCGGCGGCCTGTCAGCCGCCCCGCAACTCTTTCGCCCGGCGTATCACGGCATGGAACATCTCGTCCGTCAGTCGTCGGGTCTGCGTGTTGTAACGGCTGCAGTGGTAGGAATCGAGCAGCACGCGTCCGCCCGGGAGCGCATGCTCGGCCGCGTGGCCGAACGGGCTCGCATTCAGCTTCATGGCGAGGGCCTTCAGCACGGCCCGGTGGGCGATGGCACCGAGGGCGAGCAACACGCCAGCCTCGCCGACGGTATCGATCTCCGCGCGCAGGAACTGATTGCAGGTATCCACCTCCGCGGTCGTCGGTTTGTTCTGGGGCGGCAGGCATTTGACCGCGTTGGTAATGCGGCAGTCGCGGAGTTCCAGGTCGTCACCCGGTCTCGATACCGGCCGGCTCGCGAATCCGGCGTCGTGCAGAGCCCTGTAGAGCAGGATGCCCGCATAGTCGCCGGTGAACGGGCGCCCCGTGGCGTTCGCCCCGTGCATGCCGGGCGCGAGCCCCACGATCAGCAGCTGGCCCTGGGGGTCGCCGAAAGGCGGGACGGGGCGGGCATGATAGTCAGGATGCTCCCGCCGGACTTCGGCCAGGAAGTCGGCGAGCCGCGGACAGCGCGTGCAATCCGGGTCGAACTGCTGCGGCGGAACACGCACGGGTCGGCCGT
>JARRPZ010000139.1:0-11370 GCA_037382365.1 Gammaproteobacteria bacterium
CGACGGGACAGTTCCAGCAGTTTCTCGAGATAGATGATCTGGTGATCGCCCCAGTAGCCGATGTAGCTCCAGGGATCCTCCGGATCCTCGACCTCCCAGTCGATGCCCTGTTTCGTGATCCGGTAGGGGTTGTAGCCGTCGAGCGTGGATGCATTCACGAATTTCGCGATGACGTTCTCGACGAACTCCGGATAGCTGAATGTCAGTGCCTCCCAGTTCTGAAAGATGTCCCGCCAGTTGCCCTGGTAGGAGAGCAGTCGCTGTCCCGCGCTGTCCTTTGGCCGGATCTCGAACTGGTTCCACGGCCGGCTCGGATCGCCGTGACGGCGGCCAAAGGTGATCGGCAGGTATTCCCGGCAGAGGCGCGCGAGCTGCGGATCGCCGTGGGCCTCGACCCGGCCGAGCAGAGTGCGGCAATCCAGGGTCTCTGGCAGTGCCTCGAGGAATTCGCGGTTCCGCCGATACACCCCGCCATTGAAGTGCCGCAACGAATAGAGGAGATCCGACGAGGGCACCTGGTAGTGATCGCTGAATATGCCGCCCCGCAATACGTTGAACAGGACGTTCGCATAGTGATGGCAGGCCACGTTCTCCTCGGCCGTCGCCTGGAACCCGTCCGCGCCCGCCATCAGCCGCTCCAGCTCGTCGGTGCCGCCGGCAATCGACTCTTCCAGGGCAGCCGCCACCCGCGCCGGCTCCGCCAGGGATCGGCGCAGGGCGACCAGATCAGTCTGGCTGCGCTCGATGTCGGCGACGATCTTCCAATCCACGGGTGGCCCGGGAGCGAGTTCCACGACGGCGTTGATGAGATACGCGCCCCGTATGCCACGGGTATGGGGCTCGTGCTCAAGCGCTCGGCCCTCGCGGAAATCTCCGAGCTGTCTGGCGGAGAGAAGTACCCGGCTTCGATCGAAACCGAGGCTGAACACGCTGTTGGCCCGCAGCGACTCGCAGGGTTCCGCCCGGTCCGATATGCCTGCGTACAGGGCATATAGCGCATGACCCGTCGCCTCGTCCAGTTCACTCCACTTGTATGCGTCGACCAGGTTGCTGGCTGCTTCCTGAGTCGCCCGCGGGACACCGGCCGGGAGTATGTTCAGCAGGCCGTCCAGCACTTCGATGCGGCGCGCCCGGTCCCCGCGATTCGTGAGCCGGCAATGACGCACGAACCCGTAGCGCTCGCTGGTGGCCCACGTGTAGCTGAATGTGAGGCCGAGATCGTGATTGGTCTCCTCGAAACGGAGCTTGTTGCCGACCGTGTTCTTGTAGAGGTTCCTGGTCACCGTATAGCGCTCGTCCTGCTCCCGGTTGAACGGCTCCCAGGTCGGCACTCCCTCGTCCGGTGACACCCGCAGCAACGTCCGGCTGCCCGTATGCAGATAGCTGTCGTGGATCCGATCCACGGGTCGGTACGGGAACAAGGCCGTTTCGGGGGAGACGCGTCCCGCCGTGAGACCCCCGGTCGAGGAAACGAACAGCCAGTGATCCACGTTGGATATGACGCTCACGAAGAAGGGCTGCATGCGGTCCACGTGGCGAATCACGTACCACCGTTCCCCGTCCTCGAGGAGAAATTCGCCGGCAATCGATTCCGCCGATTCGCCGCTGTTCCACGTCCGACCCCACACGACTTGTTCAGCCTCCGCCCATCAGGATCAGGGCCCCGAACAGCCCGGCGTCGATCCAGCCACGGTCTTTCTTGCCGTCGAGGACCGCTTCGGAACCCATGAAATTCTCGCGCAGGGGACTGCCGTCGTTGTCGCAGTAGGCCACCATCAGGCCCATGACCTTGCCGGCAGACAGACGGACGGGCACGTTATCCTCGCCGCCGTCCACGTAGCCGTCGTCGTAGATGTCGATGGCGAGTTCCCAGACGATGCGATCGCCCGTCTGACGCCATCGGCTCTCGACATGATGGGAATAGTCGCGTGGCAACCGGTCGACGCCGATGTCCACGGCCTGGTTGTCGAGGGCGACGTGGTAGGCGAAGGCATTGTGATTGTACTGGTGGTCGCCGCCCGAGTAGTCCTCGTCGACGAAGATCTCCAAACAATCGTCGTCCCAGTACTGCACCAGCGGATCGCGATGTCCGTCGTACAGGACGTCGTCCACGATCTCCGCGAGGACGTATATCCGCGTCTCCGTCCAGACGACCTTGAATCGGCCCCGGAAATCCGAGTCGGCGACCTCGGGGCCCAGCCACCGATGCTCGATTTCCTGCCACGGGGCCTGCAGCCAGGCCTTCTCGCTGGCGATGCCGTCCACGATGGGCGCGCTCGCCGCTTCCGGTGCACGATACTCGGAGCGGCCCGGCGCATGCGTGGGCGCCGACCATGCCGCGGTCGCGAAGCCGATCAGCGCCAGCAGGAGCCCGGCGCGGGCGGTCTCTGCCCCCTTCCTTCGCATCTCCCCCTCTCAACCGATAGCCGCCGATCCGGACCCGCGGATCGAACCGCCGACGCCGCACCCGGCCGGTGCGCATGTCGACGGACGGATACTAGATCAGATTGACAGCGCTGTCACGTGACCGTGACGCACACGGTGATGGGGAATCCGCGGGCGAAGGGCATTCGCGTCAAGCCGACTTTCCTGACCATCCCGGAGCGACGCTACGAACAGGCCGCCGTTGCATTACGGCGAGTGCACCGCGGTGCGTACCGCCCCCCGGACTCGCAGGCGCTCTACAGCCGGCCTCGCGCCCGCGCGGCTGCCTCGCCGCGCGGACTGGTGGCATAGAGGCTGATCAGCTCGCCGCCGATGCGGGCACCCGCGAGCGCGGTGATCTCGCCGGCGTCGTAGGGAGGCGCTACCTCCATCACGTCCATGCCGACGATGTTCAGCCCCCGCAGGCCGCGGAGGATGGCGAGAGCCTGGTGTGTCGTGAGACCGCCGCAGACCGGCGTGCCCGTGCCCGGCGCGTACGCCGGATCCAGGCAGTCGATGTCGAAGGTCAGGTAGATCGGGTCGTCACCGATGATGCGACGGATCTCCGCGACCGTCTCGGCCGCCGTATGGTCGTGCACCCAGGGGGCATCGAGGATATTGAATCCGAGGGTGTCGTCGTTGGTCGTCCGGATCCCCACCTGGACCGACTTGCCGGGATCGATGAGGCCCTCTTTCGTCGCATGGAAGAACATCGTGCCATGATCCACGCGGGGCGATTCGTCGTCCCAGGTATCGGTGTGCGCATCGAAATGCAGCAGGGACAGCCGGCCGAACTTCTCCGCGTGGGCCTGGAGCAGTGGCCAGGTCGCGAAGTGATCGCCGCCCAGTGACAGGAGCGTCGGGCCCTGGTCGATGATGTGTTGCGCATGGGCCCGGATCTCGGCGGGGACGTTCTCCGGCACGCCCGGATCGAACATGCAGTCGCCGTAATCGACCACGGCGAGCCGTTCGAAGGCGTCGAACTCCCACGGGTAGAGACGCTCCCACGCCATGAAACTCGAAGCCGCCCGGATGCCGCGGGGGCCGAAGCGAGCACCGGGACGATTGGACGTCGCCGTATCGAAGGGTATGCCGGTGACCACCACGTCCACGCCCTCGAGATCCCTGGTGTAACGGCGCCGCAGGAACGACAGGGCACCGCCGTAAGTGGGCTCGATGTGGCGACCGTAGCGGTCGTCGGTCGTGAAGGCGAAGTCAGTCTCGTGCTTCTGGCTCATGGCATTCTTCGGCGGTCGGTCAGGGGGAAGACGGGCGGTCGATAAAACCACCGGGCATCAGGCATCGGCGTCGCCCGGAAGTTCCGCGCGGAGAGTCAGGCCGCGGACCCGATCGCCTGCATCGTGGCATCCAGGGTCGCACGGGTCTTCTCGACGAGTTCGTCCGCCTCCGCATGGGACAGGATCAACGGCGGCGCCGTCACCATCGTGTCGCCGACGGCACGGATGACGAGTCCGTTGGCCACCGCCAGATCCCGACACACGGTGCCGACCTTCCCCTTTTCGGGGAATCGCTCGTCCTTGCGACCCGGCGGCACCAGTTCGATAGCCCCCATCAGCCCGCGCATCCTGGCTTCGCCGACCATCTCGTGGTCACCCAGTTCCAGCCAGCGCGTCTTGAGATAGGGGCCGATGTCCTCGCGCACACGGGCGAGCAGGCCTTCCTCCTCGATGATGCGGATGTTCTCCAGTGCCACGGCACAGGCGGCCGGGTGGCCCGAGTAGGTATAGCCGTGATGGAACTCACCGCCGCCCTCGATCAGGACGTCCGCGACCCGGCCGCCCACCATCACGCCGCCGAGCGGAAGGTACCCGGACGTGACGCCCTTGGCGAAGGGCATGAGATCGGCCCAGATTCCGAACTCCGACGATCCGAACCAGTGCCCGAGTCGTCCGAAGCCGGTGATGACCTCGTCGGCGATCAGCAGGATGCCGTAGCGGGCGCAGATCGCCTGGATCTCGGGCCAGTAGGTGTCCGGGGGGATGATCACGCCACCCGCTCCCTGGATCGGTTCACCGATGAAGGCGGCGATCTTGTCCGGTCCGATCTCGCGGATCTTCTCGTCCAGCGCGCGGGCGCAGACCCGGCCGAACTCCGCGGGGTCCTGATCTGCCCCCTCGCCGAACGAGTAAGGCTGCCGGATGTGGACGATACCCGGGATGGGCAGCCCGCCCTGGGCATGCATCGGTTGCATCCCGCCGAGGCTGGCACCGGCCATCGTGCTGCCGTGGTAGGCATTGACGCGACTGACGATCACCTGCCGGTCCGGTTCGCCCCGGATGTCCCAGTAGCGCCGGACCATGCGTACGATCGTATCGTTGGCCTCGGAGCCCGAGCCCGCGAAGAAGACCCGCGGGAAAGCGTCACCGGCGAGCGCGGAAAGGCGTTCGGCCAGCGCGATCGACGGCGGGTGGGCGCACTGGAAGAAGCTGTTGTAATAGGGCAGTTCTCGCATTTGTTCGGCGGCGGCCTCGACCAGCGACTCGCGCCCGTAGCCCACGTTGACGCACCAGAGCCCCGACATGCCGTCCAGGATACGGTTGCCGTCGGCATCCCAGATGTACACCCCATCCGCGCGTGTGATGATGCGCGACCTTTGCTCGCCCAGCGCCTTGTGATCCGTGAACGGGTGCAGGTAGTGCTCGGCGTCCGCCGCCTGCCACTGTTCCCGGCTCCTCTTCTCGATCGCCGCCATCGACGGTCCTCCGTTGATCTCTCAGACGTTCAGGAGCAGCAGCTCGCGCTCCCAGGGGGTGATCACGTGCTGGAACTCGGCGTATTCGGCCTTCTTGAGATTGCAGTAGAGGCGCACGAAAGCCTCGCCCAGCGTCCGCCGCATCGCCTCGCTCGCCTCCAGGCTCTCGATGGCGAACCACACGGGCGCGGCCGAGTACGACTGGAAGCGGCGATAGGAATTCACGTACGGCGCCAGTATCAGCATCGCTTCGGGCAGATAGACCTGCAGCCCGCCCAGGAACGCGTAGAACAGATCACTGGCCTCGCCGTCCCCGGTGGAGAAGACATTGCTCCCGTCCTCGGTGCGGATGACGCTCTGGTGGATATGCAGCGCACTGCCGGGCTCGTCCGCCATCGGCTTGGCCAGGAACGTCGCGTGCATCTCGTGCCGTATCGCCGCCTCTCGCACGGTGCGTTTGAACAGGAATACCTGATCCGCCAGATCGATCGGATCGCCATGCAGGAAGTTGATCTCGAACTGCGCGGGACCCATCTCCTGGGAGAGCGTGTCGATACGGATGCCCTGTGCCTCGCAGAATTTGTACACATCCATGATGAACGGTTCGAAGTCGTTCATCGTGTCGATGCTGTAGGGCTGCCGGGAGAGATCCGTGCGCCCCAGGCGGCCCTCCGGCGGCTCCACCTCCTCGTCGGCGTCCGTGTGGGACTTGATCAGGTAGAACTCGACCTCCGGAGCGACGATCGGCTGCCAGCCCTGCTCCTCATAGAGCGCCATGACCTGGCGGAGAATCTGACGGGGCGATTTGGGAACGGGTTCGCCGTCCAGCCGCAGGCAGTCCAGGAACACCGAGGCGGCGGTGTCGACGGCCCAGGGCACGGGGCGCAGCGTGTCGTAATCCGGGACCAGGATCATATCCCGGTCTTCCTGATTGGTATCGTCGTCGATGTATTCCCCGGAGATGGTCTGCGCGAAGACCGCTTCCGGCATCTTCATGCTCTGCTCGGTGAATTTATCGGCCGGGATGACCTTCCCCCGCGCGGCCCCGGCCATGTCGGGCACGAACGCCTCGACATCCTCGATGCGATTCTCGGTCAGCCAGTGTTTAGCATCGTCCCTTTCACTCACACATCACCTCTGCGGTGCTCGGCCCGCTGCTGGCAGGCCTCGCCGAACGCGCGAAAAATCGCGAGATAAAAGGGATTATCCACTACCTGCCACTCGGGATGCCATTGCACGCCCAGCGCGAACGACTTTGCGCCGTCGACCGTGAAAGCCTCGATGAGGCCGTCGTCCGCCCGCGCCTCGACGGTCACTCCCTCCGCCAGCCGGTCGACGCCCTGGCCGTGCAGGGAATTCACCATGACTTCGGACCGCCCCGATGCGAGTCCGGCCAGATAGCCGCCCGGCACCGGATGCACGGGATGGGCCGGCGCATACTGCTGCTCGAGGGCTGCCTCGTGGTCCTCCCGGTGGTCGTGGTAGCCCGCGACCCGCTGCACGTGCTGGTGCAGCGTCCCGCCGAGTGCCACGTTCATCTCCTGGAAACCGCGGCAAACGGCAAGGACGGGCACAGCCATCTCCAGCGCCTGCAGGATGAGCGGGAGCGTCATCTCGTCTCTCTCCGGGTCGTGCAGCGTGCCCTCCTCGCTGGGCGGACCGCCGTAGTGCCTGGGTTCCACGTTGGACGGGCTGCCCGTGAACAGCAGGCCGTCCATCATGGCCAGCATATGGGTGCGGTCTATCTCCGCGCCGAGGGCCGGGATCATCAGCGGCAGCGCGCCTGCTCCCCGGACCACGGCATGCAAATACTTCTCGCCCACGATGTGGAAGGGATGGGGTCCGACGATACGGCGATCGGCGGGCACGCCGACGACAGGTATCAGGCTCATGGTTCAGCCCCTCGTCTCGCCCTCGACGGGGCCCTGAATGCGATAGTCGTCGAGCCGGGCACGGGATTTGACGTCACCCGACTCGACGTATTCGATGAGGATCGGCAGATAGGAGAGTGCCGGCGCGAAGAAGATCGACGTGCCCTTGTCATCGCCGGGCGAGGAATACCTCACCTCCACGGCTTCGTAGGATCCCGACCGTGTCTCGATCTCCCGGGCCGGCAGCACGTCGAATTCGTAGTCCTTCCACCGGGACCGGTCGAAAACGGGGAAAGCGCCGATCGCCCGGTCGCTGCGCAGACGTTGCATGAGAGCGACGTGCACGGAAATCCTGTTCTGGCCTCCATCCCGCATCGGGAGATCGATCTCCCGGGACTTGTAGATACCGCCGACATGGTCCCCTTCAAAATGGTATCGTGCCATCCGCGCCGGATCGGCGATGGTATCCGTGCGTTCGTACTCCAGCGGGCGCACGTTGTCGCCGTCGACGAGGAAGAAAGTCTTCTCGTGAATCACACCGCGACGGAGCAGGGAGGCGAGCCCCCTGGGTTGCAGCGACGTCTCGTAGAGGTAACCATCGCCGGACCGGCTCAGGCGCAGCTGCATGGTGGCGCGCAGGGGACCGTAGCTGACCGTATAGGTAGCCTCGAACGGCGGCAGCGCGCCCCCCGGTGCCGCCGGGACATCGGGCGCCGCGAATAGCGCGGATAACAGGAGGACGGCCACGACGATGCCAGGCACCGGTCTCGCTGACCGATGAACGGATCGATATTGCCAGTGGCGGTTGCGCACGACTTGAATAATAGCGAGCGGCTCGGGCAACCGGCAATGCGGTTGCGCCTGGAATCGGAACGGGGTCCGGCCTTGTGGGCGACGGGCCTTCTCGCAGCCCTCGTGGTCCCGGTCCTGGCGGCGTCGCCCGTCGACGCCGAAACGTGGTTTCCGATGCGCAACCATAATCCTTTTCTGCACGTGTTCGGCATGCCGGTGACGCAGCCCGCGTCGCTGCAGCCCCGGGGATCCGGTCGCTATCGGATTTCCCTGGATGTCGCCAATCATGCCGAACAGGACCAGACCGCGCTGGAGTCGGGCGAGACGGACGGCGAGAGCTATTTCCTGGACCTGGCCTACCGGTACGGACTCCGCGACGGCCTGGAGGTCGGGATCGACGTACCGCTCGTGGCGCACAGCGGGGGCTTCCTGGACGGGCCGATCGAGAGATGGCACGACCTCTGGGGGTTGTCGAACAGCCGACGTAGCGGCCCGCGTAACCAGGTGGACTACCGCTACGTCGCCCCGGACGGGACTGCCTTCCGGCTGAGTTCCTCCGAGTCGGGCATCGGCGATGTCCGGCTCGGCGCCGCCCTCCGTCTGGGCAACCAGGACAGACACCGGTCGTATGCCCTGCGAGCGGGCATCAAACTGCCGACGGGGGATGCCGATACGCTGCTTGGCAGCGGGGCCACCGATTACCATCTGTCCCTGCATGCCGACGACCGCTACTCGCTGGCCGACCGTGAACTGCGAGTCTCTGCGCTGGCCGGTATCCTGCTGCCCGGCGACAGCGACACGCTGCCGGCCACGCAGGAGGGCGCGGTGGGCTTCGGCGGCATGGCGCTGGCGTGGCAGGCGTCCGACCGGCTGTCCCTGATGGCGCAGGTCAACGGGGAAACTGCCTATTACGACAGCGACCTGGAGATCCTGGGCGGGAATTCCGTCCAGCTGACCGTGGGCGGCGCCTGGCATGCGCGGCGCAGCGGACTCTCGGTGCGTCTGGGCATCGTCGAGGACCTGTTCGGCAACGCCACCTCCGATTTCGCTTTCCAGCTCGCCGTCTCCTGGCGATCCCGCCCGCATGAGGCGCAGACGCCGTGATGAGTCGCGCGACACTGCTCGGTATCGTCTGTCTCTTCCTGCTGCCGACGGTACAGGCCCGGGAGGCGGGGCTGACTCTGGATCCCTGGCCGCCGGGATACGAACCACCGAGTTTCGCCGGCTGCACGGGAGCGGATACGGACGAGTGCGACGTCGGATTACCGTCGGCGGACGGCCGGGACCGGGCGGGTCTCAGGCGGGATACCTGGTACTTCGTCGGTACCCAGTTCGCGGTGATCGCGATCCTGTACACGGTCCCGGAGAGCGTCAGCGGCTGGACGGACGAACAGAAAAAGGACTACAGCCTTTCCAACTGGTGGGACAACGTCACGCATCCGACCTGGGACTCGGACGACTGGTACCTGAACTACCTCCTCCACCCCTACTGGGGCGGCGCCTACTATGTGCGGGCGCGCGAGCGGGGTTATCCGGGCGCTCAGGCAGTGGCTTATTCGGCCTTGCTCTCGGCCATCTACGAATTCGGGGCCGAGGCCCTCTTCGAACCGGTATCGATACAGGATCTCATCGTCACACCCCTGGTCGGCAGCCTGGTCGGCACCTATTTCATGCACCTGCGCGACGGCATCCGCACGCGCGAGCGCGAAACGGGGGCGCGGGGTTTCGGCGACAGCGTGCTGTGGATCGCGACAGACCCCCTCGGAGCCGTAAACCGGCAGATCGACCGCTGGTTCGGCTGGGAAGAGTCCTCGGTCAGCGTCCGCCCCTATTACCTCGAAAAGACTGCCCGTCCGGACCAGTATGGCGGCCTCCCCCACGAGTTCGGCGATACCGAGTTCGGCGACACCGAGTTCGGCATTCGGTTCCACGTTGCCTGGCAGTAGGTAGGATTGCGGCCTGCGGCAGCCCCTGACACGATCATGCGGGGGAGCGTGGATCTGCTAGCATCCGGTGTCCGGCGGGCGCGACCGGCAGCGACGCCCGCCGGGCGGGCACCGATGACGCAGGCGCGAGGCAGGCACACCATGAAGCTCTATGGCTACTACCGCAGCAGCACGAGTTACCGCACCCGCATCGTCCTGAACCTGAAGGGCGTCGACTACGAGTACGTGCCCGTCGCGCTCGATCGCGGGGAACAGCAGGAGACGGCATTCAGGTCGGTGAACCCCATGGGCGCGGTGCCGGCACTCCAGGACCGCAACGGTGTCTTCATCCAGTCCCCCGCCATCATCGAGTATCTGGAGGAGACCCATCCCGAACCCGCACTGCTCCCCTCAGACCCGGTCGCACGGGCCCGCGTCCGGGAGGTCGCAGCTCTCATCGCGTGCGACATCCATCCGGTCAACAACCTCCGGATCATGCGCTACATCGGCGAGCACTACGGCCAGGATCGCGAGGGCATCGCCCGCTGGTATGCGCACTGGATCCGTGCGGGTTTCGGTCCGCTGGAGGCGCTCCTGGAGGCCCGCTCGTCGGCGGGGCGCTACTGCATCGGCGACGGCGTGACCCTGGCGGACGCCTACCTGATACCGCAGGTCTACAATGCCCGGCGATTCTCGGTGCCTCTGGACGACTATCCGGTCATCCGTTCCATCGAGTCGCACTGCATCGGCTTGACGGCTTTCCTCGCGGCTCACCCGGACCGGCAGCCGGACGCGCCGGCAGCCGGGTAAACGAGGGAACCCGAACCATGGATACGGAGCAGCGCATCAGGGACCTGAACGACACGGCACCGCCCTGCGTGCAGAGCCTGGGCGGTCGTGTCGAGGCATTCGACGCGGAACGGCACCGCATCGAAATGCGCTTCTCGATGCCGCTCGAATTCTGTCATTCGGGCAACGTGGTGCAGGGCGGTTTCGTCACCGGCATGCTGGATGCCGCCATGGCCCATGCCGTGTTCTGCGAAGTCGGCGAGCGGATCCCGCTGCCGTCTCTCGAGATCAGCGTGAGTTTCCTCCGCCCGACCCTCGCCGGTCCTCAGCTCGCCCGCGCGCGCATCCTGCGCCTCGGACGCTCCATCGCATTCCTCGAGGGGGAGCTGTTCGATCAGGACGGCCGGCTCACGGCACGCGCGACGTCGACGGCCCGCGCCGTGCGCGATCCTGCTCCGTAGGGACTTCAGCTGAACAGGCCGCTCACCTGCATGGCCTTAGTCATGTCGCCGTCCACCCGGAGCTTGCCGCTCATGAACGCACTCATCGGCGGCAGGTCGCCGTCGATCATCGCAGAGAGATCTTCGGGACTGACGCCGAAGGTGGTCTCGGCCGGTTTGTCCTCGTTCGTGACCTCCATCGGGTTCGCCGAACCCTCGACATGGATGACGCCCTCGTCACCGAGATCGAACTTGATCGGGAATCCGAGCGGTGTCTTGTACGCGAACGCGTTGCGCAGTTTTTCCGTCAGTTGCACGAGCACTGCCTGGGCCCTTTTGTCTGCCACGAAATCAGCGACACTATGCTTGCTTCGCAAAGCGCAGTCAAGCCACTGAGCGGACTACCGGCGACGGGA
>JARRPZ010000140.1:0-6297 GCA_037382365.1 Gammaproteobacteria bacterium
ATTCGCGCGCCGCCGCAATCTCATCGCCGGTCAGTGCCTGGTCGCCGGCACTCGAGGCGGCGTCATTCAGCAGGGTTACCAGCAGCATGTCACGCTCCCGGAATGCCTCCCGCGTCGCGGACACCCCCTCCCGCTGCTCTCGCAGCTGCGAATCGTTCGTCCGCGACGCACTGACGACGAGCAGGCGCTTCTGCCACTGAAACCGATCCAGCGAAAATGATGGACTGTCCAGGACCGCCCGGAAACTCGCCAGCCGTATCTCGAACGGCCCGTCGCGTTTGTCGTAGATCATCAGGCCCATGCCGGTGATGGCGCTGGTATCCAGCGGCGGTCCATCGAGCTCGGACCCGCGGAATCTCGGCACGAAATCGGTGAAAGGCACGTCGACGGTATGCCATGCGTCCGCAGTCGTATCGAATTCGGCCCAGTAGGCAACCGGTCTTCCGGCATGGCGGGCATCGGTGGTCAGACGCCAGGTATAGCGGCGACCGTCGCCCCGCACGCGGAGGCGAATCGCGGCGTACGGCGAGAGATCGAGCTGCATCGGCGCGGTGCGGATGGAACTGAAGCCGCCACCGTTGGTATTGGTGCGACCCGAGAAGTGCAGCCCTCCCGGCTCCAGCTCGAAGCCGCCCTCGCTTCGACCGCCCATGACATTGTCGTTCACGACGTACCAGCCGAGGTCAGGGCTCTCGACCTTGAAGTCCGTGACCAGATGGCTCTCCGGGCGTGTGCCTTCGGTGTCGGACGGCGCTCCCAAAGAGGGCATCAGGAAGAGTCCGAGCAAGACGGCACGGCCGATCACCGACAGCCGCGAACAGAACGCGGCAGAAGGCGAACCACGCCAGGATCGCGCCTTGCCGATCGCACACGCCGGAGGATCGTAATCATTCCCACAGTTTGCGACGACTTGACTGTATCGGCAACCCACGGACCCGTGTCGGCGGTGCTGCCCGGCACGGCCCGGAAGAAGTGGCTCAAGCACGATCAGTCGAGATTCGCGAAAAAACCGCCCTCGCGGCATTCGAGTCCGATGATCCGATGGGCATTGTTCAGCGGCAGAACGGCGTCCGCATATCGCGGCATCGTATCCAGCATGTGCCTCGTCAGCCGTTCGAAATGCAGGATGAAGCGGTCCAGTTCGGCCCGTGATTGACCGGCCCCGGACGACCGGGAATCCGCACTGGCGCCACTGCGGGATCTCAGGCGCTCCTCCTGCAAACCTCTCCATTCGCGGACTTTGCCGAACGACGGCACCCTCATCATGACGAGTGCATCGAGCGTGGCGAACAGATGGCGATACTCACCGCCGAGTCTCTCGTTAACGTATCGGCGCCAACTGCCGTCCGGATCCTCCTCCGTCTCCAGCGAATTTATTGGCGCTATCAGTCGGTCTGCGCCCTGCGGTCTTGCGCCGACGCACCATCCCTCGAACAACACCACGTCCGCGGGCGACTCCACCACAGGCCATTCGTCTTCCGGACGGCGATCATCCGTTGCCTTGTCGAAAGCCGGAATCGGGATTGGCGGTGACGTCGGCCGAATCAGCTTTTCCATGACGCTCAGCGCGAGCCCGACGTCGTGCGTACCGGGCACTCCGCGAGTCGCGAGCAGCGGATGGATTTCCCGCGCGAGCCGAGAGCGGTCTTCTTTAGCGAGATAGAAATCGTCCAGAGACAGAATTAGCCCCGCGAGCCCGTTTTCGCGCATCAGCCACTCCCGGATGAAGGCTGCGAGCGTCGACTTCCCCGCTCCCTGCGCCCCGCTTATACCAACGATCAGGGGCCGGCCTGACCTTCTCCGCACACGTGCGATGTCGTGGCCGAGCGGCGCGACGTAACTCAGAAAGTCCGATGCGTATCCGTCCGGCAGCTGCTTCCGGCGGACCATTTCCGTCAGCCATCCGCGGTGTGAGCAGTTCATGTCCCCGATACCCATTCTCCGCTGATTTGCGCGACAATGATCTCCGTCGAAATCATCCAATATGCCGGTGTAGCGAATGGCCATCAACGCAGATCTCTATTATTCGATTCGCAGTCCCTACTCCTATATCGGACTGACGAAGCTCGACAGGCTGCTTCCGGAACAGCCGGCGACCATCGAGGTTACCCTGAAACCGGTCCTGCCGATCGCCGTCCGCAGGCCGGAGATCTTCAGGAACGCCAGCCCGATGGCACTGCGCTATCTCGAAGCCGATACGCGGCGGGCGGCGGAGATGTACGGTATCGATTTTCGCATCTGGCCGGTGCCCGACCCGATCGTCCAGGACATGGAGACGCTGGAGATTGCGGCGGAGCAGCCATACATATACCGACTGACCCGGCTAATGCAGTACGCCTGCGAACAAGGTGTCGGCTATGAGTTCATACTCCGGCTCGCGACGCTGATCTGGGATGGGAAGACCGACGACTGGCAGCAGGGAGATCACGTCGCGAAAGTGGCCGCATCGGTCGGACTATCGCCAGAAGACATGGAGACGGCCATCGCCTCGGACCCCGACAAGTACGACTCGGCCGTACAGGCGAACCAGGCTTCGCTGATTTCAGCCGGACACTGGGGCGTCCCCACTATCGTCTACAACGGCGAACCGTTCTTCGGACAGGATCGGATCGAGACCTTCCTCTGGCGTGTCGCCGCCACCACCTGACGCTCGACGGCCGTCGCGACGCGCTATGGTTTCGCCGCGACCGAGAAAGGCAGCACGAATCCGGAGCCCCGCGGGTCCGGCATCTCCGCAACGAAGGCATAGTCGCCTGGAACCAGCTCAACCGTGAAGTAACCGTGGCTGCCGGCCGGCAGATCGTTGATACCGCCGAGGAACACGGCGGGAGCCGGATCCTCCAGACCGTTCGCGGTGCGCCAGTCCATCCAGGCGTTCACTTCCGCGATGTCATCGGCATCGTCCACCCGCATCAGATGCACGTCGTTGCCGACGAACGAGGGCAAAGCCTGCTGCTCGACGAAATCCACACGTATCGTGTTCGTACCCGGCACGAGTTCCCCGTCCACCAGTTCCAGTCCCGAGTTCCGGACCGCCAGGGTGGCATCGGCCACGGGTTCCGGCGCTCCGTTCCTTGCATCGGTGACGGTCAGGTCCATGATCATGCCGAGTTGCCCGGCACCCGGGCTCGTCGTGTGGAACACACCATCGGACTTCACGTAGCACTCGATCACGTAATGGCCGGGTTCCAGGTAGACCGTGGTACGACCGACGCGGCCGGGTGACAGGAATCCGGGACCGCCCATCCGCCCCAGCTCCGCGATCCAGGCCGGAAATCTGGCGAACGCCGCATTGACGCCTGCTTCGTCACCCGCGTTCATGGCATCCATCGCATCCTGGAAAGGCTGCATGATGGTATCGCTCATCTCCCTCGCCGTTACGCCTTCCGGCGGTACGTCGATCAGCGCGAAGTGGATCATGCCGGAGGCGTTCACGAATTCGAACGTGGTCCAGCCCGAGGGTATCTCCGACGGGCCTTCGAAGGTCTTGCCTACGGCGCGCAATTCGACGACGTGGGGAGTCAGTTCCGAGTCGCCTTCCGTCTGACCGCCGGTACCGCGTGTATCGCTGCCACACGCCGCAACGAGCACGAGAGCCAGTACCATCGCGGCCCAGGTCACTTGATTCTGCATCCGGTCCTCTATTGCTGCCCAGTGAAGGCACTGAACCCTCGCACAGGCAGCCACCGGCTTTCAAGTGACGGATCGAAACGGGACTCATGCCGGTTCCGGCCCGACCTTGAAGCCGACGTCGATAGCAGCCGCAGCAGGCTGGACTAGCGCAAGGTATCGCTCGAGCCCGGTCGGATTCTCCCCGGTCGGATTCTCTCTACGGTGTGTACCAGATCGGCGAGGTATAGGCCCGTTCCTGCTGCTTCAGGACGGCCTCCTCCGGAATCTCCAGACCGTAGATTTTCCGATCGTAGACCAGCCAGCTCGGGGTCGGAATCTCCAGCACCCGCACGTAATAGAAGGCGCTCTGCGCGGGATCGAAGTCCGGATCTTCCCAGTAAGCGGCCAGCAGGGCGTCACCGATGGAGTTCGTGTAAGTGGCTTGCTCTACGTCGACCGTGTCACCGACCGGCGTCCGACAGCGTCCGTCCCCGCCGATGGTGCGTCCGTCCGAGACAGCGATGTCGTAGATGCGCTCCCGCGACTTGCCATCCTCGTCCAGCCAGCCCTTGACGATCTGGATCCGGTCCAGGTTGGCTCCATCAGGATCCCGCAGCGCTCTCACCATGAACCGCGGCGCCTTGCCGCCCTCGGCCTTCTGCAGGTCGCCACCCATCGGGACGCCCCGCGCATAGCCCTGGACGGCGAAATCGGGACGCTGGACCTCGGCCGGCTCGAAATCCCATCCGGCGAAGACCCGTACCAGCATGCGGGTACCGGTAGTGGCATACACCTCACGTCGGGCCATGGCGTCCCATAGGGCCTCGCGTGTGTTCTCCTTCGCCCAGACACCGGCCAGCCCGGAAGCCGTGGATTCCCAGTGATAGACGTTGAGGCTGCCGTCGTTGTCCGGCCGCAGGTCCTGTGAAACGAGATCGTCGAAACGCGCTTCGGTACCCGGCTCGGCACCGGCGAACTTGCCGAAGTAGTTCTCCTCGCGGGTTGAAGCCAGGGACGTATGGCTATCAGATGCGCCGATCATGCCGAATTTGAAAGGGTTCGCGCCGATCTTTGCCTGCTGCTCGAGCCCCAGCTTCAGGGCGCTGCGCGCATACTCGTGCGGTAGCATCTCGGGCTCCTTCGCGTTGAGACCGAAATCCCCCTTGTCCCAAGTGTAGTAATCGGCGAATTCATCGTTGGGAGACAGCAGCGGATGGGCCTCTCCGTCACCCTTGATCTGGGTCGCCTCGTAGATGGGCTCCCATTTCATGCGCCGCTCCGCATAGGCCTTGTTCAGGCGCTTGCCGGACATGGTCTCGGTGGCAAACATCAGGCCCTGTGACAGGTTGCCGCCATGCGGGATTGCGAGCGCCCGGCCACCCGTCTTCTTCTCGTAAGCCTCCATGTAGTCCCACAGATCCTCCGGATCCGTGGAATCGAACGTACTCATGGGCAGCACCTGTTTCGCTTCTTCCTTGCCATCGCGGAAGATGACGTTGCGATGCATGTTCCGCAGGTCAGGCGTCGAGGTCCATTCGAAGCCGTGGAAAGCCGTGAAGACGCCCGGCTCGTTGTGCCGATCGACGAAGTCAATGATTTGCTCCCACGCGGTCCGCAGCAGCGACGGATTGGGCATGGGATCGATATTCTTCGAGCCGCTCTCTTTCCACAGCTGATAGGCTTCCCAACCCTGGCCGGACTTGACCATATCGTGGACCTTCTTTCCCCACGGATCCTTGAGCAATTCCGGGTTGGACTCCTCGATCATAGGCGGAAGTCCGAGATTCTCGGCGTGGTCGGCTACCACGAGGAAATCGAGCGGGCGGATCAGACGGGCTCGAACACCCGTCGAGGAAACCACCATCTCTCCTTTCGCGAAGCGCAGGGCCTCGTCCGGCCCGAGCCGGTTGCCCACCATACCGGCATCGGTCGAGTAATTGGTATGCAGATGCGTGTCGCCCCAGAAAACCCGATCGGGGTAACTCTGGTGCAGATACGGCGAATACTCCTGCTCTCCGACGTCGATATCGTTTTCGGTGACGGCGAAGTCCTGCGCCGCCGCCGGAAGGACGAAAAGGATGGCCAAGGCGGCCACTGGCGCTCTGCAATGCATGTGATAACTCCCGTTGAATATGTGAATCCTGGCCCTGCCGGGCCAGGAAACCTTCAGTCAGTCCCGTACCAGATCGGCGTTCCCCAGGCACGCCCGACAACCTGCATCTTAACGTCGGCAGGACACTTCACGCCCTCGCGAAACTATTCGTAGAGTGTCCAGCGAGCGCTCGGCAGCTGCAGCACCAGTCTAGTAAGCCCGCTGAGTCAGATCAAATCCGGGATCCGTCCACAGGGCCACACGGCGCAAGACAATACCCGCCCGTTCCGCACCGCGGCGCACGTATTGATGGGGATGACGAAGGGGTCAGAACAGAAGATCGGCCTGGGGCGACGCCCGGATCGAACGTGAGATACGCGTTCTCGATGTCCCGTGTGATCAGCAGCGTAGACCTGAGCCGGACGAATCCGGCAGACCGCAATCTCGCCGAGTGCGGTTGAGGACTTCGGACCCTGTTCGACAGGCGCAGCGGCGAAGCTGCATGCCTGGTCGCGAAGCGACAATCCCACCCTCTCCGCCAGATCAGGAAAGGGGGACAGTGACCCAAATTCGCAGAGTAAGGGTCACTGTCC
>JARRPZ010000141.1:0-6253 GCA_037382365.1 Gammaproteobacteria bacterium
GTATCCCGGTTCATGCGCACGACGGTCTGTGCATCGAGCGGCGTTGGCTTCCGCACGTAGTAGAAGCGGTTCACGGCACTTCCGGCGTTGCGTTGAAACTCCGCGAAAGTGAAGTCCTGTTCGGCGCGGATGTAGTTCTCGGGCGTTACCATTTCTGCGGCATGAGCAGGCGCCATTGCCCAAACCGCCAGCCCAATCGTTGTCGCCAGCAACCTCATGTAATGCTCCTCCCTCGCTGAAAATGTCGTGTCATGAACTGACATTCCCCAAGTAGATCATCCTCCGTTAAATTTTGCAGCCGTTGCGCACACCGATCAAGCCTCTGGGCCACGCTGTGCTGTTGTTCAGCCATCAAACGCGCGTACCCCGTCAAATGACTTGTATTGGACGGAGCGGCCATCCAAGCAAAGTGCGAGGGCCGGGTTGCGATAGCTTCCAACAACTCCGATCAAACTACGACCAAGGGCTCCTCATCAGACATGGTAGGAGGCCGTTTAAGCGCTCCTGGGCGAACTCGATAGTCCGTAACATTTTGTTTTGATTGTCGATACGGTGATCCGCTATTCTTGCCAAGGTTGAGGTCGCGAGTTCGAGCCTCGTTTCCCGCTCCAATTTTTCAAGTATTTAGGCCACTTAATTCAAGTGGCCTTTTCTTTTCAAATGCCGACCGGCGGCGCCCCATGGTGCATTACAATCGTGCCGTCTTCGCCCATACGCCGAACAGCAAGTTGCGCGGGGTGGCGGCGATGCTCAAGGGCATTCACGCCCGGGAGAGCAGCGCGGCGGGGAAGCCAGGGCCGTCGGCGCTGCCCTCGACCGTAACCCATGGCCGAGCGTCGATCCGAGTGTCACGGTTTCGGCCAGACTATCCGACGAGTAGCGATATCACTGTCCGAAGACGTATTTCCGTTCGCGACCGCCGCCGTCTGCCAAATCACAACCCAGTTGCCTTTCCTGTCTGTCGCGAGCTGCGGCCAGCGCTCGCTGAGCGTATTCGTATTCCAATTCTCGTTCAAATAGTCTGGGTCGGTCCAGGTCATGCCACCATCCTGACTATAGGCAATCCGGATGTCCGGCGCCGACAGACTTGTGCTTTGCCACAGATCCCAGACGGCTATCCAGTTACCCTGGCCATCTGTCGCGATATCCGGATTGGAGTTCGACGGCGCACCGACGAACACGTTTTGTGGGTTCCAGTCCGTGTTCAAATATGCCGGTGCAGACCACGTATTACCGCCGTCCGAGCTCCGTGACAGCTGGATGTTACGGAACTTGTCTGTCTTGCCTGTGCTGACGTCCGCAATGGAATCCCAGACGATCATCCAGCTCGACTTTCCATCGTAGGCGATTCTCGGCGAGTACCCCACTGCATGTTGATGGACCTGCTTCGAGTTGGACCAGTTTTTCCCGCCGTCGGTACTGATGGAGTGCAAAATGGGCTCCATGTGAGCCACACCGGCATCCCGGTTCCACGTTACTATCCACGTCCCGCTTCCGTCCGTTTCGACGCGTGGCCAGTAGTCAAAGTACGCTTCGGTGCCCAATTCGCTGTTCAGCAGGGTCGGCAAAGACCAGGTTATCCCATCATCCGCGCTTCGTGAGACCAGGATGTCGCTCTCAGTCATATCGGACTTCATCCAGACAGCGACCCAAGTCTTCTTGTTGTCGGTTGCCAGAGACGGATGTTCGTCCAGATCGAAAATCCCATCCGCCGCCGCCGACGCCTCGTGGATTGGTTTCGCCGCGGACCAACCGCCAAGTTTCAGATCTGGATTTCGCGAGAACCAGATGTCTTCGTCATCGCCGATCTTGCCTCCGAGACTATTCGTTGATGACCACACGGCAACGGCTGTCCCGGTCGTCGAGGCCGTCACATCAGGTTGCCAGTCGCCCGTCTTGAGGTCCGTCGCAGCGGTCTGGTTCATCGGAGAGGCGTTGGACCACACCTGTCCGTTAGTCTGACTCCAGGAACGGAAAACGTCCCAGTCCGTTCCCAGTGTGCCGAGTTCGTGTTGCGATGCCCATACGACCAGCCATTGACCTTGCGTGTCGGTGGTCAGGCGTGCATGGTCGTCGGCCGCCGAGTCTGAGTTGTAATAGGTATTGACATGTGTGGCGCCGCCGCCCGTTACGCATCCTGCGCTGACGGCTACGAGTGCGATCAAAAGTCCAGCGAACGGAAACGACCCGGCACAATCCAACCGTTGCATCTTCCTACCTCCGGTTTGCCCGGCGCATTAGGCAACCGCCGCATCTTCCCGGCGCTTGCGCGCGGAGCACCACTGTAGTCGCAGAGCATTAGCGCTCCTATAACGTCTACCCACGGCACCGGTCGGTCAATTCTGGGATGTACGTAAAACGAGTGGAAGGCGCCACGATCGATGGAAGCGTCAAAGATCCGATCTCTTTTCGGCGTCTCTGGTTGATCGAGCGCCACCGGCATTGCGCCGCCGTTGCCTTGTAGTCGACTCAGGTCGCTGACACTATTAATGGCCTTTGCAGGGCTGTTCAGCTGTGGCGCTTGATCAATGCTGAGCACAACAGAGATTTTCTGCTCGAACGGAATCGGTGTGAAGTGCCCAGTATCGGTAGACACAACCGCGAGCTGAGATTGGAGTGCTCCCGATCTGGTAATCTACGGCCGCCGGAGTCTCCGGCGTACACTCACTGACGTACAAGGGTTTGCTTAAGAGATGAGGCTGCCAAGAATAGCCGGCAGTGCCGTCGCGTTCTGCGTTCTCGCAAGCGGAATCGACGAGCCCGCCCTGGCCCAGATGGCCACCACGTCCGTCGCCGTCGGCGACGATAGCGTGCTGGAGGAGGTGATCGTGACGGCCCGGCGCCGCAGCGAGAATTTGCAGGATATCGCGGACGCCATCACGGTCTTCGACCGCGCGGCCATCGAGGACGCCTCGATCCAGCGTATGAACGACGTCGCCGCTCTGACACCCAACCTCCGTTTCTCGGACGACCAGGAGGTCGGGCAGAGCACTATCACGATCCGGGGCGTGACCCAGCAGCGTGGCATCGGCGAGACGCCACTCGCTTTCGTCGTGGACGGCGTCACCGTGAACAATTCTCTCGTCACCACCCAGGATCTTTTCGACGTGGAGCAGATCGAGGTGCTGCGCGGGCCCCAGGGTGCGTTGTACGGGCGTAATTCGGTGGCCGGCGCGGTCAACATCACCACCCGCGGGCCCACCGAGGACTTCGAGGCCTACGTCGAGACCCGGGCCGCCGAAGGTGACGACTACACGCTCCAGGCGGCGATCTCCGGTCCGGTCCTCTCCGACAAGGTGCGCGGACGCCTCGCAATCTACAGCAACGATCGGGACGGCCAGCTGCGGAACGAGGGGCTGGGCGAGTACGTCGACTTCAAGGACTCGACGTCCGTGCGCGGCCGGTTGCTGATCGAGCCGAACCAGCGCCTGAGCCTGGATCTGCGTTACCAGCATGCTGATCAGGAAGCGGGCTCCGGTTACTTCATGCCCGGCTCCGCGGATACGGAGGAGAACCGGCTGCCGGGCGATACCTTCCCTTATCCGCTGAACAATACGACCTACACCATCCAGTCCAACGTGGTCGGCGTCTCCGATGTGGGCTTCTCCGACTACACCGCAAAGCTCGATTATGAGTTCGATGCGTTCACGCTCACTTCGATCACGGGTTGGCATGATCTCGAATCCAACAACGACCAGGATCTCGACCAGACCAACCGGGACTTCCTGAATATCGACGTGAACGACGATCAGACCCAGTTCAGCCAGGAACTGCGTCTCGTGTCCAGCGCGGAGGAGGGACTGCGGTGGATACTCGGCGCCTATTACAGCGAACAGGAACGGGATCGCTCCCTCGCGACGTTCCTGAATGTTTCCGGCTTCGTCAATGGCGGCGACTGGAGCCCGGAGAGTGCCTTCTTCGTGCCGCAGCCGCCGGCGATTCTGAACGAGCAATACGAGACGCGGGCCGTCTTCGGGCAGGCGAGCCTCGACGTCACGGAGCGTATCGAGGTGACCGTGGCCGGACGGTTCGACGATGTGAGGAGGGAGAACGACACCAATAATCCGGCGGCAAATGGAGTTAAAGAATTCAGTGAGTTCCAGCCGAAACTTCAGGTCAGTTATAGGTTGACCGATACAGTCAATCTGTTCGCAACCTATGCGGAGGGGTTCCGGCCGGGCGGCTTCAATACGCTGGCCAACGACCCGGCGGTGCAGTTCGCGCCGTCCTTCGATTCCGAGCACCTGGACAACTACGAACTGGGCGTGAAGTACGGCAGCGCCGACGGCCGACTGATCGTGAACGTCGCCGCGTTCTACATCGACTACGAGGACCAGCAGTATTTCCTGTTCGACCCGTTCGGCTCCCAGGCCCTGATCAATGCGAAGAAGAGCGAGATCGTCGGCGGGGAACTGGAGGCCGTCCTGAGACCGCTGGACGGGCTGACCATCGCACTGGCCTACGGGTTCGTCGACAGCGAGATCGAGGATATCGAGGCGGAACCCGGCCTGACCGTGCCGCCGTCCGACGTCATCGGCAACGAGGTGCCGGGCGCCCCGGTCTCGTCACTGAACCTGACATTCGAATATCTCTGGCCGATCGGGTCGCTGCAGGGCTTCGCCCGTCTGGACGCGGAGCGGCGAGGCAAAACCTACTGGAGCATCGACGGTCGCGACGTGCAGGAGGCCTACGAGATCTACGATGTCCGCCTCGGTCTGCGGGGGAGCCGGTGGAGCGTCACGCTGTTCGCCGAGAACGCGACGGACGAGGAGTGGATCGAGTACTACGTCTCGCGGCGATTCACCAGCCTGCGTACCGACATCGCGTGGCCGAGCCCTCCCCGGCAGGTCGGACTCGAGGCCGCCTACCGGTTCTGAGCCGGGCCGCATTGCGGCAGCAGCGGGCCACGGGCACACTAGACTCCGACGTTGCGGCGGCCCGGGGAACATGGCATTACGGCGGACAGGCGCGTGAATGTACAGTTGGCGAGGGGCCGGACTACGCTGATCAGCGTGGCGGCGGTCATCGTCATCATCTTCGCCATGCAGGCGGCAAAGGTGCTGCTCGTGCCGTTCCTGCTCGCCGTCTTCCTGTCCCTGGTCAGCGTGCGGCCGCTGATCTTCATGCAGCGCCGGGGGGTGCCGCCGGTCCTCGCCGTCATCCTGATCGTCGTCGTGATGATGCTGATCCTGGCGGTCTTCGGTGTGATCGTCGGCACCTCAATCGCGGAATTCACGGCGGCGCTGCCTACCTATCAGGCCCGCCTCGACGCGATGGTGCAGGGGTTCCTGCGCTTCGTGGCGACGCGGGTGGACAGCGATCAGCCGATAGAGACACTCGGCGACATCATCGATCCCGGCTGGGCGATGGGCATGGCCGCGACGATGCTGAATGCACTCCGTGACGTGCTCACGAATACGTTCCTGATCTTCCTCACCGTGACATTCATCCTCCTCGAGGCCTCGACCTTCCCCGTAAAAATCACCGCGGCGTTCGGGCGGGGAGAGGAGCACATGGCCGCGTTCCGCGAGTTCCTCGTGAACCTGGGGCGATACCTCGGCATCAAGACCGTCGTCAGTCTCGCGACGGGGATCTCCGCGTGGCTTCTGACGTGGGCCATCGGACTGGATTTCCCGCTGCTGTGGGGCCTGCTCGCATTCCTCCTGAACTACATCCCGGTAATCGGTTCGATCATCGCCGCCATACCCCCGGTGCTGCTGGCGCTGCTGCAGTTCGGCCCCGGCGCAGCGCTCGGCGTGGCGGTCGGCTACATGATCATCAACGTTACCTACGCCAACGTCATCGAGCCCCGCATGATGGGTTATGGCGTCGGTATCTCGCCGCTGGTGGTACTGCTGTCGATCGTCTTCTGGGGCTGGGTCTTCGGTCCCGTCGGCATGCTGCTGTCGGTGCCGCTCACGATGACGCTGAAGATCGCGCTGGAGTCCAACGAAGACACGCGCTGGGTCGCCGTACTGCTCGGCTCGGGCCGGGATGCCCAGCACGTGATCGAGGAGGAGCAGCCGGCCGAAGAGGTTCACCCGGACGCCGAGATTTCTTAATATCCGAGATAGACGGCTGGCATGCCCGGATCGTTTCCGGAGAGCGTGTCGGGCGCGGCTCGGTATGGTACTGTCCGCGTCTGCCGGGCGAATGCCCGGCCATGGAAGCCATCGGTGGCTAGGTGGCAGAGTGGTTATGCAGCGGCCTGCAAAGCCGTGTACGCCGGTTCGATTCCGACCCTAGCCTCCAT
>JARRPZ010000142.1:0-6247 GCA_037382365.1 Gammaproteobacteria bacterium
TACGCGAAGAACGGGTGATACCGCTCGAGGAGGCGATCCGGCGGCTGACGAGTCTCCCGGCCGAGAACCTGAAGATCGTGGACCGAGGTGTCCTGAAGGCCGGCAATTACGCGGATGTCGTGGTCTTCGATCCGGCAACGGTAACCGACCATGCGACCTTCGAGGAGCCGCACCGGTATTCGACCGGCGTGGAGCACGTGATCGTCAACGGCGTCCCCGTGCTGGTGGATGGGGAGCACACCGGGGCGACGCCGGGCCGATTCCTGAAAGGGCCGGGATACAGACGCGCGGACTGAGATCTTCCTGCGGGGTGCAGGCGGGCCGCGGCTGGGCGCGGCCTCTCGCCCGCGATGCGTGCTCAGCCGATCTTCTCGAGGATGAAGTCGACTATCGTCGCACAGCCATCGATGAGAGGATCCACTGCCGGCACGCCATGCTCTTCGCTCACTTTGCGTAGAAGACGCTCGCGCTCTCCCGCCGCCAGCATTGACATGTTCATCGAGATGCCGACGCAGCGCGCCGCCGGATTGGTCCGGCGCGCAAGGCGCTCGTTGAGCGCGATTGCGTCGCCGACGGAAGGCAGACGGAATTCCGGCCAGCCGCAGACGGTCTCACGCGTAGCGTCGTGGCAGAGCACGAAGCCGTCCGGCTGGGAGCCGTGCAGCAGCCCCAGGCTCACGCCGGAATAGGCGGGATGGAACAGCGAGCCCTGGCCCTCGATGACGTCCCAGTGATCCGGGTCGTTGTCCGGCGACAGCACCTCGGCGGCACCCGCCAGGAAGTCGGCGACGACGCAATCGATCGGCATGCCTTCGCCGGCGATGATGATGCCGGTCTGCCCCGTGGCCCGGAAAGTGGAAGTCATGCCTGCGGCACGGAATGCTTCGTGCAACGCGAGCGCCGTGTATTTCTTGCCGATGGCGCAGTCGGTTCCGACGGTCAGCACGCGCTTCCCGGTCCGCTTCCTGCCGGTTCCCACCGGCAGTCCGGCCGGCGGTGTCCGCACGTCGATCAGGCGCACTCCGGCGGCTTGCGCGGCGGTGACCAGGCCGTCGTTGTCCGTCAGGCGCGTATGCAGCCCGCTGACGATGTCGAGCCCCGCGACGGCAGCGCCCTGCATGACCTCCCACCAGGAGGCCGGGATCCCGCCCCCGGGCGGCGCCACGCCGATGACCAGGCTACCGGCGCCGCGTCGTGCGGCCTCGTCCGCATCGAGATCCGGGACGCCGAGGTCCACGGCCTCGGGCGAGAACCGGAGCTGGCCGACCACATCGTCGGGCCGCCAGTGGGCGATACCGAGGCCGGTCTTCGCGAAGGTCGGGTCCTTCTCGTCGCCTACCAGCACCAGGTAGGGCTTCCTCAGTTCGACGCGGTTGATGAGCGACATGAGGGTAGTGGTATTACAGCCCGAGGACGGCCGCAAGCCCGACACCGATAAAGGTGCCGACGGCATAACCGAGCATCCCGACCAGGATGCCAGGCGCCACCAGTGCCTGCCAGCCTTTGCTGGCCGCCAGCGCAGCGGCCGGCGCCGGTCCCAGTATGCAGGCGTTCGAGGCGATCATGACCTCGGCCAGGTCGAGCCGGAGGAGGCGGCCTGCCAGCACGAGCAGCACGAGATGGACGGCCACCATGACCATGATGAACAGCAGTATCGGGAACGCGGCGCCCATCACGTCCGCCAGGTTGGCGCCGGCACCGATGCAGACGAAGAAGATGTACATGAACAGGGTGCCGAATTCGAAGTCGGCACTCACGCGGCGCACCAGCGGCTTGCCGATATTGGCGACGACCAGGGCGAGGGTGGTGACCACCAGGATATAGAGCGATTCGATGTCGAAAAGACGGGTCAGCAGGCCGCTGACCGCGCAGATCGCCAGGCTGAGCGCGAGCCCGTTCACTGCACCGGGGAGGTCGAAAGGGCCGGGCATCCCGTCTCCGGGCAGCTGCCCGCCATCGACGGGGGCGGTCCCCGGCTCCTCCATGTGCTTCGACGGCATCGCCAGACGGACGAAGTGCAGGGCCGGCAGCAGCATCAGGGCGAGCAGGAACAGCACGGCGCCGGCGGCGTCCGCCGAGAGCCCGGCCACATAGATGGAGGAATCCTTGATGCCCAGCGCTTCGGCGGTCGCCACGAAGTTCAGCGAACCGCCGATGTAGCTGGCGACGATGGTGCCGGCTATGCGGGACTCGAACTCCCCCATGTCGATAACGGCGGCACCGACGAATGCGCCGAGGACGGTAGCCACCGCGGCGACAGCGAATGCCACCAGCATGGGACCCGATTCCCGGTAGATGGTCCGCAGATCGGCCCGCAGCAGCAGCAGAGGAATGGCCAGAGGCACGAGGTAGCCGGCGACGGTACCGTAGAGCGGCGCCGCGTGAGGAATCACCCCCAGGTTCGCCAGTGCCATCGCCGCGGCGAGGAGCACGAGCGGGCCGCCGAGCTTCCGGCCCCAGGCCGTACGCTCGGCCCACATGCCGAACGCCACGACGGCCACGACGGCCGCGCTCAGGGCGAACGTCCGCTCCGGGCCGATCAGCGGCATGGGCCCGTTACCGGGCCCGGGTCAGAAGCGGGCGCCAACGGACAGGCCGAACGTCCGGGGCCGGATGATGCCGAGTCCGGCGAGGCCGGCCGGCAGCGCACCGGGCGCCTGGACGTCGTTGACGCCTTCCTCGTCCGACAGATTGTTGCCGTAGAGCTCGATGGACCAGGAACCGAAGTCGACGCCCGCACGCGCGTTCACCGTCGTGTACGACTCGGCTTCGCGGAGGCTCCCGTCCGCCCGGCGATTCGAGAAACCGGCGTTGCGGTCGTCCACGTAGCCGACGTTGCCGCCCACGTAGGCCATGGCGTCGCCCATCACGCTCCACGTGTATTCGCCATTCAGTCCGAAACTCCATTCGGGCACGTAGGGCAGCGGGTCGCCGTCCAACCCACCGACGACCGGGTCCGTGTCCTCGGTGAGATAGGCGTCGGTATAGGCACTGGTGAACGACAGCGTGAGGCCATCGACGGGACGCAGCGTCGCCGCCAGTTCGACGCCCTTGCTCTCGGCGGTACCGCCGTTGGCGTTCAGGCCGACGCCGTTGACGACGGCGAGCAGCTGTACGTCCTCCCAGTCGAGGAAATAGGCGGCGACGTCCAGGGTCAGGATGCCTCCCGCCAGCGCGTCCGCCTTGAAACCGACCTCGTAATTCGTCAGCGAGTCCGAGTCGTAGGAGCCCGGCGTACCGGGAGGTGCGCCCGTCGGGATGATGTTGGGACCGCCCGGCCGGTAGCCGGTCGCGATGCGTGCATACACCGACATGTCGTCGCTGATCTCGTAGCGGGGCGAGAACGACCACGTGAACGGACTCTCGGAGGAACTGGCGTCCTCGAAATTGACCGGGCCGCCGAGCAGGGCACCCTGCAGTGTCTGGCTCGCATCCTGGTCGTTCTCACTGGCGCGGGCCCCGAAAGACAGCTCGAAGCGCGGCGTCAGATGCCACGTGGCGTTCGCGAACAACGCCATTTCCTCGTAGTTGGATACGACAGCGGCCTCGACCAGCGTGGGAATGTCCCCGGCGGGTACGTCCGTCCCGGCCTCGACCGCCAGTATCCGCTGGGGATCAATGGCCGAATCCTCGTCCGTGTAATAGAAGCCGAGCAGCCATTCGAAGGTGTCGCTGTCATCGGAGACCAGCCGGAATTCCTGGGTGAATTTGTCGGTGCTCGTGACCTGGTCCTGTACGGCGCTGAGTGGCCGCGCGACGGGGTCGCCGAAGAACAGCGTCGCTACCGATGCCAGGGGTGCTCCCGCGAGTTGCGTATTGGCCGCGACGTCCAGCCGGAAATCGTGCTCGAAGGTGCTGTAGCTGGTGACCGACTGCAGCGCCATGCCGCCGAAGTCCCAGTCCAGTGTCGCGCTGTAGAGCCGGTACTCGATGTCGGCGTAATCCCCGTGGTAACGGGAACGCACCATGCCCCCTTCCGCCGGCTCGAGCGTCACGGGGTCGGCGTCGACGATATTCGAGGAATCGCTCTCGATATTCTGTGCCAGTGCCATCAGGTCGAGCGATACGTCGTCCGTGATGTCGAACGCCGCCATGACCCGGCCGCCGAAGACGTCCACGGCATTGATGTCGTCCTCGACACGCGTCCCGTCCACGACGTTCACGGCCGGGTCGGTGAGACTCGGGATCGGATTGTTGCCGATGGAATCGATGAAGCCGTCGTCGTAGCGATAGAATCCGCTTGCCCGGATGGCAATCCGGTCGGAGACGGGCACGTTTACGAGGCCGGTGAAGGAGTAACCCGTGCCTCCGTCGTCGACACTCTCCACCGATAACCGGCCCCGGGCTTCGAACGCGTCCGGGTTCGGATCGTTCATCACGTACTTCATCACGCCGCCGAGTGAGCTCGCGCCGTAGAGCGTGCCCTGGGGTCCGCGCAGGACCTCGATGCGGCCGACGTCGAAGGTGTCGAAGTTGCCGGAGAGCACGGCCGCGTTGGCCAGGCCGCTGCTCGACCCGAACGGAACGTCATTGACATAGACGCCGATGGTGCTGGCCACGCCCCCCGTATTGATGCCGCGGAGGGTGATGCGATTGACGCCGGGCGTGCTGGTCTCGAGGCTGAACCCGGGGATCAGCGCGACGAAGTCCTCGAAGCTGTCCGCCCGCAGTCGCTCGAGCATCTCGCCGGACAGGACCGTGATCGACATCGGGATTTCACCGAGCGTCTCGGTTCGCTTCTGGGCGGTGACGATGATTTCCTCGAGCGTCCCCCCGCCCTGCTGGGCGCTGGCCGGGATGGCGGTCGTCATGCCGAGAGCGGCGAGGACGGCCGGGCCGACGGCCGTCGCGATGAAGCTGGTTGGTCTGCGCATGTTCTTACCCGTCGGTGACTGCTTAGCCGGATGGCCCCCCTTGCATCCCTGTCGGTGGGAGCGACCTGCCGATGGTACCGACAGCGCTCGGCGAAGTATTAGTCAGATACGGTTGGAAAATATGCAGAAACGGCACGCTGACTCAGTGCCTGCGTGAACTGCGCCATTCCCGGGGCGTGCAGCCGCAGGCGCGCCGGAAGGCACGCGAGAACGCCGACGGGTCTTCGTAGCCGACGATGCTGCCTATCTCGGCGATGCTGTGCCTGTTCTCCGCGAGCAGGAAGCGGGCCGCCTCGATCCGCTTCTCTATGCAGTACTGCATGAGGGTGGTGCCGTTCACGGCCTTGAAGCCGCTCTTCAGCCGGGTCTCCGAGATACCGAGTTGTTTCGCCAGCGTCGGGATGGCGGGAGGATTCGCATACTCCATGCCGAGGATGCGCCGCGCCTGGCGGATCTTCTCCCGGAAAGGCCGGTTGAGATCCAGCGCCTTGCGATCCGGCAGCGTCCGGCTCGACTTGAGGATCTGCATGCCGATGCAGAGCAGTTCGTCGAATTTGGCCGTCATCCACTTGCCGAGCAGGGATCCCTCCACCGGCAGCTGGAAGCAGGACCAGATCGCATCGCCGTGGACGTCGTCCAGAAAGAATACGCGCTGGCGAGGGCGGGTGTGAGTGCCATCCAGCATCTCCTGCAGCCAGTCCGGATAGTCCTCCGGCGTCTCGGCCAGCCGCGCCATCAGGCTAGACAGCGTGGTGTGGATCGCGACATGGCGGATCTGGACGTCGGGCTTCGGTACCCGATAGGTGGTCTCGGTGCGCGGTATCACCGAGCAGAGGAGTGCCGGTCCGAGATCGTGGATGTTCTTCCGCTGGCCGAGGAACTCGGAGCGCTTGACCGAGGAGACGAACTGGAACGTGATGAGGTCGCACATCGTGTTTCGGATCGCCACGGGCTCGTGCAGGACGGCCTCGTTGATCTCGATGATGCGGTCACCGTCGATACGGTAGCAGAGCAGGCCCGCCACACCGATCGGTTTCGGCGCGTGGATGAATTCGCCGTCGGGAGCGGATTCGAAAGCGGTGAGCCGCCGGGCGTGGCGGAACAGGGCCTCGAGCCGGGTGCGTGACAGATCCGCGGGATCGAACTCCCGGCTGACCTCGACCATGTACTCGTCGCCGTAATGCATCCGTCGCTGGGTTGCCGATGGGCGTGGGCTGCCGACTCTGCATATTATGGTGGCGAAACGGCCTAACCCGCAATCGGCCGGTGGGGCTATGATCTCCGGCCACACCATCGTTGGGGAACGCCGATGACAAAATTCGCCTGCGTACTCGTCACGTGCCTGCTGTTGGCTGTGGCCGGTGTGTCGAACG
>JARRPZ010000143.1:0-6206 GCA_037382365.1 Gammaproteobacteria bacterium
GAGTATCGTCACGTCGTGGGGCTTCGCCGCATTCGGCGCGATGTACTCGAGCATCGTGTCGGCGTCGGACACCTCATACGGGTCGCCCGGCTTCTCCGGCTCGACGAAGAGCTTCTCGAGCTTGCCGTCACGCACCAGCATGGAGTAACGCCAGGAGCGCTTGCCGAAACCGAGATCGTCCTTGTCGACGAGCAGGCCCATCTTCGAGGTGAACTCCCCGTTGCCATCCGGCACGAAGCGGATGTTGTATGCCTTCTGGGCCTCCTGCCACTCGTTCATCACGAACGCATCGTTAACGGACAGGCAGATGATGTCGTCGACGCCGTGCTTCTTGAACGTATCGGCGAGCTGGTTATAGCGCGGCACGTGGGACGAGGAGCAGGTCGGCGTGAAGGCGCCGGGCAGCGAAAAGACCACCACCGTCTTGCCGTCGAACAGGTCACTCGTCGTCCGGTTCACCCACTCGTGGCCCTCGCGGGTCCGGAAAGTGGCGTCCGGTACTCTTTTTCCTTCCATCGATGTATCCATTTGATTACCTCCAGTGTCTCGGGGATCACTGCCCCCGGGTTTCTCCAAGTCGTCCAAAAATCGCTCAGGCGGCGCGATCCTTCAGCAGGCTGCGCAGCATCCAGGCATTCTTCTCGTGGATCTGCATCCGCTGCGTCAACAGGTCCGCGGTAGGCTCATCGTGGGCCTCGTCGACCGCCGGGAAGATCTGGCGGGCCGTACGTACGACCGCTTCCTGACCCAGCACGAGACGCTCGATCATCTCTTCGGCACTGGGCTCACCGGTTTCTTCCTCGATGTCCGTCAGTTTGGCGAACGCACTGTAGGAACCGGGTGCCTTGAAGCCGAGTGCCCGGATGCGCTCTGCGATCTCGTCGACGGCCTCCGCGAGTTCCGTGTACTGTTCCTCGAACAGCGTGTGCAGGGTTGCGAACAGCGGTCCCGTCACGTTCCAGTGGTAGTTGTGGGTTTTCAGATACAGCGTGTAGCTGTCTGCGAGCAGTCGCGACAAGCCGTCTGCGATCTGCCTGCGATCTTTTTCGTCGATTCCGATGTCGATAGTCATAACTGACCCTCCTTATGGATGATCATGGTAGGCGACTGCTTTTGATAATTAAAATGGATTATTTTTATAATAGTCATCTATTAAATGAATCATTAACCTGAATGAGCCCGAATCTCCCGACAGTCAGGCAGTTGCGGTATTTCGTCGCGCTTACGGAGCATGGTCACTTCGGGCGGGCTGCCGATGCCTGCCACGTGTCCCAGTCCGCATTCAGTGTCGGCATCCAGGAGCTGGAATCCACGCTCGACGTGCAACTGGTGGATCGTACGAATCGACAGGTGACGATCACGGCCATCGGGCGTGAAGTGGCGGAGCAGGCCCGCCTCTGTCTGAGAGATCTGGAGTCACTGGTGCAGATCGCAAGGGTCGGGCAGAAACCTCTCTCCGGACCCCTCCGATTCGGCGTGATCCCCACGATCTCGCCGTTCCTGCTGCCCCGGGTGCTGCCGCTGATACGGCAACGATTCTCCGACCTGAAGCTGTTCCTGGTGGAGGACCTGACGGAGAACCTGCACCAGAAACTCCTGAACGGGGACATAGACCTGATGCTGTTCGCCGTGCCCTACGAGCTGCGCAACGTCGAGACGGAGACCCTGTTCGAAGACCGCTTCCTGCTCGCCGCCCATCGCGCGACCCGCCTCGTCGACCCGGAAAATTACCGCTACAACCGTCTGCACGCCGAGAGCGTATTGCTGCTCGAGGAGGGTCATTGTCTCCGTGAGCATGCCATCGACGCGTGCAAGATCAGGAGCTCGGAGAAGGTGAGCCGCTTCGCGGCGACCAGTCTGCTGACGCTGATCGAGATGGTCGACGCCGACCTCGGCATCACCTTCCTGCCCGAGATGGCTACGGATTCGGCGCTCCTCAGTGCGACCGACGTGCGTCTCTGGCCGATGAGCGAGCGTTCCTACCGGGAGATCGCGCTCGGCTGGCGGCGGGGCAGCGGACGGGCCGAGGAGTTCCGTGAGCTCGGCGCATTCATCGCCGAGAACCGACACCGCTGAATAGCCTGGAGCAGCATCTGCCGATGAGCGAACACGATCTGGATTGCTGGCGCTGCGGCGCTTCGCTGAAGACACTCTCGCTGCCGCTGGGGCGTCTCGACGAGTGCCCCGCCTGCAGCATGCCGCTCCACGTCTGCCGCATGTGTGTCCACTACGACCCCGCGGTCGCCCGCGCCTGTCGCGAGGACGACGCCGAGGAGGTACGGGAGAAAGAAAGGCCCAACTTCTGTGACTACTTCCGACCGGCCACGGGTGCCTTCGAATCGAGCGCCATAGCCGCCGAACGGCGCGCGCGCCGGGAGCTGGACGGTCTTTTCGGCACGGGAGACGAGGCCACCCGGGACGAAGCGGCGGCGGATGATCCGCTCGCCCGGGCCGAAGCGCTTTTCCGCGACGACTGAGAGATCAGGCGGGCCGGGCGTGGCAAGCCTGCCGCCGCGTTCACTTGCGCCGGGAACGCTTCTTCCTGCGGCCCCGGCGCGAGCTCCGGCCCGGCTCGTCGGTACCGCCCCACTTCTCCCGATGGGCCGCCTCCGCCGCGGACTGCACGGCGGAGTGCCGATTGGAGAGCAGCAGGGAGTCGGGCGAGCACACCCGGGCCTTGATGAGACCGAGATCGGCGGCAGCATCGAACAGGCTCGGATACCACCGCTCCCACTTGGGCAGTATGGCCTCCACCTGCTGTCTGAGATCTGCACTCATCGCATCGAACCCGTCGAACGTCCCCGGAATCTATCCCAACGGCCCGGTCATAGGAAGGGACCGGCTCTCGTTCCGCCCGGTGACCGGCCCGCGACAAAAAAAGGGCCGCATCGCTGCGGCCCTCCGTGAGTGGGTTATCGTCAACCCCTGGGTCTGTTACCAACCCTGGGCATCACAGCGACAGCGAAGGCTGCTCCACTGCCGCGGCGAAAACCCGGTGCTGAATCGACAATCCCGATTTCTCACTAGACATTGGATCACCTCCTTTCCGTTATGGGCCGAGGGGCAAGCTTCCAACAATCCGCGCCGGATTCCAAGTGCCCGGCGCGGAAAAATGCCGCTGGATCACGGCTCGCTGTTCGACAGAGGCTATTTATCGAGTTTCGTGAACTTCGTGCCTTCCAGGGTCAGGTTGTACATCAGGCCCTTGCTGCCGAATACGAAACCCACGACCGGGTCCTTGATGTTGGCCGTATCGATACTCTTGCCGGCCCCCAGATCGATGAGAGCGATGGAGCCGTCCACGCCGACCTTGAACCCGGCGCTGTTGCGGAATTTCTCCAGCGACTCTGCCGTCATGAACGCGATCACGATGCTCTTGGCCTGCGCGCCGAGCTGGAAGCCGAAGGATCCGGCGGCCGTCGAGTAGTAGTCTACGGTCTTGCCGCCCACACGCAGCGCGCCCTGGCCGTACTCTCCGCCGACGCCGACACCGGCCTTGATGACCCGGGGGAATACCAGCACGCCGGCGGCATTCTTCAGGAACGCATCGGCACCTTCGACCTCGGACCGGAAGCGTTGCAGCGCCTCGTCCACGTCGCCATCGATCTCCGCAGCCGTGTCGGCGAACCCGGGCACGGCGGCGAAGGTGACAACCATCGACAGAACGAAAAACAGTGTCGGAATCCGCATCGTATCTACTCCCCGCGACGAAAGAGCTTAGTCTAACAGCACCACGCGACGGTGCCGCCCCCGCGCGGCAACAGGGACCGGCACCGCCTGCCCTGTGAAATGAATCTCAGTTTTGGCGTCACATTGTCTTCATAATCCTCCCAGATGCATGGGATTCGCGGAGTTGCCGCATGGCAAATGATCACTCGAACAAGCTGGAAACCGAGAGCCTGGAGGCACTCATGAATCGCCCCGTGGAGGGCCACGAGCCACCGCCCTCGGGCGGGCGCAGCATCGATCAGATCGATCCCGAGTCCATGGCCCCCGAAGAGGGTGACACGCAGCTCGTCAGCACCCAGATGCTGCGGCATATCCTCGGCCCGGACGTCACCTCGGCCGAGGACGGGCCCGACTACCCCGTCTCGCAAGGGCCCTTCCGCCCCGTCAGCGACGGTGACGGCAGCGCGTCGTAGCGCTTGCACCATGCCGATCCTGCGCCACCCGGATCGGCACCGACGGCCGCGCTGTCATCAATCCGTAATCCTCGACCGCTAGACTCTGCAGCCAATCGGGTTCACACCCAGACCCGATACGGGCTGCGACCCCCCCAATCTGCGCAGTCCGGCATCCGGTCATGCGGACGGAATTCGCGAGGGTGCCAGGAAGGCGCCCGGCCGGATGATTCCCCAGAGCCGGTGTACCGGCGGCCATCGCGGTCGCCGGTACGCCCGGCACTTCCGCCCGCCCTCACTCCGTCAGATCCTCGTCGGACAGCGCGTGGCCCCACTCCCTTTTCGCCGCCAGGTAACGCCGGTTCCAGCTGCCCACGCCGGTGACGTGCTTCACGGCTTCGATATCGGTCAGACCATGCTCTGCCAGATCGGCGATCTTCTTCGGATTATTGGTCAGCAACCGGAACGGCCGTCCGCCGAGGAAGTAATGCAGCAGCGCGGCCGCGTCGCCGAAATCCCGGGAATCGTCCGGCAGCCCCAGGGAGCGGTTGGCCTGATAGGTATCTTCACCGGCATCCTGCAGCAGATAGGTGACGGCCTTCGCCCATAATCCGATGCCGCGGCCTTCGTGGCCCGCCATGTAGATCAGGATGCCGCCGGTCGGGTCGTCGTGGATACGGTGCATCGCGGAGACGAACTGGGGTCCGCATTCGCAGCGCTGAGAGCCGAACACATCGCCGGTCAGGCAGCTCGAATGCACGCGGACGAGCGGGCGATCAGCGGACTGCGGGTCGCCGATCAGCAGTGCGCTGTTCACGGCCATCGACGAGGCCAGCGTCGCGAACAGGCGCTGGCCTCCCTGCTCCCGCAGCTCCCGCGCCAGTTCTTCGACCTTGGAGAGTTCCGTGTGGCGGACCGCGGCGTACCAGCGGACGGGCATCTCGAGACCCGCAACGTCGAGGGGCAACGGGATTGGCCCGAGCAGGTTGAGCGCCGGTTCCCCGGCCGGCGGCGGATTCGAGGCGTCGATGACGCGTCCGCGGCGATCGACGCGGATCAGCTTGCCCTGTTCGATCAGCCGGCCGCGGATGGTCGGATCGATGTAGGTGAACATCCGGGAAGGATAGCACCGGTCGGTGTCAGTGCCGGATGAGCGATCGCTCCCGGCGGCGGTAGCTGCGCTCTCCCCGGTAGGTGAAGAACAGCGGCGCGCGCCGCGGGTCCGCGAGACAGGGGGACACCTCCTGCAGCATGGCCTCCGTTACGTCGATCAGGCCGTGGGTCACGGCGGCCCCGGCGTCGACCCATCGCAGATCCAGCAGTTCGCCATCGCCCCCGAGGCGGCCCGTGAGATAGCGTGATGCCACCATGAAGAATCGCGCATGGTAGCGGTGGGGACTCGCGGTGGGCGTGATCGCGCGGCCGACATAGCGCAGCCGGTGCAGCGGTGGCGCAAGGCCGAGGGCGCGGAACAGGGCCCAGCCACCGCCCGCCGTGCCCACGTCACCGGGTTCGCCCAGCACCAGCCCCGTCTCCTCCGCCGTCTCGCGCACCGCGGCCATGGCGAGCGCCGTCGCCTGACCGGGCGAGCCGAAAGCCGGTCTGCCCGGCGCAACCAGGGCGCTCGCGGGACGGGCGGTTCTGTCCTCGGGCTCCATCCCGCCGCCCGGGAAGACATACACACCGGGCGTGAAGCGGGCCTCGCGCCGGCGCCGCCCCATCAGTACTTCCACGCCGCGACCGTGGCGGCGATAGACGATCAGGCTCGCTGCGTCACGCGGCCGCACCGGCTGCCCGGGTGTGCTCACGCGCGTCCCGCCCGGACAGGGTGGCAACTCGTGGCACTCATTCGAGTTCCGGCAGGGCCTCCAGGGCCAGCACGTAATAGCTGACGATACCGACGACGGAATGGCTCTCGTCGATCACCGGCGCGTGACTGATCCCGAAATTGTCGAACAGCCGTGCGCAGTAGCGGATATCCATCTGCGGCCGCACCGCGATCACCGGCTTCGCCATGATCTCGTAGACGTTCACCCGCTCCGGTGCCCTGTCCTTGCCGATGACGTGTTTCGCGATGTCGGAGAA
>JARRPZ010000144.1:0-11989 GCA_037382365.1 Gammaproteobacteria bacterium
GTTGTCCAGCATCTCGTTGAACTCGTCGTCGCTCTGCTTGACCGACAGGCCCTCGGTGAGCGCGCGCGAGAAGCTCGCCACCATGCGATGCTGCTTCTTCAGCCGCTCGTCGGCTTCCTTGCGGCTGTAGCCTCCCGACAGTGCGACGACCTTCAGCACGTTCGGATGATCGATGCAGTCCGCGTAGAGATTGTCGACCTCGGGCAGCGTGAGCTTCAGCATCACCAGCTGGCCGTCGTCCAGCTTGTCCAGGTTCTCCATGATGTAGCGGTGCAGTATGGCCTCCGCTTCCGTCTTCTGCGGGCAGTGGATGTCCACTTCCGGTTCGATGATCGGCACCAGACCGGCGGCGATGATCTGTTTTGCGACCTCGAACTGCTGCTCGACGATCGCCTTTATCCCCTGCTCGTCGGCCTGCTTTATCACCGAGCGCATCTTGGTGCCGAAGATGCCCTTGTCCTTGGCCTTCTTCAGGAGTGCGTCGAGTCCCGGGATCGGCTTCATGAGCTGGACACCGTCCTTCTCCTCCGCGAGTCCCTTGTCCACTTTCAGGATCGGTACGACACCCTTCTCGTCCCACAGGTACTCCGCCGTCGGTCGTCCCTCGATCTCGCGGTCCATCGTATTCTCGAAGAGGATGGCGGCCAGTATGCGGTCGCCGTTGAACGCGGGGCTCGTGATGATGCGGGTGCGCATCCGGTGCACCAGTTCGAACATCTGGTCGTCATTCGACCAGGCATCTTCGTCGATACCGTAGATGCGCAATGCCTTCGGGGTGCTGCCGCCGCTCTGATCGAGCGCCGCGATGAAACCGTCTGCCTTCCTGAATTTCTCGAGTTGCTGGTCGAAGTTGCTCACGATATCCCTCGTCGTCTGATGGTTCGTCCTGCGATAGCGCCATTCTACGCCATGCGGGCGGCACGGCGGAAAACCGCCACCTCGTTTCGGGGTGATCCGGCGGGGCTCAGGCCGGATCCGGCACGCTCAGATAGCGCTCGCCCCGGTCGCAGAGCACGGTGACCACCGTGTGGCCGGGGCCGAGTTCTTCGGCCACCTTCGTCGCGGCCAGCACGTTCGCCCCGGACGAGATGCCCACCAGCAGGCCTTCCTCTCTCGCGAGCCGGCGCGCGGCCGCCTTGGCGTCCTCGGTGGCGACGCGCACCACCTCGTCGATCTCGTTCAGGTCGACCAGCTCGGGTATGAAGCCGTCGGCGAGCCCCTGGATGCCGTGTTTGCCCGGGACGTCGCCGGACATCACGGCCGATTCGTTCGGTTCCACCGCGACGACCCGCGCCGCTACGTCGGCCGCGCGCAACGCCCTGGAAACGCCCATCAGGGTACCCCCGGTACCGACGCCCATGACGAAGGCATCCAGCTGGCCGCCGGTCTGACGGACGATCTCGGGACCGGTCGTCATTTCGTGAGCGGCCGGGTTGTCCCGATTCTTGAACTGGCGAGGCAGGAAGACCCGCGGATCCGCCGCCGCCTCTTCCTCGCTCGCGCACACCGCCGCCTGGATGTCGTTTATCTCATCCAGGAGCCGAAGCTCGGCGCCCATGCGCTCGATCATGCGCCGGCGTTCCTCACTCACGGTTTTCGGCATGACGATCGTCACCGGGTAGCGGCGGATGGCGCCGATCATGGCGAGCGCGATGCCGGTGTTGCCCGAGGTGACTTCCAGGATGCGCGAATCCGGCCCGAGTTCGCCGCGCCCCTCCGCCTCGAGGATCATGTGCCGGGCGATGCGGTCCTTGATGCTGCCGCCGGGATTCAGGTACTCCGCCTTGGCGTAGACCCGGCAGCCGGTCTCTTCGCTCGCCGCGCGCAGCAGCATCAGTGGCGTGCAGCCGATCGAGTCGAGCACGCCCGAGGTGACGAGGCAGGTGGGCCGCTCGCGGGGGCAGGGGACGAACTCTCGCGGGGGCAGGGGACGAACTGGACGGGTTCCGTGCTGATGGCTGACATCGGGGTTCTCTCGTCGGGCCGGACCGGGGTCCGCTCAGCTATGACAGAAGCCGCACCATCAGGCCATACGTAATGGTCGCCAATCAGGAATCCAGCCGGTGGCTCACTTCGGCATGGAATTCGGCCACGGCTGCCTCGGCCGTCCCCAGGGTCAGCTCGCTGACGGCGCCGGTGGCGAGGCCTTGCTGACCGAGCCGCACGGCACGGAAGTCCTCGGCGGCGAAGACGCCGCCGTCGAGCAGCTCGAAACTCCGCGCCCAGTGATCCTCCGCCTTCTCGTCGGCGGGAGGCTCCGGGATGAGCATGAAGTCCTCGACGAGGGTGCGGTCCACCGACTGCGGATAGAGCAGCATGATATTGACGTAATCGGGACTGACGATGATCACCGTCCCCGGGAACAGGCTGTAGGAGAAGGTGACCACCCGGCGGAGATCGGTGAGGGACTCCAGCCCGGCGGCCCGGATGAACTCCTGCCGGCCGACGGCGCTGCGGAAATGCGGTCCCACCCGGTCGCCGGCCGTGATCGAGTCGGCGAAGAAGGGCGCGATCGTGTCCTTGTGCAGACGTTGCACGTGGTAGGACTCCAGGAACGCGTCCATGACGAGTTTCCAGTTGCCGCCGACGTCGTGGGTCCGACGGCGATACAGGTGCATCCCTGGCAGGCCCATCGCCTCGAAATCGGCCGGCAATTCATCCAGGAAGCCGTCGAAGTCCGGCTCGCCGCCGAATGCGGCCCAGATCAGCCCGCCGGATTCGCGACTGGGCAGGGCCGCGAGACCGTAATCGCGCTTGTCCAGCCCGGGGAAGGTATCCGGGCGCGGCAGACCGCGCAGCCTGCCGTCCAGCTCGTAGCTCCAGGCATGGTAGGGACACACGAGGACGCCGGTCCGGCGCGGTTCGCCGCTCTCGACCAGCCGCGTCCCGCGGTGCCGGCATACGTTCAGGAATACGTGGGCCTCGCCGTGCCGGTCCCGGGTGATGATCAGCGGGACGCCGTGCCCGTCGTGGGTAACGGCGTGGCCGGGCTCCGGCAGTAGTGCCGAGGGTGCCACGACGAGGGGCAGGCGGCGGAACAGCCGGTCGCGTTCGGCCTCGAAACGAGCCGGGTCGAGATAGACGTCGGCGGGCACGCGGCGGATCCCCTCCGTGCTGCCGTCGCCGCGGGATTCGACGATATCGGCGATCAGGCGGCGGAGCGCGGGTGTGATCGTGCCGCCGGCAGCGGCGCTCGGGTGCGGTGCGTTTCGGGCCACGGGATCCCTCCTCCATGCAGCTTAGCACCGCTTTCGCCCGCCACGGCAGCGCGCTCGGCGATCTGCGCCATAATGTCGTCCGATGAAACACGTCGCGAGATTCGGGGAACGCGCCGGTACCGGGGTCGTGCCGCGAGCCGCCACATGCTGAGCGCACCGCGGGTCGTCGTCGTCGGCGCGGGGATGGGCGGGCTGGCGGCGGCTCTCGAACTCGCCGCGGGCGGCGCCGACGTGACGCTGCTCGAACGGCACGGATCCCCGGGCGGGAAAATGCGCGAGATCCGGGTGGGCGGCAGCGGCATCGATTCCGGACCCACCGTGTTCACGATGCGCCGGATATTCGAGGAATTGTTTGCCGCGGCCGGCCTCGACTTCCGGGAACGGGTCGATTTGCGCGCGGCGGACGTCCTGGCCCGCCATGCCTGGCTGGACGGCACCCGGCTGGATCTCTACGCCGACCTCGAGCGTTCGGTGGCGGCCATCGACGCGTTCGCGGGACCGCACGAGGCGGATGCCTACCGGCGCTTCGCGAAACATTCCCGCCGGGTGTTCGACACACTGGATGGTCCGTTCATGCGCGCCAATCGGCCCGGCCCGCTGGGACTCGCGCTTTCGCTCGGCCTGCGCGGGCTGCCGGACCTCCTCGCCATCAATGCCTTCCGTTCGCTCTGGGGCGAACTCGGGCGCTGGTTCGGCGATCCGCGCCTGCGGCAGCTCTTCGGACGTTATGCCACGTACTGCGGCTCCTCGCCTTTCGCCGCCCCGGCAACCCTCATGCTCATCGCGCATGCCGAGCGAGCCGGGGTCTGGACGGTCGCCGGTGGCATGCAGCGGCTGGCGGAGGCGCTGGCGGAGGCAGCGGACGAAGCCGGCGCGGCATTGCGCTATGGGCGGCATGTCAGCCGGATCGTGACGAAGAACGGGCGCGCGAGCGGCGTCGAACTGGCCGACGGGGAAGTAATATCGGCGGATGCCATCGTGTTCAACGGAGATGCCGCGGCGCTCGCGTCCGGGCTGCTTCCCGCTGGCCTACCACACGGTCTTCTTCGGCGAGGACTATCCGGACGAGTTCGCCAGCATCTTCGACAGGGGGGGTATGACGGCGGCACCGACGGTCTACGTCTGCGCCCAGGACCGGGCCGCGGGCGGCGAGAGGGCGAGCGGCCCGGAGCGCCTGTTCTGCCTGGTGAACGCCGCACCCGCTCCCATGCAGGTGGCGACGCTCGATGCCTGCCGGGAGCGGTTGTTCACGATGCTGCGGCGCCACGGACTGGAGGTCGAACCGGAGCAGGAGTCGCCGCCGGTCACGACTTCGCCGGCCGAGTTCGACCGACTCTTCCCGGGCACCGGGGGTGCGCTGTACGGCCGGCCGACCCACGGCTGGCGCTCCTCGTTCCTGCGCCCGGCGGCACGCTCCCGCATACCGGGTCTGTACCTGGCCGGCGGCAGCGTCCATCCGGGACCCGGCGTGCCGATGGCCGCGCTCTCCGGGCGACTGGCAGCCGCGCGCCTCCGGGAGGACTTCGGAGCGGGCCGGTAACGAGGTGGGCCGGCGTCATCAGCGCTTTGACACGGCCCCATGCGGGACTGTTACCCTGTCGGACTGCTACACGGTCGCCAGCGACCGTTCCGAACATCGACCAAGGAGCCCAGTGTGCCCATGTTTGCCAAGTTTCACAGGACGCCAAGCCGCCTCAGTCTCGTTTCCGCCGCTGCAGCACTCCTCGCGCTGGGTGCAATCGATGCGGCCGCCCAGATGCCCGAGGGACATCCGGGCATGGGTTCGGGTGGCGGCGAGCTGATGCAGAAGATCCAGTCGAAGCGCATGGAGATAGAAAGAATCAACCAGCAGCTCATGGACATACAGCGCCAGGCCATCGAGGCGAATCCGCAACTCGCGAAGCAGCGCGACGAGCTCATCTCGTTCGTGGATACGAAGATGGGCGAAGCGGGTTACGACACGGACGCGGGCCGCGATCGCATCGAGAAACTGCAGAGCGAGATGCAGAGCGGCGAATTGTCCGCCGAAGATGAACAAGCGAACCGGCAGGCGTTGCGTCAGGAGATGGGCGCCATGCAGCAGGCGCAGGGGCAGGTCATGCAGGACGAGGAATTCCAGTCGAAGCGCGAGGCGCTGAACGAGAATCTCGTCGAGGCCATGCAGGAACAGAGCCCGCAGACCGAATCCCTGATCGCCCAGCTGGAGCAGGCGCAGCAGGAGTACCGTCAGCTCGCACAGCAGGCGATGCAGCAGCAGGGCATGGCCCCGCCCCCGGGTGGTGGTTCCAGGTAGGAGCGGCCAGTCTGAGCGGCTTAAGCCGCGATTCATCAATGCGCCGGGCCTGAAGGCCGTCCTGCGACATGACCCGCCAGCCGCCTCGCCTGGCCGACGCGCTCAGCGGGGATCCGGCACGATCTCGTCGAGCACCTTCGCCGACGAGATGACGCCGGGCAGGCCGGCGCCGGGATGGGTGCCGGCCCCGACCAGGTACAGGCGTTCCACCTCCTCGCTCCGGTTATGCGGCCGGAACCAGGCCGTCTGCAGCAGTATCGGCTGCAACCCGAAGGCGGCCCCCTTGACGGACCACAGCCGGTCCCGGAAATCCGCCGGTGTCATGGTGCGGGAGGTCGTCACGTGTGCGCCGAGATCGGGCAGCACGGTCTCGGCGAGACTCTGCTCGATGGCGGCCCGGTAATGCTCTGCCGTTTCTCCCCAGTCGATGCCGCTGTCCAGATGCGGCACGGGCGAGAGCACATAGAACGCGTCGCAGCCGTCAGGGGCCAGCGAGGGATCCGTCGCCGTCGGGCGATGCAGATAGAGGCTGAAATCCTCGGCGAGCCGCTGGTGATCGAAGATGTCTGCCAGCAGCTCCCGGTAACGCGGTCCCAGCAGGATCATGTGGTGAGGCACGTTCTCGTAGCGCCGGTCCGTGCCGAAGTACCAGACGAAGAGACTCATCGAATATCGTGCGCGGCCGAGTTTGCCCTCCGTCCAGCGGCGCGGCCGCACATGGTCTGGCAGGAGATACCGGTAGGTGGCCGCCGAATCGGCGTTGGAGACTACCACGTCGGCGGCGATTGTCTCGCCGCTGCGAAGCGTGACGCCGCGGGCGCGTCCGCCCTCGACGATAATCTCGCGCACGGGCGCCTCGTAGCGGATCTCGCCGCCCTGTGATTCGATGAGACCCACCATCCCGTCCACGACGCTGCCCATGCCGCCCATCGCGAAGTGCACGCCGTGGCGGCGCTCGAGCTGGGCGATCAGCGCATAGACCGCCGTCGCCGTGAAGGGATTGCCCCCCACCAGGAGGGGATGGAAGCTGAATACCTGACGCAGCTTCGGATGGGAGATATAACGCGAGACCAGTCCGTACACCGAGCGGTAGAACTGGGCGCGGAACAGATCGGGCAGCGAGCCGAACATGGAGCCGAAGGACTCGAAGGAGACGGCCATCAGTTCGTCGAAACCGATGTCGTAGAGCTTCGAGCTGGCGGCGAGGAAGCGCTCGAAGCCGGCGACGTCTCCTGCATCGAAACGGGCGATCTCCCGCTTCATCGCCTCGTCGTCGCCGCTGTAGTCGAAATGCTCGCCGTCCGCGAAACGGATGCGGTAGTAGGGGTCCATCGCCACGAGTTCGACGTCGTCCGACAGCCGGCGACCGGCGAGCTGCCAGAGTTCCTCCAGCAGGAAAGGCGCCGTGATGATCGTAGGACCCGCGTCGAACGTGTAGCCGTCCTGTCGGAACACGTAGGCGCGCCCGCCCGGCCCGTCCAGTTTCTCGAACAGGCGCACGCGATAGCCGCGGGCGCCGAGGCGGATGGCCGCCGCCAGCCCGCCGAAGCCGGCCCCGATGATCACGGCCGCGGGCCGATCACTCATCCCGCGTCCTCCCGCGACCAGCGCCGCGCCAGATCCGCGGCGTGGAAGCCGAGCGCGCACAGGAGCCAGCCCGTTATCCAGGTCCAGCCGCCGTCCGTCAGGGCCGCCCTGAGCGCCAGTGCGAGACTGCCGCCGGCCCCCGCGTTCAGGAAAGCGGGCAGGGCCGCTACGCCGCGTCCGGTGCGCCGGTGCCAGGCGGCGAGTAACACGACCTCCAGCACCAGCACCGCGAGCACGATGTCCACGATGCGGCCGGATTCGATCAGGGTCTGCACGAGTGTGACTCCCCGGCGTCGCTAAGAAACGAAGCGCCAGAGCATAGCGGACGCCGCCGCGACGGGGAATTTCGGTTTTTCGATTCAGCCGGTGTTCAGCGCGCGGGCGTTTCAATGGTCGACGACGAGGACAGCAAGGAGACCGGTATGAAAAGCACGCGTCGATCATCGGGAACCCCACCGGCGGCCCGGCGGATCCGCCGCCTCGCGGCGTTACTGCTCGCCGCCGGCTTGTGCGCGAACGCCCAGGCATCGGACATCCCGGGAGCCGGGCCGGAGCCGGCGACCCGCGGTACGGACGGTCCCCTCGCCGAACGTGGCGGGGCCGAACGCCGCGCCCGCGAATCTTTGGAGGAGTTCGAGAGCCCGCGCATGTCGCCGGACGGGAGCAAGGGTGCGCCTGCTCCGGCCGAGCATCGGGCCGTGTCCTGCTGCGGATTCCGGGTCTACGATGCCGATACCGAGCTCTTCGATGACTTCGACCGTGATGGCTACCACAGCTACCTCCGGGTCACCTTCGACGTGGACACGGACTACGCGGAGGCCGAGGTTTTCGCGGACGTCTGGTTGCGGCGTCCCTACGGCGAGTACGTGCTGGTCCACGAGAGCGACGTATTCACCATCCGCGGTGCGTCCGCGATCGACGACTACGAAGTGGAGGTAGAGCTGATAGCCGGCTTCCCGCCGGGGTTGTACGACATGCTGATCGAGATCTACGACGCACGGGACGCCCGCTTCGTCGCGGATTACGATGCCCTCGATTCGTCCGCCCTCGGCCTGCTCCCTCTGGAGGATCTCTCCTTCGACGGCAAACCGGCGCCGCCCGTGGTGCACGCCGAGGGCAGCGGCGGCTCGGGCGCCTTCTCGCTCGCCGGTCTCGCCGTGCTCGCGGGTCTGAGCGTGCTGCGCCGAAGACGTCACAGTTCGCGGTAATCGGCGGGATGCGAGGGCCGATGATGAGAAGCGCTTCACAGTCGGGCGTGAGCACAGCGGGTCCAATAGCAGGACCTTTGTGGAGATCTCTGACAAGCGAATGCCCGGCGCAGACATCATTCGATTCCCACTCCATCGCCGTCGCCCGGTCGGGTGCCCCCAGTGCGGCACCTGCAGCGACATGCAGCCGGTAGGGCGACTGACCTGGGCTTGGTGCGACCGGCACGCGGTGCGCTGGGTCGTCGCGGACCGGCAGATGCCGCCACCCTCCGATATCGACCGCCGGCAGCTTCGTCGGGTGGTCGAGTTCCTCTCCGCATTCACCGAGGTCTCGATGACCTGAAGACTACGCCGGCGGGAAAAACACTGACCCGGTAAGGACTTCTCCCGATGACGGCCGCGGAAGCGCGGCGGCTAAGATGGTTTCTGACGGCGCGCGGATTCCGGGTCTGCGTGCCGGCCCGGCCACGGCATCGGAGCTGCGGGAGGTCAGGGCGATGCAGAGGAAGTCTCCTGTCTCCAGACGAGAGACGAGTGTGAAAAGCGCGATGGATCACGTGCTGGATGCCGAACAGGCCGTCCGCGACGCCATCCGCCAGGGCGAGCGCCGAGGCGCTGCCATCATCGCCGAGGCCAATGAGCAGGTCCGCCGTATCGAGCAGAGAGCTGCCGACAGAATACGGCGTGCGCACGACATCTGCGCCGATGCCGTGGCCCGGGCGACCCGGCTCGCCGAGCAGGATCACGGGGCTCCCGGCGAGACCGGCCTGAGTGCGCCGGAGCGCGAGGCGCTCGGCCGGGCGGCGGACCGCCTGGCCGCGGATCTGTGCGGTGACAGTGATGAACACCGGCGCGGGCTTTAGCTATGCGCAGGCAAGAATCCAGGCGCGTCACGGGGCGCGACCGGACGGTACCGACTGGAGCCGACTGGAATCCTGCGAGTCGACTCACGCCTACCTGGAAGCCGCGCGCAGCGGCATATTCGCCGACTGGGCCGAGGGCCTGAGCGCAGACCAGGGCATCCACGAACTCGAAAAGGCGCTGAGCGATTGTTGGCGCCACTATCTGGCCCGGGTGACGGACTGGGCACCGGAGTCGTGGCGTCCGGCCCTTGCCTGGTGCGACGGTCTGACGTCGCTGCCGGCGACCGCGCATGTCGTGCGCGGCGGGGAAACTTGGGCATGGCTGGACGACGAGGCGGAAGGGGCCCCTGCCCTGGAGGACTGGCGCGCCGCATGGCACGAGCGTATGCCGGCCATGGACGGGCGCTCCGAGCTCGGCATCACGGCGCTGGAGAGCGCCGTCGATGCCTGGATGGACGCGAACCGGGATACTGCCTCGGCATCCGCGTCCCGGGCGGTGCAGTTACGCGAGGCACTGGAGAAGCGGGTGACGACGGTGTTCCGGCGTCATGCGCTCGAGCCGGCAGCGGTGTTCGCCCATCTCGTGCTGACCGCTCTCGACCTGCAGCGCTTCCGCGGCGGACTGCTCCGCCGCCAGGCCCTGACCGGCACCGTGGTCGGAGGGCAGGGCGCCTCGTGATCCTCCGTTCGACGCCCGCCCGCTGGTTCGAGATCCTCACGCCGCGACCCGAGGCGACCGCAGCGCTGAAGGCGCTCGCGGACACCCGGGCCGTCGAACTGCAGTCCCACAGCACGAGTGCGGAGAGCGTCGCGACGCCGGAGCTGCAGGCCGTGCTCGCCGACTACCGGGAACTCGCCCGGAGTTACCGCCCCTGGTGGCCGCAGCCGCCGCCGGCCACGCCGGATCTGGATCCTGACCATGCCGCGGCCTCCCTGTCGCGCCTGCGTGCGTGGGCGGGTGAGGCCCAGCCCCTGATCGCCGAACTCGAGGAGATCCCATGCCGCGGCCTCCCTGTCGCGCCTGCGTGCGTGGGCGGGTGAGGCCCAGCCCCTGATCGCCGAACTCGAGGAGATCCGCCGGGAGCGCGGGCGCCTCGGGTGCCTGGAGCGGGTGCTGACCGAAGCAGCGGACGAGCTGCCGAGCCCCGGACTGCTGTGTCGGGCGGGACCGACTCTCGGTCGCGGCCTGTTCCGCATGCCGCCGGAGGTCTGGCCGGAGACGATGCCGACGGACGTGATCGTCCAGCGCATCCCTTTAGAAGACGCGGTTTATCTCCTTGCGCTCGGCCCGCGCAGCGCCTACGAGTCGCTGGCGACGGCCCTGACCGGCATGAAGGCGCAGCCGGTGGCGCTGCCGGCGGATCTCGCGGACGAGCCGGCGGATGCACTGGCCGAGATCCGCCGACGGGATGCCGACGGCCGACGCAGGGAGGAGGAACTGCTCGGCGGGCTGGCAGCCCTGAGCGACAGGTACGGCATCGCGGCCATCGTGGGCTCGTTCGAGCTCCTCGACTGGATGGCGACCCATGTGCCGCGTTTCCCGTCGAGCGAGAGCTTCGCCTGGATCACCGGATGGACCAGCGACACGGACGGAGACGGGATCCGCTCGGTCCTCGACGCGGCCGGTATCCGCTACCTCATGCGCTTCTGCGCACCGCCGACGGGTTATCCGGTGCCGATGCTGTTCCGGAACCCGTCCTGGGCGCGGCCGTTCGAGTTCTTCGCGAAGCAACTGGGCACCCCGGGCGGCGACGAGACGGATCCGAGCATCATCGTCGCGGTGCTCGCCCCGATCATGTTCGGTTTCATGTTCGGCGACGTCGGCCACGGCGCCGTCCTGTTCATCGCCGGCATGCTCCTGCATCGGAAGATCCCCGAACTGGGCATCCTGATACCCGGGGGCATCGCGTCGATAGGCTTCGGCTTCGCCTTCGGCAGCGTGTTCACCCGGGAGGATCTGATCCCGGCGCTGTGGCTGCATCCGCTCGAGGCGCCGCTGACCGTGCTCGGCGTGTCCCTCGGCTTCGGCATCGCGGTGTTGTCGCTGGGCCTCGTCCTCGACGCGGTCCAGTGGCGCTGGATGGGGCAGTGGTCGGTCTGGTGGCGGCGGCGTATCGGCCTGATGGCGGCCTTCCTCGGGCTGATCGCGGGTTTCCTCGACGTGCGCTTCCTGTTCGTCGCGCTGGCCGGATTCGCCTGGTACGTGTTCGGGGAGGCGCTGGGCGACCGGGACGAACGGACCCCCGCGGCGATCATGCAGGCCTTCGGTGAATTCGTGGAATCGCTGTTTCAGCTGGCGGTCAACACGGTGTCCTTCGTCCGCGTGGGTGCCTTCGCGCTGGCCCATGCAGGTCTCGGTGTCGCCGTGACGGGCATGGCGGAAGCCACCGGTAATCTCGCCGGGATGCTGATCGTCCTGCTGCTGGGCAATGCGCTGATCATCGTGCTGGAAGGCCTGATCGTGGCCATCCAGACCACCCGCCTGCTGCTTTTCGAATTCTTCATTCGCTTCCTCAGGGCGACGGGGCGGCCGTTCCGTCCGCTGCCGCCGCCGGAGATCCGCACACCGACCAACGGGAGTCACGTATGAGCAATATGAACAGGATACTGGCCGCTCTGATCGGGCTCGCACTCGTCACGGTCACGCTCAGCGCCTTCATGATGATCACCAGCGCGCCGCTGCTGGCCGTGGAGGAAGGCACCGTCGCGATCGGCGAGAGCGCGATCCGCTGGGGCTTCGCCGCGGCGGCGGCCGCGGCGGCCCTGTCGGCGGCGGCCGGCGGCTACGCCGTCGCGCAGGTGGGCAGTGCCGCGGTCGGT
>JARRPZ010000145.1:0-6096 GCA_037382365.1 Gammaproteobacteria bacterium
CGGGGTTTCGGACAGAGGGTGCGTGCTTCACGCGGCGATTCTAGCAGGATGGCCGGCGCACCTGCGCACAAAATAAAACGGCCAGGGCGCCGAAAACCGCCGTGGCCGACAGGCAGGCATGCCGGCACTCGCGGTGCACCGGCGCCCGGCCCGGTATCAGGCCAGGTCGCCCAGCAACGAGCGGCGGGTCGCCTCGGGCACGGGATCGATCACCGACCGGTAATTCTCGTGGTCGATGCCGGCGGACAGCGCCGCGCCGTCCCTGAGGGCCGTAATCATCCCGGGGTCGAGCTCGAAGCGCATGAAATGCACCGCGGAGGTCTTGGTCTCGTCCGTGCGTTCCAGGTCCTCGTCCGCGATCGCCCGGATCTCGTCGAATCCCGCCACCTTCAGCCAGACCGCATCCTCGATCCCGCGCAGTCGGGTCAGCTGTTCCCGCCGCTCTTCCGGATCCGGGAACTCGACCATGAAGGTCGCCTTCCAGTTCGATCCGTCGGGGATGAGTGGATTGTAGGCGGAGAGCTCCTCCTCGATGCCCTCCGGCTCGAAGATCTTCTCGATGCGCAGCATCTCCTGGACCTGGTACTGCATGGTCAGCCGGTCCTCGAAGTACAGCGTCGCGTTCTCGCCGAAGGCGATCTGCCGGTCCTTTTTGTGGGCCAACACCCTGGCGCGGAACTCGCTCCGCTGGCGCGCATAGGCTTCCAGCGTCATCAGATCGTCGGCCGATAGCTTTTCCATGATCGTCTGCATCCGTCCTGTAGTTCGCGTTTCTTCAGATCCCGTAAGCGCTGCGCAACAGGCTCATCGGGTGGTTGGCTTCCACCTTGTCGGTGCCCCGGGCGATCTGCTCGGCGGCCATCGGGCAGTCGCTCACGAAGTGATCCGGTGCCGCGCTGTCCACCTGGCGCACGACCGGTCGAGCGATCTTCACCGAGATGTCGTGGAACTCTTTCTTGACCGCATAGGTACCGTCATGACCGGAACATCGTTCGATGGCCTTGACGTCGGTATCCGGCACCAGCGACAGGACCTCCCGGGTCTTCTGACCGATGTTCTGGACGCGCAGGTGACACGGTATCTGGTAGGCCACCTTGCCGAGCGGCTTCGCGAAATCCGTCTTCAGCTTCCCTTCCCGATTGCGCAGGGCGAGGTATTCGAAGGGATCGAACATGGCGTCCCGCACCTTCGCGACCGCCGGATCGTCGGGGAACAGCAGGGGCAATTCCTGCTTGAACATCAGGGCGCAGGAGGGAACCGGCGCGACGATATCCCAGCCGGCATCCACCCATCGGGCCAGCTCCGGCACATTCACGTCTTTCGCCTCGCGGACCGCCTCCAGATCGCCGAGTTCGAGCTTCGGCATGCCGCAGCACCGCTCCTTCTCGGCGAGTGCGACCGGTATCCCGTTATGCTCGAAGACCGCGACCAGGTCCTCGTCCATCGACGGCAGGTTCCGATTCCCGTAGCAGGTCGTGAAAAGCACGACGCGTCCCCGCGTCCGCCCGGCAGGCTCCGCGCCTTCCCCGCTGCGGCCCACGTGGGACTTGAGACGCTTGCGGGCCGTGGAAGAATGATAGGCGGGCAGCGGCGCGTCCGGATGCACGCCGAGAGCCTTCGAGAGCAGCTTGCGACCCGTCGCACTCCGGTTGGCCGCATTCACCGCCTGAACGACGACGGGGATGCCGGCCAGTCTGCCGACCGTGTCGGTCGAGGAGAGGATCCTGTCCCGTGTGGATGCCCCGTCGCGACGGAAGCGTACCGCCTTGGCGCGCAGCATCAGGTGGGGAAAGTCGATGTTGAACGGGTGGGGTGGCACATAGGGGCACTTGGACATGTAGCACATGTCGCACAGATAACAGTGATCGACGACGTCCCAGTAGGCCTTCCTGGGTACCGAGTCCAGTTCCCCGGTCTCCGACTCGTCGACGGCGTCGAACAGGGTCGGGAAGGAATGGCAGAGATTGAAACAGCGGCGGCAGCCGTGGCAGATATCGAAGACGCGCTCCATTTCGTCGAAGAGGGCACCCTCGTCCCAGAACTCGGTGCTCTGCCAGTCGATCGGATGGCGCGTGGGCGCCTCCAGACTGCCTTCCCGCGGTTCTTCGCTCATCGTCGTTCTCCGGTGGCAGACGAACGACGGCCGGGCCGCACCGGCCCGGCCGCTTTATCCGACCCGATCAGGCGTCCAGCGTATCCAGTGCCTTCTGGAAACGGTTGGCGTGGGAGCGCTCGGCCTTGGCAAGCGTCTCGAACCAATCGGCGATCTCGTCGAAACCTTCGTCGCGAGCCGTCTTCGCCATGCCCGGGTACATGTCGGTGTACTCGTGGGTCTCACCTGCGATGGCCGCCTTCAGGTTGGCGGCGGTGTCGCCGATGGGCTCGCCGGTGGCGGGGTCACCGCATTCCTCGAGGTACTCCAGGTGACCATGGGCGTGACCGGTCTCGCCCTCTGCGGTGGAGCGGAAGACCGTCGCGACGTCGTTGTAGCCTTCGACGTCGGCCTTGGATGCGAAGTAGAGATAACGGCGATTGGCCTGGGATTCACCGGCAAACGCCTCTTTCAGATTCTGCTCCGTCTTGCTGCCTTTCAGTTCCATCTCAATGCTCCTTGAGTTCGGTTGATCAACCGTGGGTTTAGACTCAGTCTAAGTTTAGAATCGAGTCTAAGAACACCCCCCGCCCATGTCAAGCACGCGCCCGCGCGCGCGTTGACCCGCGCGCGTTGACCGTTGGGTCCGCCGACGTTAGCGTAGCGCTACCGGCGTCCACCCACCGCGCAGGAATCGTCCCATGGCCAGGAAGAAGGAAACCGATATCAATCTCGAGCAGGCGCTCGGCGAACTCGAAGCACTCGTCGAGGAGATGGAGTCCGGGGATCTGTCCCTGGAGGCGGCCATGAAGAAATTCGAGCGGGGCATCGCCCTCACCCGCAACTGTCAGGCCGCGCTCCGCGACGCGGAGCAGAAGGTGGAGATACTGCTGGAGAAATCCGATGGGGATGCCGCCAGCCAGCCGTTCGAGCCCGACGACTGAGCGTCTCGATCAGCCCACCCGCGCCTCGATCGCGCGCGAGGCGGTGTCGTCGAGCCGGGTCGCCATTTGCAACCGATTGATCATCGAGCGCAGGAAGACCTTGTTGAAGTGTAGCTGACACGACGAGGAAACCTGCTCCAGCAGGGTTGCGCTCACGCGCAGCACCGTGAGCGGCTGGCGGGCGCTGATCGAAGCCAGATTCCTGGCCCCGCTGACGTAGCTGGACTCGCCGAAACAGTCACCCTGGCCGAGTCGTCCCACCTCGCGGCCGTGATTCGAGACCGATACCTCGCCGGAAACGATGATGTAGAAACGGTCGTCGGTCTCGCCTTCCCGGACGACTTCCTCGCCCGCAGGATACTCGCGCCAGTCGCTCGCCCGGAGCACTTCCCAGATCTCGGAATGGGAAAAATCGTGGAAGAAGCGCAGCTGGCGCAGCAGATCGAAGTGTTCATTGTCGTCGACACTGTCGTAGGTCGTGCGGAGCTGCTGGTAGACCCGGGTGAGCTCGGCAGCGAGCGCCAGTCCGTTGGCGTAGCGCTTCTCCGGTTCCTTCTGCATGGCTACGGCCACGACGTTCTCCAGATCCTCGCCGATATCATTCCGATAACGGTGGATCGGCAGCGCGGTCGCGAACACGATCTGATGCAGGAGCTTCGCCAGGTTGTTCGCCCGGAACGGCCGGAAACCGGTGAGCAGTTCGTACATCACGGCGCCGAGAGAGTAGATATCCGACCGGCTGCTCAGCGGCTGAGACTGCACCTGTTCCGGCGACATGTAGCTCGGGGAGCCCGCGATGCCCTGTATGTGAGAGACATCGGAGTCGCGGACGATGGCGATGCCGAAATCGATGATGCGCACGTCGTTATCCGTCGTGAGCATGATATTCGAGGGCTTGATGTCGCGGTGAATTACGCCGCGGCTGTGCGCGTAGTGCAGCGCCTTCGCGCACTTGTAGATGATCTGGACGATATCGTCGACACGCAGCAGGTTGTCGGGCTTGCAGTACTTGGCGAGGGTGCGTGCGCCGTGTACGTGCTCGGTCACGACATAGTATTTCCCGCCCTCCTCGCCGGCATCGTAGATGGGCAGGATGTTCGGATGCTGCAGCATCCCCACCATGTGGGCTTCGTTGAAGAACATTTTGCGCGTGACCCGGGCGCGCTCCGGGTCCTCGCCATCCGGCGCCACGTTGTAGACCTTGATCGCGACGTCACGCCGATAATAGGGGTCGTGGGACAGGTAGACGTTACCGGTGCTGCCGCGGCCCACCTGATTGATGATGACGTACTTGCCGATCTTCGCCGGGATATCCGGTGAAGCGGCCTCTCTCGCGACCGATTGTCCCATCCGGTTTCAGACTGTGCTGCTGACCCACTTTATGACGGCGAGAATCACGGCTCCGTAGACCCCCGCAACGAGGTCATCGAGCATAATTCCCGCCCCTCCGTGGAGTCTGTGATCCAGGTCCCGAATCGGCCAGGGTTTCCAGATGTCGAAGAGCCGGAAGGCGGCAAAGCCGGCGGCGAGCCAGATGGGATCGTCGCCTGCGACCAGAAGAGTCAGGTAGCAACCGGCGATCTCGTCCCAGACGATGCCGGGGTGATCGTGCTCACCCAGTCGCCGGGCACTCTCGCCGCAGATTGCGATGCCCGCCACACTCAGCACGGCGAGCAACAGGCACTGGAGCGGGAGGCTCCAGCCCGCCGTCAGCCAGGCGAGCAATACGCCCCAGAGCGAGCCGACCGTGCCCGGCGCCTTCGGCGCGAGGCCGGCGCCGGCGCCGAAGGCGAGGAAATGCACCGGATCCCCGAGTACGGTCCGCGCATCGACCGTCGTCACGGCGCGTCACCGAAGTGCCGATAGCCATCGGCGGCTACCTCCGTGAACCGGCCGTCGGCAAGCAGGCGGATGCCGGGCTCCGCGGTGATCGTACCGATCCGCGTGATCTCCGGCTCATCGAGATCGGCATCCGGCGGCAGCGTCAGGCAGAGCTCGTAGTCGTCCCCGCCGTGGAGCGCGTAGCGGAGCGCCTGCTCGAATCCCACGCACTCCAGCAGAGCGGCCGACAACGGCAGTCTCTCCGTTTCGACCACGGCACCGACACCGCTCGCGCGGCAGACGTGCCCGAGATCGGCGAGCAGGCCGTCGGAGATGTCGATGGCGGCGCTGGCCCGGCCGGCAACGGTCAGACCGAGGCCGACGCGCGGCTCGGGTCGCAGAAACCGGTGACGCAGCTGCCGGGCTGCAGCGTGCTTCGCGTCCACGTCGGCGAGGCCGGCGGCCGCATCGCCGAGGGTGCCACTGACGAAGAGGACATCTCCCGCCCGCGCACCGCCGCGCAGCAGGCGAAGACCGGCGGGAAGGTGACCGAGCACCTCTACCGTAACGGTGAGGGGACCACGTGTCGTGTCGCCACCGATGAGGGACACGCCGTAACGATCCGCGAGACCGAACAGACCCGCGGCGAAGCCGTCCAGCCACGCGGCGTCGGCCTCCGGCAGCGTCAGGGCCAGGGTCATCCAGGCGGGCTCCGCGCCCATGGCCGCGATATCGCTGAGATTCACCGCCAGAGCGCGGTAACCCACGTCCTCGGCCGTGATGTCGTCCGGGAAATGGACGCCCGCGACCAGGGTGTCGACGACGACCACGAGTTCGTGGCCCGGCGGCAGGCCGACGATAGCGCCGTCGTCGCCGATCCCGACCGCGACACCGGGTGCCGGGCGGCGGAAGTAGCGCTGGATCAGGTCGAATTCATCCACGGCAGTGCAAACCAGTCAGAAGACGCTAGCGTCGGGCGATGGCCTTCTCTGGTTTCCGGTACCGGGCCGCCGCCGCATCGAGGATGGCATTGACGTACTTGTGCCCCTCTTCCGCCCCGTAGCGCCGGGCGACGGCGACCGCCTCGTTGATCACGACGCGGAACGGCACTTCCGGATGGTGCTTGAGTTCCTCCAGGCCCACCAGCAGCACCGCGACCTCGACCGGATCCAGCTGATCCAGGGGTCGGTCCGCATAGTTGGCGATGTCGGCCTCGTGGTCCTCGCGGTGAGCGAGCGC
>JARRPZ010000146.1:0-6081 GCA_037382365.1 Gammaproteobacteria bacterium
TCCGTCATGTTCAGCCGGCGCAGTACGGGTATCTCCTCGAAGATGGGATTGATCGGGCCCTCCGACCAGATCTTGAAGCGCCCGGCCAGCGCCTGCAGCGCGAATCGTCCATCGACGGCGCGTGAATTCAGCAGCCGCGCGAGGAGTATGCCGAGTTTGGCGATGCCCCGGTTCGTGGCGACGTCGAGGGCCGCGACCACCGTCGTCTTCAGGGGTCGGCCGTGCAGCCGTCCGCTCGTCAGGAGCAGATTGCGCAGCGTCTGCGCGATGCTGTCCTTCGGGGGTGTCGCCTGCCAGACGCGGCCGTGCCGACGCACGACGTCGGTGAGGCGTTTCAGTTCGCCATAGCTGCCGTACTGGGTAGGGATCTTGCGGTCGCGGTGCGGATCGTTCGCGAGATAATGGAAAGGCAGTGCGTCCGTGGAGAGGCCGGCGTAACCCTGACGCATGCCCCGGTCGAGCAGCGAGGCCATCCGGTCCAGCTCGGCTTCGGTCGGTTCCCGGCTGATGCTGTCCTGCAGGCCCATGACTTCGATACGCAGCATGGAGTGCGGGATCAGCGTCACGATGTTCGCGCCGAGCGGCAGGGAGTCCAGGTGATCCAGGTAGGCGCCGCTGTCCTCCCAGTCCGCCCGGTCCGCCACCTTGGACAGGACGTGTTTCGGCACGTTCTCGACCCGGGCGAAACAGTCCACCACGGGATCGGTGCCGTCACGGCGCTGGTTGCCGAAAGCGAGCCCGAGACTGCAGTTCGCGACCACCACCGTGGTCGTGCCGTGCCGCACGGCCTCCGGGAGTCCCGGCGCGATCTCGACCTCCAGGTCGAAATGGGTGTGGATGTCCAGCAGGCCGGGCATGAGCCACTTGCCGGTCGCGTCGATGACCTGCGCCGCGCCCGCTTCCGGCAGTCCGACGCCACGGGCGGCGATACGGCCGTCCCGGACGGCGATGTCCTCGTTGCGTGGCAGTTCGCCGGAGCCGTCGAATACCCTGGCGCCCCGGATCAACAGATCCCAGAATTTCTCGGTCACTCGCGCTCTCCCTGCAGTGTCGTTGCCTGCCGACGATCAGGCATTGTCTCCGGCGGGGAAGTGCGCTTCAAGGAAAGCCCGGTAATGTCGAACCACTTCTTCCGGCGCCTCCACCTGGGGGTAGTGGCCGATGCGCGGCAACTCGACGATGTCCGTGGTCCCGACGACTTCGCGGTAGCGCTCGACCATGTGTGCGCCGGAGACGGGATCCAGCGATCCGTTGATCAGCTGGATCGGGATGGACGCCTCGCGCAAAGCGCGGACCCAGCGTTCGCGGTGGACGCGCCGGTCGTGGATATAGCGGATCAGCCGGTGCGTGATCGTGTTGCCGCCCTCGTGTGTGACGAGCGTCCAGAACGCCTCCATGTCCTCCGGCGAGGGCGGCGTATCCGGTCCGAAGACGGCCCGCAGGTTTCTCTCCAGGGTGCCCCGGTTCATGAGGCGGGCGACGATGCCGCCCAGCGGGCCGTGCAGGAGCTTCTGCGACAGCCGTGCGTGGTGAGTCTCCGGAAACAGGCCCCCGTTCAGCAGGCACAGCGAGAGCCAGTGTCGCGCCGCCGGTGCCCTCTCGTTCTCCCGTGCGAGCAGCTCCTGCGCGACGGTGTCGCCGTAGTCGTGGGCGAGCACGTGGAAGCGCTCGAGAGACAGCGCGTCGATCATCCCCTCCAGCAGGTCCGCCTGCTCGTGGATGGAGTAGTCGTGGCGCTTCGGCTTCTCCGAGAAACCGAAGCCCAGCATGTCCGGTATGACCAGGCGGAATTCCCGCTCGAGGCCGGAAAAGATTGCGCTGAAGTCCCAACCCGCGGTCGGGAACCCGTGGATCAGCAGTATCGTGCGCTGCCGCTCGCCGTCCGGATCGCTGTCCATCAGGAAGAGCCTGCGCCCGGCGATCGTCAGATGCCGTCCCGCGGCACGCCATGATTCCGGATCCACGTTCGTCCTCCGACAGCCTGGGGTCCACCGCCCGGATGCTACCCGATAACCGCGCGGTATACTGCCGGGTTAAGCCAGCATCCCCGGGAGCCCTGCAATCACCATGATCCGTCGACTCGCACCGCTGTCGATCTCTGTCCTCGTCGCCCTCGCCATCATTGCCGCTGCCCCTTCCCCTGCCGACGCCCGGGAGAGCGCCGGTGAGCCGATCATCCGCTACGACGCCATCCACCATCCGGTCGTGGATGCACTCGGCATGGTGGCCACCCAGAATGCGCTCGCCACGGCGGTCGGGGCGCGCATACTGGCGGAAGGTGGCAATGCGGTCGATGCCGCGGTGGCGGTCGGGTTCGCACTCGCCGTGGTATTGCCGCGGGCAGGCAATCTGGGCGGCGGCGGTTTCATGATGGTCCATATGGCCGGAGAAGAACGAACGATCGCCATCGACTACCGGGAGATGGCGCCCGCGGCGGCCGGGCGCGACATATTCCTGGATGCCGACGGGTCCGTCGACAAGGACGCCTCGCGGTACAGCCATCGCGCGTCCGGCGTGCCGGGCACGGTGGCGGGGCTGCATCACGCCCTGGCGCGCTACGGCACCATGCCGTGGGCCGCCGTCATCGCCCCGGCCGTCGAACTGGCGCGGGAAGGTTTCGTCGTCAGCCACGACATGAACTGGAGCCTGGAGCGCAGCCGTCAGCGCCTGATCCTGAACCCGGCGACGGCCCATGCCTACTACAAACCCGACGGGACCACCTGGCAGCCGGGTGAGCACTTTCGTCAGCCGGACCTCGCGGCCTCCCTCGAGCTGATCGCCGGGGAGGGACCGGAAGCCTTCTACCAGGGCGAGATCGCGCAGAAGATCGCGCGGGAGATGGAGGCCAATGGCGGGCTGATCACGATCGAGGACCTGGCCGGCTACCGGGTCGTCGAGCGGGCACCGGTCACGGGCGAATACCGGGGCTACCGGATCGCCCTGATGCCGCCGCCGAGTTCCGGTGGCGTGCACATCGTGCAGATGCTGAATGTCCTCGAGGAGTTTCCCGTGGCGCAGATGGGCTACGGGAGTGCGGATGCGCTGCACCTGCTGGCGGAAGTCATGCGCCGCGCCTACGCGGACCGCAGCAAGCACCTTGGCGATCCGGATTTCTACGATGTGCCCGTCGACTGGCTCACCGGCGATGCCTACGCGAAACGACTCGCGGCGCAGATCGACATGACGGAGGCGACGCCGTCCACCGAGATCCGGCCGGGAACGGTGCCGGCCCCGGAGAGTCCCGACACGACCCACTATTCCGTGATGGACGCGGAAGGCAACGTGGTCGCCAATACCTATACGCTGAATTTCTCCTACGGATCGGGGGTCACGATCCCGGGGACCGGCATCCTGATGAACAACGAGATGGACGACTTCTCGGCGAAGCCGGGTGTCCCGAACGCATTCGGACTGCTGGGCGGCGAGGCGAATGCGGTGGGGGCGGGTAAGCGCCCGCTCTCCTCCATGACGCCGGCACTCTTGTTCCGGGACGGTGTGCCGGTGCTGGCCACCGGCACACCGGGCGGCAGCCGGATCATCACCACGGTGCTGCAGCAACTGGTGAACATCATCGATCATGGTATGGGCATCGCGGACGCCACCCACGCACCCCGCATCCATCACCAGTGGATGCCCGACGTGCTCGGCATCGAGCCCGGGTTCAGCCCGGATACCCTGGCGCTGCTGAGAGCCCGGGGCCACGAGCTGGCCGAGGCGCGATGGTCGATGGGCAGCCTGCAGTCGGTGTTGTACCGGGACGGCTATTTCTACGGCGTATCGGACCCGCGCCGGCCGGATGCGGCGAGCATGGGCCCCACGCTCGTACGCTGTCTCGACACGGGACAGATCTGCCCGCACTGAGCGACACCGAATAAATCCGCACCGGTGGACGCGGGAAGCCCTATAATGCGCGGCCCGCCTGCCATCGCACTCCCTCATGACCGCCGTCGACAAACTCCGCAATATCGCCATCATCGCCCACGTTGACCACGGCAAGACGACCCTCGTGGATCGTCTGCTGCAACAGAGCGGCACGCTGGACGCCCGCGCCGACATCGGCGAGCGGGTCATGGACTCCAACGATCTCGAGCGCGAGCGGGGCATCACGATCCTGTCGAAGAACACGGCGATACGCTGGGGCGAGTGGCGGGTGAACATCGTGGATACCCCCGGCCACGCGGACTTCGGCGGCGAGGTGGAGCGGGTGCTGAGCATGGTGGACAGCGTCCTGCTGCTCGTCGACGCCGTGGACGGACCCATGCCTCAGACCCGTTTCGTCACCCAGAAGGCATTCGCGCGCGGATTCACGCCGCTGGTCGTCATCAACAAGATCGACCGGGACGGCGCACGCCCGGGCTGGGTGCTCGATCAGACCTTCGATCTCTTCGACCGGCTGGGGGCCACGGATGCGCAGCTCGACTTCCCGGTGATCTATGCCTCCGCCCTCGGCGGTTACGCCGGCACCGAACCGGAGGTGGCCGGAGGCGACATGACGCCATTGCTGGAGGCGATCGTGCGCCACGTGCCTCGCCCGGAAGTGGATCCGGACGGACCGCTGCAGCTACAGGTGTCCAGCCTCGACTACGATCCCTACGTCGGCGTCATCGGCATCGGACGCATCACCCGCGGCACGCTGCCGGCGAATACCACGGTCACCATCGTCGGCGCCCACGGCTCGCAGCGGCCCGGACGGGTGCTGGAGCTGTACGGCTTCCACGGGCTCGAGCGGCAGAAGATCGAGTCGGCTTCTGCCGGCGACATCGTAGCGTTCTCCGGCATAGAGACGCTGCACATCTCCGACACGCTCTGCGATCGCGAACATCCGGAGGCGTTGCCGGCGCTCAGCGTGGACGAGCCGACCATCACCATGACCTTCCAGGTGAACAAGTCGCCCTTCGCCGGCAAGGAGGGAAAGTACCTGACCAGCCGGCAGATCGGCGAAAGGCTGGAGCAGGAGCTGAAGCACAATGTGGCCCTGCGTGTCGAAGAGACGGACGATCCGGACAAATTCAGAGTCTCGGGCCGGGGAGAGCTGCATCTCTCGGTCCTGATCGAGAACATGCGTCGGGAGGGCTACGAGCTCGCCGTGTCGCGACCCGAGGTGATCCGCATCGAGAAGGACGGCAAGTGGCTCGAGCCCTGGGAACTCCTCACCGTGGACTTCGCGGAGGATTATCAGGGCGCGGTCATGAGCCGCCTGGCCGAGCGCAAGGGCGAACTGCTCGGCATGCAGCCGGACGGCAAGGGCCGCATGCGCCTCGATTACCGTATCCCGTCCCGCGGCCTGATCGGATTCCGGACCGAGTACCTGACGGCCACCGCCGGCACCGGGCTGATCCACCACGTGTTCGACGAATACGGCCCCGCGGTGGCAGGCGGCATCGGCCAGCGGGTGAACGGCGTGCTGGTCTCGAACGTGCAGGGCAAGGCCCTCGCCTACGCCTTGTTCAACCTGCAGGAGCGGGGCAGACTCTTCATCGGCCACGGCACGGAAGTCTACGAAGGCATGATCGTCGGCATCCACAGCCGGGGCAACGACCTCGTGGTGAATCCCACCAAGGCGAAACAGCTCACGAACATCCGGGCTGCCGGCTCCGACGAGAATATCCTGCTCACGACGCCGATACGGTTCTCACTGGAACAGGCGCTGGAGTTCATCGACGACGACGAACTGGTCGAGGTGACCCCGGCCGGAATCCGGCTCCGCAAGAAGCTCCTCACCGAGAGCGAACGCAAGCGCGACTCACGCCAGAACACCGGCTCCTGAGCCACGCCGGCCGTCCCGGGTAGTGGAATGTCCGGATGCAGTGCTGCTCTGCGTAACTTAGACTCGGTCTAAGGGCCGTCCTTCGGGCGGCGTCCTCCCCCGACTTCCGACAGGAGTGACGGACTCATGGATGCACTCATGCTCGCGCGGATCCAGTTCGCTTTCACAGTGTCCTTCCACATCCTGTTCCCGGCCTTCACGATCGGGCTGGCGAGCTGGCTGGTGATGCTCGAGGCGCTGTGGCTGAAGACCGGCAAGCCCGCCTACATGAGCCTCTATAAACTGTGGCTGAAGATCTTCGCGGTGTCCTTCGG
>JARRPZ010000147.1:0-5967 GCA_037382365.1 Gammaproteobacteria bacterium
GGCTGATGGTCTCGGCATGGTCGATGATGAAACGGGTCCTGAACGGCTGACGGCCGTTGACGCGCTCGAAGACCGAGAGGAAGCGGTCGATGGACTCGTCGTAGGTGGCGTGGATACGGAACGGCCATTCGCGTTCGGCCAGCAGCGCCACGACCGCCTCGAGTTCGTCCTCGAGGGCCGGACCGAGCTCCGGACGCGGCTCAAGGAAGTTCTCGAAGTCGGCGGCCGACCAGACCAGATTCTCGCCCGCGCCGTTCATGCGGAGGTAGTCGTCCCCGGCACCGGGCCCGATCAGCGCCACCCAGCGCTCGTAGTCCGGGAGCTCCTGCCCGGGCGTCTGGGCGAACAGGTTGTAGGCCACGCGCACAGTCAGCTCGCCGGCGTCGTGCAGCTCGCGGATGACCTCGTAGTCCTCCGGGTAGTTCTGGCCGCCGCCGCCGGCGTCGATGACGCTGGTGATACCGAGGCGGTTCATCTCGCGCATGTAGTGGCGGGTCGAGTTCAGCTGGTCGGCCCGGTCGAGCCTCGGCGCCCTGCCGAGCGTGGAGTACAGGATCAGCGCCGAAGGCTTCGCGAGCAGGAGGCCGGTGGGGTTGCCGCGTACATCGCGCTCGATCACCCCGCCCGGCGGGTCCGGGGTCCGCGCATCGAAGCCGAGCGCATTCAGTGCTGCACGATTCAGCAGGGCACGGCCGTAGAGATGCAGGATGAATACCGGCGTATCCGGCGCCGCTTCGTTGATCTCTGCAAGCGTCGGCATGCGACGCTCGGCGAACTGGAACTCGGACCAGCCGCCGATTACGCGTACCCACTGGGGCGGGGGGGTTCGGTCGGCCTGCGCCCGGAGCATCGCCAGGGCGTCGGCCAGGGAGGGCACGCCTTCCCAGCGGAGCTCCATGTTGTAGGACAGCCCGCCGCGGATCAGGTGCGTGTGGCTGTCGTTCAGGCCGGGGACGACCCGCCTGCCGTCGAGGTCGATGCGCTTTGCATCATCCGGCGCCGCCGCCAGGACTTCGCGATCAGAGCCGGTCTGCGCCACGCGGCCGCCGGAGATCGCGACGGCGGTCGCCTCGGGGGCCGCCGGGTCGAGCGTGGTGATCCTGCCGTTGTAGAGCACGAGGTCGGACATCGTCCCCTACCCCTCCCGTCCCGCCCGGCGGTAGTAACCGCCGTGGCTCCGCACCGGCGACCACGACGGCTCGATGGCTTCGGGCGCTCGCGCGCGACCGCCGAACTCGCCGCTGTCGTAGACCACCTGCCCGTTCATCACGGTCAGATCGGCCTCGATGTGGCGCAGCTCCTCGTCGTCCACCTCCAGGTAGGGCGCGTTCAGCACCGCGAGATCCGCGAATTGCCCGGACTTCAGCCGGCCCTTCAGGACCTCCTCCTGGCTGAACCACGCGGATCCGACGGTGTGATGGAACAGCGCCTCCATCCGGCTGAGGCGCTGCTCCGGGCCGTGCAACTCGGTGCCGCCGACGCTCCTGCCGGTGGTGGCCCAGTAGAGCGTGAGCCAGGGGTTGTAGCTTGCCACCCGTGTGGCGTCGGAACCGAGACCGAGCGGCAGGCCCGCGTCGATGACGTCGCGGAGCGGCGGCGCATTCCGGGTCACCTCCTCGCCGTAACGCGCAAGGAAATATTCTCCGGCGTAGGCCATACGTGCCTGCATCGCCATGCCGCCGCCGAGCGCCTTGATTCGCTGCAGTGTCGGCTTCTTCAGCGTCTCGCCGTGGTCGAGGGCCCAGCGTATGCCGCCGAATCCGAGACGGCCTTCGCCCACTTCCCTGGCATGCGCCTCTTCGAACACGTCGAGGATATGGTTCACCGACTCGTCGTAGGTGGCGTGGATGCGCAGCGGCCAGCGGTTCGCGAGCAGATGGCGGGTGACGGCGATCAGCTGACTGCGCCAGCGCGGCCGCGTCGTGATGTCCGGGCGGTCTGCCAGGAAATTCTCGTAGTCGCCCGCCGCCCAGACCAGGAACTCCCCGCCTCCCCGCAGGACGTAGGCGTTCATGAGCGACTCGGCGCGGTCGACGTTGACCTCCCAGTCGCGGGTCCACTTCTGGAACTCGGCAAGCTCCTGCCCCTTGTTTTGCGGGAAGAGGTACTTGGAGATGCGCACGGGCAACTCCCCGGCGAGCGCCAGTGCCTCGGAGCCCGTGTAGTCCTCGGGGAAGCGGTGTCCGCCGCCGCCGGCGTCGATGACGCTGGTGAGGCCGAAGCGATTCAGCTCGCGGTAGAAATGCCGGGTAGAGAGCGCCTGTTCGGCGGGCGACATGGGCGGCAGCGCCGCGATTGTGCCGTACAGCAGGTCCGGGTTGGGTCGCGCGTGGATGACGGCGCCGCCGTCGGCCGTGAACTCGTAGGCCGTGCCGGGAGGCGTCTCGATGTCCGGCGAGAGACCGAGGGCCTCGACCGCCGCCTTGTTGAGGAAACCCTGGCTGTAGAGGTAGAGCACGTAGACCGGTGTCTCCGGCGCTGCCCGCGTCAGCTCGGCGGGTGTGGGCATACGCCGCTCCGCGAACTGGAACGGCGACCAGCCGCCGACGACCCGCACCCACTGCCCGGCCGGGGTACGCCGGGCCTGGTCGCGGATCATGTTCAGGCCGTGGTCGAGGGTCGGCACACCGTCCCAGCGGAGTTCCAGGGCATAGAACCGCCCGGCGCGGGTCGGGTGCATGTGGCTGTCGTTGAGACCCGGTATCACGGTGCGGCCGCCCAGCGACAGCACCTCGGTAGCCCTGCCCTCGAACGCCAGCACATCGCGGGTCTTCCCGACCGCCTGCACCAGACCGTCGCGTATCGCGATCGCCTCGCCCCGCGGCGTCGTCGGGTCCAGCGTGATGATATTCGCATCGGTCAGGATCAGGTCGGCGGGCGCCCGGTCCGCGGCTCGCGCGCCCGATGCACCCAACGCAGACAGGAGAGCGCTGCCGGCGAGTGCACCGGAGAGCCCGAGGAATTCGCGTCGGGATACGCCGGACCCCCGTTCAGGTCGATTGCTCATCGTTGACTCCGGGTTCGGGTTTAATCGGGATACGGATTACGCCGGGCTCAGGCGGGCACCGGAGCGAGGACCGGGCCGTGCGCCGCCCGTTCCTCGGCCTTGTGCACCATCGTGTACGCATAGTCGATGCCCATGCCGTACGCCCCTCCGTGCTCGCGGATGATGTCCATGAGGCCGTCGTAGTGCTCACGCCGCGCCCAGTCCCGCTGCCACTCGAGCAGAGTCTGGATGGTGGTCATCGGCACGACGCCGGCCTGGATCATGCGCTGCATCGCGAGGTCGTGTGCTTCCGGCGAGGTATCGCCGGAGGCATCCGCCACCATATAGATCTCATAGCCGGCGTCCGCCATGGCGGAGAAGGCGAACATGTTGTTGCAGATACCGGTCCACAGCCCCGACACGATCACCTTGTTCCTGCCGCTGGCGGCGAGCGCATCGCGCACCTTGCGGTCGTCCCAGGAGTTCATCGAGGTACGCTCCAGCAACTCGTGCTCCGGGAACACCGCGAGTAACTCCGGATAGGTGTAGCCGGAGAACGATTCCGTCTCGACGGTGGTGATGGTCGTCGGTATCGCGAACAGCTTAGCCGCCTTCGCCAGCGCGACGACATTGTTCTTCAGCGTCTGGCGATCGATCGACTGCACGCCGAAGGCCATCTGCGGCTGGTGATCGATGAAGATCAGCTGCGAGTTCTCTGCGGTCAGAAGTTCCGGCCTGGTGGTCATCATCTGCTCCTCTGTGTTTTTGATTACGCTCAGCCGCCCATGTCGAACAGCAGGACCTCGGCATCGTCGACGCCCGCGAGCCGGAGGTCGCGCACACCCTTGAAGGCGACGCCGTCGCCGGCCTCGAGTTCGCTGCCCTCCAGCCGAACCGCGCCTCGTGCCACCTGCAGCCAGCCGTACCGGCCCTCGGCGAACCGGTGGGCGATCTCGTCGCCGGCACCGAGCAGCGCCGCGTACAGATCCACGTCCTGGTGGATGGTCACCGATCCGTCGCGGCCGTCCCGAGAGCCGACCAGCCGCAGCCGGCCCAGCTTCTCTTCCGCCGGGAATGCCTTCTGCTCGTAGCCGGGCTCCAGCCCGTCGCGCTCCGGCAGGATCCAGATCTGCAGGAAGTGCACGGGATCGGTGGCGGATGCGTTGTACTCGCTGTGATGCACGCCCGTGCCCGCCGTCATGCGCTGCACGTCGCCCGGGCGGATGATCGACCCGGTGCCGAGACTGTCCTTGTGCTCCAGCGCTCCATCGAGCACGTAGGAGATGATCTCCATGTCCCGGTGGCCATGGGTCGCGAAGCCCTCGCCGGGCCGCACGCGGTCCTCGTTGATGACGCGCAGCGGACCGAAGCCCATGAACTGCGGGTCGTAGTAGTGGCCGAAGGAGAAGGTGTGACGGCTGTCCAGCCAACCGAAGTTGGCTTTCCCACGCTCGTTTGCCGCCCGAATCGCCAGCATGTCTGCCTCCTGAATGATGGATGTTTGCTCTGCCCAGAGTATGTGGCTGTGCGTCTGGAGAGACAATCCATCACTTTGGTGACATTATGTCTCTCCCTCGTCGACAATCGCTGAACCACAATGGGTCGGTGGCCGATGCCGCCGCACCGGTAAGGGCAGAACCAATCATGGACCAACTCCAGAGCATGCGGGCGTTCACGAGAGTGGTGGAGTCAAAGGGCTTCGCGGCGGCGGCCAGAGCGATGGGTCTGTCGCGCTCCGTTGTCAACAAGGCGGTCATCGCGCTCGAAAACGAACTCGGCACTCAGCTCCTGCGGCGCAGCACGCGGAAGGTGACGCCGACGGAGACGGGACTGGCGTTCTACGACCGCTGCGTGCAGATCCTGAGCGACCTGGACGAGGCGCTCGCGTCGGTCACTGAACTGCAGGAGCACCCGACGGGCAATCTGCGCATGAACGCGCCCATGACCTTCGGCACGCAGCACCTCGCCCCGGTGGTCGCCGCGTTCATGGCGGAGCACCCCGACGTGCATGTCGAAGTGATACTCAACGACCGGTTCATCGACCCCATCGACGAAGGCTTCGATATCACGATGCGCATATCCGAGCCGGTCTACCTCACGAGTCTGATTAGCCGGGAGATCGCACCGGTGCGCCGGGTCCTCTGCGCCTCACCCGGATACCTCGACACGCACGGCGAACCGGATCACCCGCGCCACCTCAAAGCGCATCGCTGCCTCCAGTACGGTTACTCCGGCACGACGACACATTGGCGTCTCAGCGGGCCGACCGGGGAGCGCAGCTACACGATAAGCTGCGCGCTCTGGTCCAACAATGGCGAAATACTCAAGTCGGCCGCACTGGCCGACCAGGGCATCGCCCTGCTGCCAACGTTCATCGTCGGCGACGCTCTGCAGGACGGGACGCTGCAAACCTTGCTGATGGATTTTAAACCCGCCGACCTCGTGCTATCAGCCCTTTATCCGAGAAACCGTCATCTCTCAGCAAAGGTGCGGCTGTTCGTCGAGCGGCTCGAAGTGCGGTTCGGTGGCCGACCTCACTGGGACCTGGTCGAGTGACGAATGTCTTCTGACTGCCCGGATGGACCCGCTACCCGGAGGCCGGGCAATCGGCTGCGGCTCACCGCGAGGCAGTGCGCCGCCGATCGATGTGTCGGCCATCCGAAACAACGACACCGAATGCCTTCGCAAGTGCACCGGGCGTGGTACGCCCGGATCAACGATGAGCAGAGCTGGCGAGTTCGCACGCCTCTAGATCCTGCAATGACGATTCTGCGTCTTTTGACGTCACAGTCGATCAAATCTTCCGGGTGGCAGTCAGCCCAATTCACCCGAGCGCGAAGCGTTCCCTCAAGAAGCGGGCGATCCCCTCTTCATCATGGTGGCCGATCACGGCCGTGGCGGCAGACTTGATCAGTTCGTTGGCATTCGCCGGCGCATAACACTCGTCGGCCGCCTCGAACATGCTGAGATCGTTGTCGCTA
>JARRPZ010000148.1:0-5897 GCA_037382365.1 Gammaproteobacteria bacterium
CGGCGGCGGCCGGTCTCGTGGGCGAATTCCAGCGGGCGGTAGAGGAATCCCGTGACGAAAGTGGCTGGGACGCCGCCGACGTGGATCGCCTGGTGCGCGCCTGCGCCAGCTACCAGCGGTGTTACCGGGACGAGTTCGGCCGTGAACACGACCATTTCAGGCTGCTTGGCCAGGACAACATCCGCCGCTACCTGCCGGTGCCGGTCGTCCGCTGCCGCATCCATCCGGACGACAGCGTATTCGATATCTGCGCCCGGGCCGTGGCGGCGCATGTCGTGGGATCCCGCGCCGTGATGAGTCTGCCCCCTGATCATCACAGCGACGTCATCCGGTTGCTCGAATCGCTGACGGAGTCCTGGGCCGGTGCCATCGAGTTCGTGCACGAGTCGGACGAGGATCTCATCCGCATGATGCGCGCGGGACGCGTGGGCCGGCTACGCTACGCGCATCCCGATCGTGTGCCGGAGGCGCTGCTGCGGGCCGCCGCCGAGACCGGCGCCTGCATCGTCCACACACCGGTGCTGGCGGCAGGCAGGATCGAGCTGCTCTGGTATCTGCGCGAACAGAGCATCAGCGACAATTATCACCGCTATGGTAATCTCGGCGAGCACGGCGGCGAGGGCCGTAGCGAGCCACTGTAGCCGGCTCCCGGACGCCGCCCTTCTCGCCTGCCTGAGTCCCTGCCCCGAGCGATCGGGATCATCAAAATAACCAGAAAGAGGACACCCAAATGGATGTAACGAGTCTCGTAATCTTCCTCGCCATAGGCGCCGTCGCGGGCTGGCTGGCCGGCCTGTTGATAAAGGGCGGCGGCTTCGGCCTCATCGGTAACATCATCGTCGGTATCGTGGGCGCCTTCGTCGGTGGATTCCTGGCCAACGTGCTGGGCCTCGCCGCCGGCGGCCTCGTCGGATCGATCGCGCTCGCGACGCTCGGGGCCGTCGTGCTGCTCCTGATCATCGGTCTCATAAAGAGAGCGTAATGTCCCGGCGATCTTGCCTCATGCCGACCCGGACAACGGGCACTTCTTGCTGGGCCCGCTGGTGGTGACCATGGCGCTGTGTCCGCGACCACGCCCGGACCGGCTCAGTCCGGGTCCGGGCGGACGATGACCGTGTCGGCGATCGGGACGATCTCCGTGACGGGCAGCCCGGCGGATTCCGCATGCTTGCGGATCGCGTCCTCGCTGCTCGCCTGGTAGATGCACACCGTGCCCAGTTTGCCGCTGCCTTCGCCCAGTACGTAGCTGCGTATCCAGCGGACGTCGTCGGGCATCGTGTCACCGACCTCCGTGGAGCGTGCGGCCGCAGCTTCGAGCGTGGGACCGTCGGCGAATCCGTCGCGGCGCAGGATGGCATACAGGTTCATCGGCTCTCTCTCCGGTTGATGGTATCGACTGCGAGAGCGGTCCGGTTCGCGCGCCTCGCCCGAGAGCCGAATATATCAGTTTCGCCGGTCACGGCCGGCCGTCACCGAAATCGGGAGACTGAGGCACGCGTGCAGCAGCGAGACGCCTGCCGGCATCACCCGGCGGAACCGGCTTCGCTGCAGGGCGGGGTTGGTCCCGGGCAGGATCATGGCTGACCCCGGGTGGTTGTGCGAGAGTACACGACGAGCGGAATCGTCGGAGGAGATTATGGCTTACCGGTTGCAGCCGGGAGAGAGTGTCGAGGAGGGCATGCGGCGCATCGCCCGCGAACAGATCGCCAAGGCCGAGGAGGAACTCGGCCGGGCGGACGAGGATCTCCACGGTGTGGTCCATGCGTTCCGCAAGCGCTGCAAGAAGATGCGCGGACTGATAAGACTCGTGCGTCCCGAATTCCCGGGCTATGCCGAGGAGAACGCCTGGTTCCGCGATCGGGCCGCCGAATTGTCCGGCGTCCGGGATGCGACCTCGATGCAGGAATGCCTCGCCGCCCTGATCCGACGCTACGGCGACGATCTCGCCGACGAGGCGTTCGCCGACGTCCGCGACTGGCTCGCCGATCGCCGGGCGGCGCTGGATGATGCAGACGTCCGCCAGGCGCTCGAGCGGGTCCGCTCCGAGTTGCCGGAGGCGGCGGCCCGGATCGATTCCTGGGGGCTGGAGGCGCCCGGCGCCGCCGCGATCGAGGCGGGCTTGCGCAAGACCTACAAGCGGGCGCGGAAGTCGATGCATACGGCAATGGAGGAACCCGGCGCGGAGACCTTCCACACCTGGCGCAAACGGGTTAAGTACCACCGTTACCATACCCGGCTCGTCTCCGCGGCGTGGCCGCGGGTCCTGAAAGCAGTGCACCGGGAGGCCCGGCGTCTGTCGGACGTGCTGGGCGACGATCACGACCTGGCCGTCCTCGGCGCGGCACTCCGGCAAGAGGCACCGGAGGAGCTCCGACACGCTGCTTTGTTCGCTCTCCTCGATCGCCGCAGCGCGGAGCTGCGGGCGTGGTCGCTCGCCCTGGGCAATCGGCTGTACGTCGAGGATGCCGCGTCGTATGCGGCGCGGCTGCGCGCCTATCTGGAGACCTGGCAGCGCGAAGAAGAAGAGGGGGCATTACTCGTGCCGCAGGCCCTGCGGCTGTATTCCTGAGCCGCTGCTTTCGGTAGACTGGTCAACCATGTTCAGTACCTGGCGGATACGCCATCCTGCGCCATGCGCGTCGCAGTAGTCGGTACCGGTTTCTCCGGCCTGTGCATGGGCATCAAGCTGCGGGAGGCGGGTTTCGAGGATTTCACGCTGTTCGAGAAAGCGGGTGCGATCGGGGGCACGTGGCGCGACAATACCTACCCCGGCGCGGAGTGCGACATTCCGTCGGCACTGTACTCCTATTCCTTCGAGCCGAACCCGCGCTGGACCCACAAGTGGTCCCACCAGCCCGAGATACTCCGCTACATGGAGCACTGCGCGCGCAAACACGCGCTCTATCCCCATATCCGCTTCGACACGGAAGTCCGTGGTGCGCGCTGGGACGATGACGGCGCATGCTGGCGTGTCTCGCTGCAGGACGGCTCGGAGGAGACGTTCGACGCCCTCGTCACCGGTGTGGGTCAACTCAGCCGCCCCTTCGTGCCCGACATACCCGGCCTGGGCCAATTCCGCGGCCCCTGCTTCCATTCGGCCCGCTGGAATCACGATGTCGAACTGGCCGGGCGCGACGTGGTCGTCATCGGCAACGCGGCGAGCGCGGTCCAGTTCGTGCCGCAGATCGCCCCCGAGGTTCGCCGACTGACCGTGCTGCAGCGATCGGCGAACTGGATGCTGCCGAAGAATGATCGGGAATACACGGAATTCGAGAAGTGGCTCGGACAGCGCATGCCCTTCCTGCACCGACTCTATCGCATGCGCATCTGGCTGATGAGCGAGACGGTCCTCTACCCCATGATGGGGCTGAACCGATTCTACAAATGGTGGGGTGCGCGACAGACCCGGCGCTACATCGAGGACGCGGTAAGCGATCCGCAACTGCGGCAGAAGCTGGTGCCGGACTATCCTTTCGGTGCGAAACGGATCCTGTTCTCGGACGACTATTACGAGGCCCTCGACCGCGACAACGTGGAGCTCGTGACGGAGACGATCGAGGCGGTCACCGACGACGGCGTGCGGGTCGCCGGCGGCCGGGAGATACCGGCCGACGTGCTGATCCTCGCGACCGGATTCCGCACCAACCCCTTCCTGGCACCGATGGAGATCACCGGCACGGCGGGTCGCAGTCTGCGCGACGAGTGGAAGGAGGGGGCAGAGGCCTATCTCGGTATCACGGTGGCCGGCTTCCCGAACCTGTTCATGACCTACGGGCCGAACACGAATCTCGGGCATTCCTCCATCCTGATCATGGTCGAATGCCAGGTACGCTACATCGTCGACTGTCTGCGGCACATGCGCGCGAACGGGGCCGAGCGCGTAGAGGTCCGGGAAGACGTGCAGCGACGATACAATCAGATTCTCCAGCGGCGCCTCGCCGACAAGGTCTGGGCACGGGTCGGGCGCAGCTGGTACATGGATCACGGTCGTATCACCAACAATTGGGCCGGCCGAACCACGGAGTACTGGTGGCGGACGAAGCACTTCGACGAGAACAACTATCGCCTCGCATCTTGAGGCTCGGCACATCGGAGGGGATGAAAACATGAAGATAACGATCGAGTTCGACCTGACGCCGAAAGAGTTCCGGGAGAGCCTGGGGCTGCCGGACGTGAGCGGAATTCAGAAGAAGGCGATCGACGCCTTGCAGAATCGCCTCGAGCACGACATCAAGAATTTCGACGCGTCGAAACTCTTCAATGCATGGGTGAGCCAGGGGCTGGAGACGTCAGCTCAGGTGCAGCGCTTCCTCGGCAAGGCGGTGGGCACGGCGTTGCGTGGACGCCAGTCCTCGGCCGAGGCACCGGCGGAAGACGAGGAGGATGCCTCGACGAAGCCCCGTCCGGCGGCGCGCAAGACGAAGAAAAAGAAGAAGCGCTAGTCGGGGCAATATCGATCGGGCACGCGATGCCGTGTGAGTACGAGGGGGAGCGAGGATGACGACGCGACGGCAATTCCTGGGTGCGGCGGCCGGTGGGCTCGGCCTCGCGATGGCGCGGGCGGGCCTCAGTGCGTCGAGCGAGCGACCGTCACCGGCGGGCAGACCGCTCGATTTGCTGGTGCTCGGCGGCACCGGTTTCATCGGGCCGCACCAGATCGAGTACGCACTGGCCCGCGGACACCGCGTGACCATGTTCAACCGGGGTTCGAACCCGGGACTGTATGGCGACCGGGTCGAGGAGCTGATCGGCAACCGGGACTCGCGCATCGACGAGGGGCTCGCGTCGCTGGCCGGCGACCGGACCTGGGACGTGGTGATCGACAATTCCGGCTACGTGCCCCGGCACGTGCGTGACAGCGTCGAATTGTTGAAAGACCGCGTCGGTCGCTACCTCTACATCTCCACCGTGGCCGTGTACGATTTCTCGGCCGGCGATGTCTTCGATGTCGACGGACCGCTCGCCACTCCGGAGGATCCCGGGGTCGAACAGGTGACCCGGGATACCTACGGGCCGCTGAAGGCCGAATGCGACCGCATCGTCCGCGCCGCTCTGGGCGAACGGGCGACGGTCGTGCGTCCCACCTACATCGTCGGGCCGGGAGACACGACGGATCGTTTCACCTACTGGGTCGAAAGGATTCACCGGGGCGGCGACGTCCTGGCGCCCGCATTGCCGGAAACGGAGATCCAGTGGGTGGACGCTCGCGATCTGTGTCCCTGGGTGATCCGTCTGGCCGAGGCGGACAGGGCCGGTGTGTTCAATGCTGCCGGGCCTGCGGCACCCGTGGACAGGCGCGGTCTGCTGTGGGGCATTGCGGCCACGACGTCGGCGCCCGTGCGTCTCCACTGGCCGGCACCGGCGCTCCTGGAGTCCCTCGAGATCGTGCCGCCCATGCTGAGTAGTACGGACGGCTCGGTGCATTTCGTCAATACGTCGGCAATGGCTGCCGGACTGGGCTTCCGCCCGCTCGCGGAGACGGTGCTTGCGACCCACGGGTGGTGGCAGGGTCTGGCGGCCGAGCGGCGCGCCAATCCCCGGCGCTGGATAACGCCGCAGCAGGAGGCCGAGGCGATACGGCGCATGGCCGGCACCGATTGAACATGACGCGGGACGTTTCGCGCGGTGTCTTCGAGAAATAGTGGTGGTGCGGGGTGACGGCCCGGAGTACACTTTGCGGGCGTATGGCGGAACGTCGTGTTATCACGATCCCGGGTGCGCAGCGTGTGATGGCCGTGTCCCGGCCGGATTATCGTCAGAAGCTCGGCGGTCTGGCTGCCCTGACGGTGTTGTTCTACGGACCGCAGAGTGATTGAAAGATGACGAATATCTATGTCGGCAACCTGGCTTACAGTGTCACCTCCGACGACCTCCGCGCAGTATTCGCCGAGTACGGT
>JARRPZ010000149.1:0-6182 GCA_037382365.1 Gammaproteobacteria bacterium
AAGTCGACGACCTTCCCGCAGGTGTTCGTGGACGGCGAACTCATCGGCGGTGCCGACGACCTCGAGAAGTGGCTGAGCGCCAGCAAGGCGGCCTGAACGCCTGCCCCTGACCGGGGGCAATGATCAGCCTCACAAGGCCGGGCCCTTCCGTCGCGGAGGGGCCCGGTTTTTTTGGTATCGGCTTCCTCCGAAGGCGAGGCGGCGCGGATCGATGCCCGGGCCGTGCCGAGGCCTTACAATCCGCCGGGAACGGTTCCGCTCGTCGGGTCGTCGTCGGCCGTCGCAGGGAGAACAGAATGACCGAGACACGCCCTCCCGCCGGCGGTACGCCGGACGGTCCGCGGGACACCGCGGCGGGCCCGGTGTCCCCCGGCGAACGCATCACGACCCTCGATACGCTGCGTGGCGTGGCGGTCCTCGGCATCCTGGTGATGAACATATACGCGTTCGCGATGCCGTTCGCCGCCTACTCCAATCCGCTGATCATGGGCGGCCTGGAGTGGTACAACCTGGGGACCTGGTTCGTCACGCACCTGCTGTTCGACCAGAAGTTCATGACCATCTTCTCGATGCTGTTCGGTGCGGGCATCGTCCTGATGGCGGGCCGGGCGGAAGCGAAGGGGGCCGGCTTCGCGGCGATCTTCTACCGGCGGCAGCTGTGGCTGCTGCTTATCGGGGCCGCGCATGCCTACCTGATCTGGTTCGGGGATATCCTCTTCCACTACGCGCTGGTCGGCATGCTGCTGTATCCGCTGCGCCACCGCGCACCGCGCACGCTCATCGTGATCGCCTGTCTGATGCTGCCCGTGGCACCCGTCATGAACGTCGCCGGCGCCGGTTACATCGAGCAGGAGCAAGCCGTGGCGCGCGCCTATCAGGAGCGGCTCGATGCGGGCGAGACACTGACCGCGGACGAGTCGGCGCGTCTGGAGGCCGCGCAGGCCATGCGCGCCTTCATTGCGCCGACCGAGGAGGACGTCCGGCAGGACCTGCAGGCCTACCGCGGCGGTTATGCGGACATCCTCGGCCACCGGGTGCCGACGGTCCTCAGCATGCAGCTGCCGGGGACGATCGCGTTCATCATCTGGCGCGTGGGCGGACTCATGCTGATCGGGATGGCGCTGATGAAGCTGGGTGTACTGTCGGGCCAGCAGAGCAGCGGTTTCTACCGACGCATGCTGCTGATCGGCTACGGGCTCGGGCTGCCGCTCGCCGCCTTCAGCGGCTGGAATCTGTATCAGCACGAATTCGACGGCCTCTACGCGTTCCGTGTCGGCATGATCCCGAATTACCTGGCCAGCATACTGGTCGCATTCGGCCATATCGGGCTCGTCATCGGCATCGTGCGCTCGCGCATCCTGCCTCGCATCATGGATCGTTTCGCCGCGGTGGGCCGGATGGCGCTGACCAACTACCTGATGCATTCCCTGATACTCACGAGCGTCTTCTATGGGTATGGTCTGGGCCTCTACGGCACGATCCCCCGGTTCTGGCAGATGGGGTTCGTGGTCGCGGTCATCGGCCTGCAGCTCTGGCTCAGCCCGATCTGGCTGCGCCACTTCCGGTTCGGCCCCGTGGAGTGGCTCTGGCGCAGTTTGACATACTGGCGCCGGCAGCCATTCCGGTATGCCAGTGATAGCTAAGCGGCGACACGAGGCACCCATGGAGAACAAAGCGCACCTCAGAGGCATCGAAGTCCTCCGGGATCCGGACGTGAACAAATCGACGGCCTTCACGGCCGAGGAACGGGCGCAGCTCGGCCTGCGCGGACTGCTCCCACCGGCCATCTCCACCCAGCGGATGCAGATCACGCGGGTCCTGGAGAACCTTCGCCGGCAGTCGAGCGACATCGATCGATACATCTTCCTGCGGGCGCTGCAGGGGAGGAACCGACGGCTGTTCTACCGCACCGTGATCGATCACATCGAAGAGATCATGCCGATCATCTACACGCCGACCGTGGGTGAGGCGTGCCTCGAGTTCGCGCACATCTACCGTCACACCCGTGCCCTGTTCATCACCCCGGACGACCGGGGCGATATCCCGCAGCTCCTCGGCAACTGGGAGGAGAAGGACATCCGCGTCATCGTCGTCACGGATGGCGAGAGGGTCCTCGGCCTCGGGGATCTGGGCGGCAATGGCGCCGGCATCCCGATCGGCAAACTGTCTCTGTACGTCGCCTGTGCGGGGATACACCCGGAGCAATGTCTGCCGGTCATGCTGGACGTGGGCACGGAGAACGAGACGCTGCTGGACGATCCCCTCTACCTGGGCCTGCGGCGCCGTCGCCTCCGTGGCGCCGAATACATGGAACTGCTCGACGAATTCGTCCGCTCGGTGCAGCAGGCATATCCGGACGCGCTGATCCAGTTCGAGGATTTCGCCACCGAGAACGCCCGCGCCTCGCTGGCCCGCTACCGTGACCAGGTACTGTGCTTCAACGATGACATCCAGGGCACGGCAGGAGTGGCGCTGGCGGGCGTGATCGCCTCCACCCGCATCACGGACACGCCGGTGCGGGACCTGAAGGTCATGTTCCTTGGCAAGGGGTCGGCCGCGGCCGGCATCGCCGATCTGCTGGTCTCGTCCCTCGTCGAGGAGGGCCTGAGCGCGGAGGATGCCAGGAGCCGCATTCGCTTCGTGGATCGGAAGGGCCTGATCACCCGCGACCGTCAGGACATCCCCGAGACACTGATCCCCTATGCCGCGGAGGCCGAACCCACCGATTTCGTCGGCGCGATCCGGGCGCATCGGCCGCAGGTCCTGATCGGTGCCACCGGCGCGCCACGGACCTTCACGCGGGAGATCGTGGAGCTGATGACGGAGATCAATCGCAGACCGGTCATCTTCGCTCTCTCGAATCCCACGTCGCGCGCCGAGTGCACCGCGGAGGAGGCCTATGCGTGGAGCAACGGGCGGGCGATCTTCGCCAGTGGCAGTCCGTTCCAGCCGGTCACCTACGGCGGCCGGTTCTATCGGCCGGGTCAGGGCAACAATGCATATATCTTTCCCGGCATCGGTCTCGGTTCCGTATTCTCCGGCGCAACCGGGGTGCCGGACACGATGTTCCTCACTGCCGCACGCACCCTGGCCGACCTGATCAGTGATGCGGACCTGAAAGCCGGCACGCTGTATCCGCCCCTGACCCGGATCCGGCAGATCTCGCTGGCGATCGCGACCGCCGTCGCCGAGCGCGCCATCGCGGACGGCATCGCCCGCCTGGGCGCGGTACCGGAAGATCTCCGATCCGCGATCGAGGCTTACATGTACGATCCCAGCTACTGATCACCGTCGGGACGGGGATCCGGCTGATAATAGCGGGGGTCGCGTTCCCGCAGCACGAGACTGTAAGCGGCAAGCGCTCTCCGCGCTTCCTCGCCGATGCCGTATTCGCTCAGGACGCGGTCCGCGGCCAGCATGGCTACGTGGTCACCGCGGCTGCCGCTGAGGTACAGGGCACCGGCGGCCGCATAGGGATTCTGCAGCGCCGTCTCGAAGAACTCCGCGAGTACGTAGCCGACGAAAGGCGAGGCATTGTCGGCGATGTGGGGCCGATATCTGTCGGCCTCGATGAACAGCTGCACGAATTCCCGGTTCTCCATCAGGGTGGCGGGATCCAGACCCGAAGCGACGTGGCGCTGCCGCGCCTTCAGTACTTCCTGGTTCAGCCTGTCGAAATAGAGTAATTCCGCCTTCTCGTCCCCGGTGGCCGCGAGGGCCTCCAGCTCCGGCAGACTTTTCTCCGCCGCATCAAGTATCTCTTCCGGCAACGGGTATCCGTTGGAGGCCAGCCAGTCGAATTCCTCCCGGGAATCGAAATCGATCGCGCCGTCATAACGGGCGCGGAAGGCCGTCAGCTCGCGGCCGGCGAGCGAGTCCACGGCCGTGAGGAGGCCGTCGAAGTTTCCGGCCCGGACCCGATGACGACCGTCGCCCAGTCGATGACCGGACTGCCTGCTCGTCTCGCCGCCACCGCCCCCCGCGACCGGCCGCGTGCGGTTTCCCGGCAACGGTAACGCCGGGCGCGGCCGGGGGACGGGGTCTGCCGCCTCAGGGGAGACCGCGCGCGTTGCGGAGGGGCCCGGGTCCGAAGCACGATCCCCGTCGAGCAGCAGGAGCGCGCCGCACAGCGGGAGCAGGACGATCGCAGCGAGGCCGGCATAGTGTTTCGGGTTCATCGAAGTCTCCCGTCTCCCGACGGTCAGGTCGTGCATCCGTTGACGCTCATGTCCAGATGCCAGCGCGCGCAAGCGAGATCCTCACCGGCCTCCTCGTAGGCGGAATCGCCGTAATTCAGCACCGCCACGTGATAGGCGGAGACCGAGCCGTAGCAGATCTCCCGCGCATCGCCCAGCGTGCTCTGGTCGCAGGCGCTGATCATGGCGAGCCGGAAGGTGCCGTCACAGGCTATCTTGCTGATCTGGTAACCATAACAGCGGTCATGGGCATTGCAGGCGCTGAGGAAACTCACGCCCGGGAACGGTGCGTCCAGGTCTCCCGTGAAATGGCGCAGTCCGAGATTGGCGACGATGGCCAGGGCGGCGTCCTTCCAGCCGCCGACGCCGCAGCCGTTCGGCCGCCAGGTAGGATCGATTCCCGGCACGGGGGGCGCGGACGACCGGGAGCAGCCTGCCGGTCGCCGGTCCTCGAGACGCTCGCAGAAGTCGCTGCGCTCGACCAGGAACGCGGGCTGGCCGTCCCCTTCCAGCAAACCGGGCTGGGATCCCAGCAGGGCCAGATCCTGGAGGTACTCGCGGTACAGTGAATCGAGCACCATCGCGCAGCCTGCGCCCGCGCACACGATGCTCCTCCCGTCGATCATGTCGCCTTCCACGTCCATCGGCTCGCCCTGCCAGGGCGAGAGTTCCGCCACCGCAGGCTCCGCGGTCGCCAGCAGCGCGGCGCAAAACAGCATTACGTTCTTCATGCTTCACCTCCCTGTGAGCACGGGTTGGTCTACGGGTCGGGATTGTGGGGCAGGGAGGGCGGGCGGGCCTCCCGTTTTTCTGTGCCACCGGCCGAGTTTCGCGCGCGGGGCACGCACGGCATACTGGCGGGATGAGCGGGGGCTGGCAGGTCTATCTTCTGCGCTGTGCGGACGGCTCGCTGTACGCGGGCATTACCACCGACATCGAGCGCCGTCTCGCCGAGCACAATGCCGGTCGTGGAGCGCGTTACACGAGGAGCCGACTGCCCGCCGAACTGGTCTACAGCGAAGCAGTGGCGGACCGTGGCGCGGCTCAGCGCCGCGAGCACGCCATTCGGCGGCTCAGCCGCGCCGAGAAGCAGAGGCTCACGCGCGCCGGCAGGCAGGCCTGATCGGGCGACGCTTGCACCCGGCCGGGGACTCCTTTAAATTCAACGGTCGTTGAATTCGGGGGACGGCCATGTTTGCCTGGCTGCTGTTCCTGGCCTACCTGGTGGCCACCGCCTGGCTGGGCTGGCGAGGTTACAAAAAGACGACGGATTTCGGTTCTTTCGCCATCGGCAAGGGCGACCTGAGCCCGGTCGTCGTCGGCATCACGCTGGCGGCCAGCACGGCCTCGGCGGCCACATTCATCATCAACCCGGGATTCATCTACGTCGACGGGCTGTCCGCGTTCATCCACATGGTGCCGGGCACCGGCCTGGGCATCCTGACGATGCTCTATCTGCTCTCGTTCCGCTTCCGTCGTTTCGGTGCGGAGGCGAAGGCGCTCACCATCCCCGACTGGGTGGGCAAGCGATACCGGGCGCCCGGGTTCGCATTGTATTTCTCGTTCCTGAATCTTCACGCTGACCTTCGTCACCGGTTACGTGTTCATCGGCGGCGCCTACGCCCACGTGCTGACCAACATGCTGCAGGGTTCGCTGATGATCATCGTCACGCTGATCGTGATCGGCTCGGGCATCGCCATCCTGCTGGCCGAGCCGACCTCCCTGGTCGATCGCCTGGCCGCCGTGGATCCGGCCCTGCTGCTGCCGGTGAATCCGGACGGCCAGCTGTTCAACGACCGCTTCTCCGTCTACCTGGCCGGCTTCGTCATCGGCGCCGTCCTCGCCTGCCAGCCGCACATCCTCACCAAGGCGCTGTACGTGACCTCGGACGCAGCCGTGCATCGCTATCTGCTGGTTTTCGGCGCGGTGTTCTTCCTGTTTCTGATGCTCGCGAGCGTCGGTTTCCTCGCCCACCTGGTGGTGCC
>JARRPZ010000150.1:0-7443 GCA_037382365.1 Gammaproteobacteria bacterium
ATGATGGTGGTGATGGGTGGATTTGAACCACCGACCTCAGCATTATGAGTGCCGCGCTCTGACCAACTGAGCTACATCACCACGGCTGGAACCCCCGGAACCGAGGGGGCGTGAATTGTCGGCCGCGGGCGCCCGGGAGTCAAGCGTCGCCCGGCAACCGTTATAATCCGCTCGCAGCCGCTTCCCCGATAGCCCTCCCATGTTCGATAACCCGGAGATCAGTACCGATAGCCTGCCCTCCGTAGGCGAGGTGACCTGGACGTCGCTCGCCGGCAGCTATGTCGCGGAACTGATCCTGAGCCATGTCGTATTCCTCGCGATCGTCGTCGCAGCGGCGCTCGGCGCGAACCTCCTCGGCATCACGGAATCCGGCAGCGGCTTCGTGTTACCGGCACTCGTGTATGCCGCCATCCATCTCACCGTCGTCCTCATCTGGGCGCCGCTGTCCGTGAAACGGCAGGGCTATGCCCTGCGCGACCACGACCTGCTCCATCGTGCCGGCGTACTCAGACGTCGGCTGACCGCGATCCCCTTCAATCGCGTCCAGCACGTGGAGACGGCGAGCGGCGTGCTCGAACGGCTGTTCGGGCTCGCTACGCTGGTGGTCTATACGGCAGGCGGATCCGGCGGCGACCTCAAGATACACGGTCTCGAGACGGAAAGTGCCGATAAGCTCCGTGCCTTCATACTGCGGCGTGCCGGACAACTCGATGAGCCGGACTGACGGCTGGGAGCGCGTCTCACCGGTGTCGGTCCTGTTCTACATAGGGCAGGTCGTCCGCGGTGTGGCCAGGAATTTCTTCCAGGCCGTCGTGCCCGCGGCGGTGTTCCTGATCAGCACGGGATCGATGACGTCGGAACGGCTCTATGCGATCGGCACGGCACTCGCCCTCATCACGATACTGGTCGCGATCGGGCGCTATCTCCGGTTCCGGTTCCGTATCGAGGAGGATGCGATACGCATCCGACAGGGCATCTTCCGGCACGAGGAACTGGATATCGGATTCGATCGCATCCAGGGCATCAATACCACACAGAACCCGCTCTACCGCTGGCTCGGACTGGTCGACATAAAGCTCGATACCGCGGGTTCCGCCGGCTCGGAAGGTCATCTGCCCGCCGTCCCCGAAGGCCTCGGCGATTCACTGCGCCGGCACACGCGGGGACGGCGCGACGCCTCGGTCGGAAGCGACGCGGCGGACCCTGCCGACACCGCCGAGCAGGAGTTGCTCGCTCTGTCCGCCGCCGACATGGTACGCATCGGTCTCACCAGCAATCGGGGCCTCCTGTTGCTGGCCTTCCTCGCACCACTGGTCGATAACCTGGGGGAGGAACTGTCGGGCCGGATAGAAAGGTGGCTGGATCCGCTGACCCGCGTGCTGGACGCGCTGTCCGGCGGTGCCGCCGCCGCTGCCGCCCTGCTGTTCTTCCTCGCCGCGGCACTTCTCCTCGCGGCAATCTCCATTGCCGGGGCCTTCTTCCGGCACTATCGCTACGCGCTGACCACCGACGGGGCAGTGATCCGCTCGCGCGCCGGCCTGATCAGCCGCCACGAACATTCGATGGGTCTCGGGAAACTGCAGGTGCTCCGCATCCGTCAGGGACCGCTGCTCGGTTATTTCGATGCCGCGCGCATCGTCGCCAAGCAGGCGGCCAGCCACGCGGTGAATACGCGGAAGAGTTTCCTGATCCCGCTCGTCCCGTCCCGATCGATCGGCCGTCTCCGGTCCGTGTTCTTCGGCCGGGAGGGCCGGGAACTGGATCTTTCGCCGGACTCGGACGCGTTCCAGCCGATATCGCGACGCTACATCCGCTCCCGCACCCTGCTGTTCGGCGGCCTGGCCGCCGCCGTCATACTGCTGCAGCTGGCCAGCCGCGGCGCCTGGACCGCTGCAGCAGTGCTGACGCCGGCTGCCCTCGCGATCGCGTGGCTGGCCGCCCGTCGCCGGTACGCGCACTGGGGGCTGGCGCTGACGCCGGACGCCGCGGTCGTGCGACATCGAGACGAGTCGCCTCGCCTGGTTGTAGGGAGGGCGTGCAGGAGGGGCTTTAGCCCCGATCGGGCCTGAAGGCCCTCCTGCGTGGGATCCGGCAACGTCAGACGTTGAAACGGAAATGCATGACGTCACCCTCGCGGACGACGTAGTCCTTTCCCTCCAGACGGAGCCTGCCCGCTTCCCGGGCACCGGCCTCGCCGTTCTTCTCGACGTAGTCGTCGTAGGCGATGACCTCGGCGCGGATGAAGCCTTTCTCGAAGTCCGTGTGGATCTCTCCGGCCGCCTGGGGTGCGGTGGCACCGACGCGGACGGTCCATGCCCGCACCTCCTTGGGCCCGGCCGTGAAGAACGTCTGCAGGCCGAGCAACCGGTAACCGGCGCGTATCACGCGATTGAGTCCCGGCTCCTCCAGTCCGAGATCCGCCAGGAATTCGACCTTCTCGTCCTCGTCCAGCTGGGCGATCTCCGCCTCGATGGCGGCGCAGACGGGGACCACCTCGGCATTTTCTCTCACCGCCAGTTCCCGGATCGCATCGAGGTAGGGATTATCCTCGAAGCCGTCTTCGTTCACGTTGGCGATGTACATGACGGGTTTCGCCGTCAGGAGGAATAGCTCGCGCAGGTCGGCGCGCTCGTTCTCGTCCAGGGCCAGCGTGCGTACCGGGGCGCCCTCGTCCAGATGGGACCGTACCCGCTTCAGCAGGTCGCGCCAGGCGAGCGCCTTCTTCTCGTTGGTCTTGGCGTTCTTCTCTGCCTTCTGCAACGCCTTCTCCACCGTCTCGAGATCCGCGAGGGCCAGCTCCGTATTGATGACTTCGGCATCACCCACGGGATCGACCCGGCCCGAGACGTGTGTGACGTCGTCGTTCTCGAAGCAACGCACGACGTGTGCGATGGCATGCGTCTCACGGATGTTGGCCAGGAATTTGTTGCCGAGTCCCTCGCCTTTCGAGGCGCCCGCCACGAGCCCGGCGATGTCGACGAACTCCATGGTCGTCGGCAGGACCTTCGCGGGCTGCACGATCGCGGCCAGTCGCTCGAGCCGCGCATCCGGCACCGGCACCACACCCACGTTGGGGTCGATGGTGCAGAACGGATAGTTCTCCGCCGCGATCTCCGCCGCCGTGAGCGCGTTGAAGAGGGTGGACTTGCCCACGTTTGGCAAGCCGACGATACCGCATCTGATAGCCATGGTCCGGTCCCGCAGGCCGCGCCGATGGCGCGGGCCTCTGTATAATCCAGGGGCGTTCGACAGGGCGCGTATGCTAACAAGAATGCCCAGCGCGCATAAGCGGCAGTGTCTCCTCTTCCGCCATCAGTGAGGTTCCATGCTCAAGCTCTATCAGTTCGAGATATCGCCGTTCTGCGAGAAGGTGAAGCGGGTGATGAATGTGAAGAAGGTCTCCTACGAGGTCATCGAGGTACCCATGCTCGCCTTCCTGCGCGGCCAGGCGAAGCGTCTCTCCCCCGCCAACAAGCTGCCTGCCATCCAGGATGGGGACGTGACGCTCGCGGACTCGACCGACATCGTCGAATACCTGGAGGAGAAGTATCCCGAGCCACACGTCTTCCCGATCGTCCCCGAGGAATCGGCCATGTGCCATGTGCTGGAGGACTGGGCGGACGAGTCGTTGTATTTCTACGAATTCCACCTGCGTTTCGGCGTCCCCGCGAATGCGAAGCAATGGGCGCCGGAGTTGCTGAAACACGATCCGGCATGGTTCCGCACGCTCGGTGCGCGGATGATCCCGCGCGCCGCCGTGAAGGCGACACGTGCCCAGGGGCTGGGCCGGAAATCGCTGAAGCAGATCGAGCGGGATCTCGCCCGGCATGTAGATGCCATCGACGGGCTACTGGGCGACCGACGCTGGCTCGTCGGCAAGTCTCTGACGATCGCGGACATCGCCGTCTTCACGATGCTGCGATGCATCGGCGGCACGCCGGAAGGGGAAGCGGCACTCGCACGGCAAAAGGACGTACGACGCTGGATGAAACGCGTGGACGAGGCGACGATGGCGCCGGTGCTGTAACGGAGACGGAGGACGACAATGTTCAGAGACGATCTGCTGAAGGGCAAACGCATCCTGGTCACCGGCGGCGGGACGGGTCTCGGCAAGGTGATGACCGAGCAGTATCTGAAGCTCGGCGCAGAACTCTACATCTGCGGACGACGCCTCTCGGTGCTCGAGGAGACGGCGGCGGAACTCATGGAGAAGCACGGGGGCCGGGTCAACACGCGGACGCTCGACATCCGTAATGCCCAGGCGGTGGACGAGGTGATCGAGAGCATCTTCGCCGAGGGTCCTCTGGATGGCCTCGTGAATAACGCCGCCGGCAACTTCGTCAGCCCGACGAAGGATCTCTCGCCCCGGGGCTTCGATGCCATCGCCAGTATCGTCTTCCACGGCACCTTCTACGTCACCCACTCGGTCGGCCGGCGCTGGATCGAGCAGGGCCATGGGGGCAGCGTCATTTCCATCACCACGACGTGGGTGCGCAACGGCTCGGCATTCGTCGTGCCGTCGGCCATGTCGAAGTCCGGCATCGACGCGATGACGAAGTCGCTGGCGACCGAATGGGGTCGCTACGGCATCCGGCTGAACTGCATCGCGCCGGGGCCGTTCCCCACCAAGGGCGCCTGGGAGCGGCTGAACCCGGGCTCGAAGGCAGCGGCGAAACAGGCTTCGATGGAGAAATCCAATCCGTGGGGCCGCTACGGGGAAATGCCGGAGCTCGCGAATCTGGCCACGTTTCTGATGGCGGATGGCTGTGACTATCTCACCGGCGAGACCATCGCGATCGATGGCGCCCAGGGACTCGCCACCGGAGGCAATTTCTACTCCCAGCTGATCGACGTCACCGACGAGGAATGGGACGAGATGCGCGAGGAGATCCGGAAAGCCAACGAGCGGGACAAGGCGGCGCGGAATGCCTGAGGCGCTCGTGCGCCGTTTCCTTGCTCTTTTTGCCGCCGGGCTGTTGCTGCCCGCCGTCGGGACCCCGTCGGACGCCGGCTTCTTCCCCTACTCGCTGATCCAGACGATCCCGAGTCCCGCCGGGGAAGACAGTGGTCAGCCCCATCTCGCCGTGGCACCGGACGGCACCGTCGTCCTCAGCTGGCTCGAACCGGCGGGCGCCGGCCACGGCCTCTGGTTCGCGACGTTGGATGCCGGCGACTGGAGCGCACCGCGGCAGGTGGCGCGCGGCGACGACTGGTTCGTCAACTGGGCCGACTTCCCCTCGGTCGTGCCGATCACCGACGAGGTCTGGGCAGCGCACTGGCTGGCGAAGTCGGCAGACGCCACCTACGCCTATGACGTGATGCTCTCCGTCTCACGCGACGGCGGAAACAGCTGGTCCGCACCCTTCAGCCCGCACACGGACGGCACACCGACAGAGCACGGCTTCGTGACGCTGTTCCCCTGGCAGGAGGCCATCGGCGTAGTGTGGCTGGACGGGCGCAACACAGCCGGCGGCCACGGCTCGAATGGCGGGGGCATGACGCTGCGCTCCGCGCTGGTCTCCCCGGAGGGCGAACTGCTCGATCGGCGTCCGATAGACGAGCTCGTCTGCGACTGCTGCCAGACCGATGCGGTCGTCACGGAAAGCGGCCCGCTCGTGGCGTACCGCAATCGTAACGAGGAGGAGATCCGCGACATCCAGGTCGCACGCTCAGACGGCGGCACGTGGGCGGAGCCCGTCGCGGTCCATGAGGACGGCTGGCAGATCGCGGGCTGTCCGGTCAACGGGCCGGCGCTGGCGACGGACGGCAGACGGGTCGACATCGTCTGGTTCACCGCGGCGGAGACGGCCGCCGTGCGCTTCGCCCGCTCCCAGGACGGCGGCGCCTCTTTCGGCGCACCGGTGACGATCAGCTCCGCCTCCGACGGCGAGCGCGCGCCGTGGGGTCGCGTCGACGTCGTCACGCTGGACGACGGCAGCTCGCTGGTTTCGCACGTCGCTCACGCCGGAGCCGGTCAGGGACGGCTGTCGCTGCACTGGGTCAGCGAACGCGGCGAGGTCTCGAGCGCCGGGACGCTGCTGTCCGACCCCGAACCCGCGCGCCAGGTCGGGTTTCCCCAGATGGTGCGCGACGGGCCCGACATCGTCCTTGCCTGGACCGCTGCCGAGGGCGCGGACACCCACCGCGTGCACACCGTCCGGCTGAGCGGGCAACGGTGATGACGATGCCGTCGTTCCGGTCTGGTCATCGAGCCCGAAGGCCCTCCGACGGTGGTTCCTACCCGGGGTCGGACTCGGCGCCGGCGGCCTGGCGCAGCAGGCCGCGGAAGGCGTGTCGCGGATTGCCGTCCTCGGCCACGACCTTGTAGACGTCGCGGCAAATCGGCATCTCCACCCCGTACTCGTCGGCGAGCGCCATCACGGCCGGCGCGCTCTTCACACCTTCCGCCACCATGAACATCTGTTCCGTGATCTCCCGGATGGTGCGCCCCTTGCCGAGTTCATAACCCACGGTGCGGTTGCGGCTCTGGGGGCTGGTGGCCGTCGCGATGAGGTCTCCGAGTCCGGCGAGCCCGGCGAAGGTCTGTGCCTCGCCGCCCATGGCGACGCCGAGGCGTGTGATCTCGGCGAGCCCACGGGAGATGATGGCCGCCCGCGTGTTGTCGCCCGCCGACTGCCCATCGCCCATGCCGGCGGCGATGGCGATGATGTTCTTCAGCACACCGCCGAGTTCGCAGCCGGTCACGTCATGATTCGAGTACACCCGGAACAGGCCGCTGTGGAAGAGCTTCTGCAATTCCCTGACAATCAGCACGTCCTGCATGGCGATGACGCTCGCCGCCGAATAACCGGCCATGATTTCCCGGGCCAGATTCGGTCCGGTGAGCACGCCGAAGGGATGGCCCGGCAGGATCTCTTCCACGATTTCGGACATCCTTCTTCCGGCCGGCAGCTCCAGCCCCTTCGTTAGACTGACGACCGGCACCCAGGGCCGGATGTGATCGGCCACCTGTTCCAGCACCGCCCGGAAGCCGTGGGACGGCACGCCCATGACGACGACGTCCTTGTCGGCGACGGCCTCTTCGAGATCCGCCGTCGCGACCAGTGCCTCGGGCAGCGTAGCCTCGGGAAGATACTTCGAGTTCGTGTGCTGCGCGCTGATCTCGTCGGCGACCGACTGCTGTCGGGCCCACAGCGTGACCGGCGCGTTGCGGCTCACCAGTGCCGCGACCGTCGTGCCCCAGGATCCGGCGCCGACGACGCCTACTTTGAGTTGCATATTTCTCCCCCTGCCAGTGCTGTAGGAGGGGATTCATCCCCGATTCCCGGATCGGGCCTGAAGGCCCTCCTGCAACATTTCTCTGCCGCCTTCGATCGGGCCTGAAGGCCCTCCTACGTTGATTTTTTCTTCGCCGTCTTGCTGCGGCGCTTTTGCTTTCTCTTGCCGGCCTTCTTCCGGCTCGTCTTCTTCCCGGTCTTCTTC
>JARRPZ010000151.1:0-5660 GCA_037382365.1 Gammaproteobacteria bacterium
CGTATCGTCGATTCCACCGGTGCCCTCGATCTCGATCCGCTGCCGGAGCGTCTGCTGGTGGTCGGCGGCGGCATCATCGGCCTGGAGATGGCCTGCGTCTACGACGCGCTGGGCGTGCGGGTCAGTGTGGTGGAACTCCTGCAGGAACTCATGGCCGGGACGGACCCGGACCTGGTCCGCCCGCTGAAGAAACGCATGCAGAGCCGTTACGAGCGGATCCTGCTCGGTGAGAGCGTGGCGGGCATGGAGAGTCGCGACGACGGCATCCGGGTGGCATTCGAGGGCGATGGCGCTCCGGAGCCCGACACCTGGGATCGGGTGCTGATCGCAGTCGGACGGCGGGCCAACGGGGATCGTCTGGACGCGGACAAAGCCGGCGTGACGATAGGCGACGGAGGCATCATCCCGGTGGACGGCCAGATGCGGACCAACGTGCCTCATATCTACGCCATCGGCGATGTCGTCGGCCAGCCCATGCTCGCGCACAAGGCGACCCACGAGGGGAAGGTCGCGGCCGAGGTGGCGGCCGGGGAGAAGCGCGCCTTCGACGCCCGTGTCATCCCGTCGGTGGCCTACACGGATCCTGAGGTGGCTTGGGTCGGGCTCACCGAGCAGGCCGCGAAAGAGCAGGGGATCGATTACGGCAAGGCCCAGTTCCCCTGGGCGGCGAGCGGACGCTCGCTCGCCATGGGCCGGGACGAGGGATTCACGAAGCTCCTGTTCGACAAGAAGGACGACCGGCTGCTGGGGGCCGGCATCGTCGGCACGAATGCGGGCGACCTGATCTCCGAGGCGGCGCTTGCCATCGAGATGGGCGCGGACGCGGCGGACATCGGTCTCACGATCCATCCCCACCCGACGCTCTCGGAGACGGTCGGGATGGCTGCTGAAGCCTGGGACGGCACGCTCACCGACCTCTATATGCCGAAAAAGAAGAAGCGCTGATCCTGCCGGGTCGTCAGCGCCGGCGGGTGCCGAGCACGATGTCGAGGCGACGCATCTCTTCGAGCGTACCGCGGCCGCCCGTCACCACGGCCTCCGGATCCGCGTGGCCGATCTCCGCCGCCAGAGCGTGCAGGAGTTCGCGCCCGCTGCGACGTTCGACGTTGTCGCGCACGAGTTCGAACAGCCGCGCCGTCGCCGCATTGAGTTCCAGGAAACCGAGCCGATCGTCCAGGCGGCGGTAGACGACCAGCCACGTCGGTTGTTCGTCGGGTGCGTCCGGCTGGAAATTCTCGCCGATGCGGTGGACGGGAAAGTGGTATCCGCAGAGCTGCGCGAGCGGCGACAGGACGGGCGTGCCCGCCAGCAGATCGCCCTCCCGATCCACGTCACCGAGGTCCGGGTCCTCGTCCGCGATGGACAGCGCCAGTCCGACCCACTCGTAGTGAGCGAGCGCGCGCAGGTAGGGCGGGTCTTCCCCGTCGTCACGCTCGTGCTCGAGGAATTCGAGGAATTCCTTCGGCAGTTCCAGGAAGTACGGAGTGAGCGACCGGTGTCGTGCGATGAAGTCGCGCACCAGCGTATCCCATCGGGGTCCCTCGAGGATACGGCGGGTGACCCGGAACGTCGCGCCCAGCAGATTCGAGATGTTATTGAAGAAGAGTTCCCGGTACACGGCCAGCCGGCGCTCCTCGATGTCCGCGGGTGCGGGATTCGACACCGGGTCCCGGATGTGGGCGGCGAACTCGTATTGCCGGCGCTGGAAGTCCGGACGCTCGTCAGCCATGGCTGATCTCCGGGCGGTGGTGTCCGAGCGCTCCCGTGTCGCGCTGCAGTGCGCGCACGAGCCGGAGCTCACCGAGCAGCTCGTCCAGCGGCGGAAAGTTGAAGTCGCGTTCGAGCAGCGTCGGCAGCGGGCCCAGCCGCTCGTAGGTCTGTGCCAGCAATTGCCAGACCGGGTCGCTCACCGCCGCGCCGTGGGTATCGACGCGCAGGTCTTCGGCCTCGACATAGTGGCCGGCGACGTGGAGATAGGCGACTCGCTCCGCCGGCATCGCGGCGAGGAACGCCTCGGCGTCGTAGCCGTGATTGATCGAGTTGACGACGATGTTGTTGACGTCGAGCAGCAGGTCGCAGTCGGCCTCTTCCACGACGGCACGGACGAACTCCGCCTCGCTCAGGGTCCGGTCCGGCGTGGCGTAGTACGAGACGTTCTCCACTGCCATGCGCTGGCCCAGTATGTCCTGCGCTCGTCGGATCCTGGCCGCCACGTAGTGCACCGCCTCCTCGGTGAAGGGAATCGGCATCAGGTCGTAGAGGTGGCCGTGGTCACTGCAATAGCTGAGGTGCTCCGAATAGAAACCGATGCCGTGTCGATCCATGAATCGGCGGATGTTGCCTAGCAGGTCTTCGTCCAGGGGCGAGGGCGCGCCGAGGGAGAGGGACAGACCGTGCAGTGTCACGGGCCAGCGCTCCGAGAATTCGCGGAAGCGCCGTCCCTGGCGGCCGCCGATCCCTATCCAATTCTCCGGCGCCACTTCCAGGAAGTCGATCTCCTCGGGCTGACGATCCCGCAGAGACTGCATCAGGCCCCGCCGCAGCCCCAGCCCGGCGCCGGCCGGGATCTTCCTCTGCCTGTCGTCGTTGGTGGTCATGATGTGATGGCTGTCTGCTCGCGGTTCGTCCATTCGGACCCGGGCAGGCGTCCGGATATTTCACCGCCGTCCGGCATCAGGGCAGCCGCCGCAATGCTTCGAGATAGGCGGCCTCGTCGGGCGCTCTCCCCGCACGCTGGGCCTCCCAGAGTGCCTCGCCGAGGCACTCGCTCATCCGGTGTTCCGCCTCGTGCGAATCGGCGAGACGGTTCGCCAGACGTTGCCAGATGCCACGGATGCCCGCGGGCCGATCCGTGGCCACCTGCTCGCGCAGTGCCAGATGCAAACCCATGTGCAGGAACGGATTGGCCCGGTTGTCGTCGCCCGTGTATTCGTAATCGAGTGCCTCGCCCTCCAGCATGCGCTGATACTCCGGGTGTTCCGCAACGACGTCTGCGATCTGTGCCTCCAGGGGCGAGAGGGGGCGTGACTCCTGCGCTTTCTGCCAGGCATCCGCGTACATCCTGCGCAGTTCGTCCCGGTCCTGGCCGTACAGCATCAGTGGGTCTCCTCCGGCTTCGTCTTGTGCCGGTACTCGCAGAGATCCTCGATGATGCATTCCGGACAGTCCGGTCTGCGTGCTTTGCACACGTAGCGCCCGTGCAGGATCAGCCAGTGATGGGCATCCTTCAGGAATTCCTCGGGTACGAGCCGGGTCAACCGCTTCTCCACCTCCAGCGGAGTCTTGCCCTTGGCAAGTCCGGTGCGGTTCGCGACCCGGAAGATGTGGGTGTCCACCGCGATCACCGGCTCGCCGAAAGCGGTGTTCAGGATGACATTGGCCGTCTTGCGCCCGACGCCGGGCAGCGACTCCAGCGCCTCGCGATCGTGCGGCACCTGGCCCTCGTGCTCCTGCAGCAGTTTGCGGCAGGTCTCTATGATGTTCTTCGCCTTGCTGTTGTAGAGACCGATCGTGCGGATGTAGCGGCTGAGCCCGTTCACGCCGAGATCGGCGATGGCCCGTGGCGTGTTCGCTTCCGCGAAGAGCTTCCTGGTGGCCTTGTTCACGCCCGCGTCCGTGGCCTGGGCGGACAGGATCACGGCGATCAGCAGTTCGAACGGGGTCGTGTATTCGAGTTCCGTCGTCGGCTCCGGGTTGGCCTCGCGGAGTCGGCGGAAGATGGCCGTGCGCTTCTCCCGGTTCATTCCGCGCCGCGTGTCAGGACGGAAGTGGCCGGCTCTCGGCGGCGGATATCGATGGCGTTGCGGGCCGCGACGAGCAGGGCGAGTGTCAGGAAAGCGCCCGGCGGCAGTATGGCCAGCAGGAAGCCGCTTCCCTCCGCGCCGGGTTGGGCGGCGCTGCCGGTGAGGAGATGCCAGTCGGCGAACAGGGTCCCGCGACCCACGAGTTCGCGGATGCCGCCGACCGCCACCAGGACCCAGAGAAACCCGAGACCCATGACGAATCCGTCGGCGACCGCCGGAACGAACGGACGACGGGATGCCACCGCTTCCGCCCTGGCGACGATGGCGCAATTGGTGACGATCAGGGCGATGAATATGCCGAGCGCGCGATCGAGTGCGGGAAACCAGGCCTCGAATATCATCTCGACACAGGTGACCAGCGAGGCGATGACGAGCACGTAGATCGCGATCCGGATCTCCCGGCTGAGCGTCCGGCGCAGAAGGGAGACCAGGCCGTTGGTAGCGGTCATTACGGCGAGTGTCGCGAGGCCGAGACCGAGGCCGTTGACGGCGCTGGTGGTGACCGCGAGGAGCGGGCACAGCCCCAGCAGCTGCACGAGTCCGGGGTTGTCGTCCCAGAGGCCCTTGCGGATCATCCCCGCCGGCCGTTCCCGACTCTCTTCGCCGGCGCTCATCGCACCTTCTCCTCTGCGCGCTCTGCGAGTTCCTGCCGATGCTCCGCGAAGTATAGCAAGGTGGATTTCACCGCCCGCACGACGGCGCGCGGCGTGATGGTCGCCCCGGTGAACTGCTCGAAGCGGCCGCCGTTGCGCCGGAGCGCCCACTCGGCCGGCGGTGGTTCCTCCAGAGAGAGTCCGGAAAAACGGGTGATCCAGTCCGAGCGGCTTGCCTCCACGTAATCCCCGAGCCCCGGGGTCTCCCGATGTGCGAGCACACGCACGGCCGTGATCCGGCCGTCGGGCAGCAGCCCCACGAGCAGTCGTATCGGCCCGGAGTAGCCGTCGGCGGATACCTCGAATATCCAGGCGGCCACGCGGTCGCCGTCGAGCGCGAGATAGAGGAAGGCCGTTTCGTCTCCCGGCAGTTCGTGTGGTGACGCGAGGCGCAGTGGATCGTCCAGGGTGATGCGATCCCAGTCCACCTCCGCCAGCAATGGCAGGAAACGTTGCTGGCGGAGTGCTGCCCGATTCTCCGCGATACGTTCCCGGGTGAGTTGCCAGGTCAGTGCGACGGCGCCGGCGCACACGGCGGCGAAGAGCGCGAGCACGAGGCCGGTCTGCCAGGGACGGAGCTGTCGCTGCCCGCTGTCCATCGTCAGCGCCGGTGACCCATGATGCGGGGGCGCGTATAGCGGTCGATGGCGGGCACGGCCATGTTCATGAGCAGCACCGCGAACGCGACGCCATCCGGATAGCCGCCCCAGGTGCGGATCGCCCAGATGAGCAGGCCGATGCCGAAACCGTATACGAGGCGCCCGAGCGGGCTCGTGGCGGCGGACACGGGATCCGTCGCGATGAAGAACGCGCACAACAGGGTGGCGCCGCTGAACAGGTGGAAGCCCGGTGTCGGAGCGAGACCCGGCTGCAGCAGCGAAGCGACGGTCGCCGGTGCCAGTACGCCGGCGAGTACCGCCGTCGGTATTTGCCAGCGGATGATGCCCCGGTACAGCAGCCAGAAACCGCCGAGTGCGATGAAATTATTGATCCACTCCCAGCCGCGGCCGCCGAAATCTCCGAACAGCGGATCGCTGCGGATCTCGGGGAATATCTGCATGTCCCGGAGGCCCCCGCGCACGGAATCGAGCGGCGTCGCGCGGGTGATGGCGTCGAGGCTCACACCGTCCGGCAGATTCCCCGCCAGGACGTAGCCGATCGACTGCATCAGCGTCAGCCCCTGGTAGTCGAGATCGCCCATCCC
>JARRPZ010000152.1:0-5638 GCA_037382365.1 Gammaproteobacteria bacterium
ATTCTGGAGGAAACCCTCATGACCCCTGCTGAAGTTCTCAGCCTGATGAAGGAAAAGGACGTCAAGTTCGTCGATTACCGGTTCACCGACACCAAGGGCAAGGAGCAGCACGTGACCGTGCCCGCCGCGACCGTCGACGAGGAAGCGTTCGAGGAAGGCAAGATGTTCGACGGCTCGTCCATCGCCGGGTGGAAAGGCATCAACGAGTCCGACATGATCCTCATGCCCGACCCGACCACCGCCGTCATCGACGTCTTCTGCGAGGAGACGACGGTGAACATCCGCTGCGACGTGGTCGAACCCTCCACCATGCAGGGCTACGAGCGCGATCCCCGTTCCCTGGCGAAGCGCGCCGAGGAGTACCTGAAGTCCACCGGGATCGCCGATACCGCCTTCTTCGGGCCCGAGAACGAATTCTTCGTGTTCGACGACGTGCGTTTCGGCGCCGCGATGGAGGGGGCGTACTATCACATCGACTCGGCAGAGGGTGCCTGGAACTCCGGCCGGGACGTGCCCGAGGGCAACATGGGACACCGGCCCGGCGTGAAGGGCGGCTATTTCCCGGTACCGCCGGTCGACTCGCTGCACGACATCCGTGGCGCCATGTGTCTCGCCCTCGAGGAGATGGGCCTGACGACCGAGGTGCATCACCACGAGGTGGCCACCGCCGGTCAGTGCGAGATCGGCGTCGCCTTCAACTCCCTCACGCGCAAGGCCGACGAGGTACAGATCCTGAAATACGTGGTGCACAACGTCGCCCACGGTTATGGCAAGACGGCGACGTTCATGCCGAAGCCCCTGGTGAACGACAACGGTAACGGCATGCACGTGCACCAGTCGCTGGCCAAGGGCGGCAAGAATCTCTTCACCGGTGACGGCTACGGCGGCCTGTCGGAGACCGCGCTGTACTACATCGGCGGCATCATGAAGCACGCCAAGGCGCTGAACGCCTTTACCAACCCGGCGACCAACAGCTACAAGCGCCTTATCCCGGGCTTCGAGGCGCCGACCATACTGGCGTACTCGGCACGTAACCGTTCCGCATCGATCCGCGTGCCCTATATCGCCAATCCCAAGGCCCGGCGTATCGAGGTGCGCTTCCCGGACTCGATGGCGAATCCCTACTTCGCCTTCGCCGCGATGATGATGGCCGGACTCGACGGAATCCAGAACAAGATCCACCCGGGCGACCCGGCGGACAAGGATCTGTACGACCTGCCGCCCGAAGAGGAGAAGAACCTGCAGACCGTGTGCTTCTCGCTCGAGCAGGCGCTGCGGGCGCTGGACGAGGACCGGGATTTCCTGAAAGCCGGCGGCGTATTCACGGACGATCTGATCGATGGTTACCTGGAGCTGAAGGAGGAGAACGTGCAGCTCCTCCGCATGAGCACCCACCCGGTGGAATTCGAGATGTACTACAGCCTCTGACTCGGGACCGCGGCCCGGGCGGCATTATGTCGCCCGGGCGTTGGTCCGATGTGGCGGGCCGGGGTAAGCTTGCGGCATGCGTCCGATAATCCTCATCTTCGCATTGCTGCTGGCACTGCCCGTCACGGCCCAGGTCTACAAGTGGGTCGACGAGGACGGTGTCGTGCATTACACGGACCGGCCGGTGGAAGGCGCCGAGGAGGTGGATCTGCCGGAGACGAAGGGCACGACGTTTCGCCGGCCGGAGCCAGTGACTCCCGGTCCGGCAGCCCGGTCGTCCGACGGACGGGACGACGGGCAGGAACAGGGCCAGGCGTACGAAAGCTTCCGCATCGTGCAGCCTTCCGACGAGGAGACACTTTGGAACATCGGCGCGACACTGGAGGTGTCGTTGAGTCTCTCACCCGCCCTCAGCCAGGGACACGGGGTCGAGGTATGGTTCGACGGCTCCGTGCTGGAGAGCCCGGACCCGACGAGTCTGAATTTCACGATACCGGAGGTGTATCGGGGGACGCACACTCTCTGGGCCCGCGTGGTCGACGCCGCAGGCCGGGTGCTGATCCAGACCGACGAAGTGACTATTTACGTACGCCAGACCTCGGTGGTCAATCCTCCCTGAGTGATCCCCGCGGGTCTGATGCCGAGGGGGCCCGCGTTATCATCGAATACCTTTCAACCAGCGTCGTACTACTGGACGATTCCTTCAGCGTCCTCGACCTCAACCCCGCCGCCGAGAACCTGCTGGGCGTCAGCCACGAGCGTGCCCGCGGCACGTCGCTGGTGACATTGTGCGGAGGCAACCCGAAACTCGCGGAAGTGCTGGAGCGCGCACTGGAAGGGGGGCAGACCTACGCGAGAGAGATCACGCTGGTCCGGCGCAGCGGGGAGGAGGAGGCCCGGATCACCGACTGCCGGGTCACGCCGCAGTTCACCATGGGAGCGGAGACGACGCTGATCGTGGAGTTTTCGGACGTCACGCGGCGATACCGGATCACCCGGGAGAATGCGTTGCTCGCCCAGCATTTCACCGGGCGCAAGATCATTCGTCAGCTCGCCCACGAGATCAAGAATCCCCTCGGCGGTCTGCGTGGTGCTGCCCAGCTGCTGGAGCGCCAGCTGGCCAGCCCGGAGCTGCGCGAGTACACGAGCGTCATCATCCGTGAGGCGGACCGTCTGGCGGGCCTGGTCGATTCGCTGCTCGGCCCGGGCGGCCGGGTCGACCGGCGGGCGACGAATATTCACGAGGTGCTGGAGCACGTGGCCCAGCTCGTCACCGCCGAGAGCGGTGGCAGCATCACGGTGCGGCGGGACTACGATCCCGGGCTGCCATCGCTGATGCTCGACCGGGACCTGATGGTGCAGGCCGTACTGAACCTGGTGCGCAACGCGGTCGCCGCCATGGGGGAGGAAGGGACCGTGACCCTGCGTACCCGGGCAGTAACGAATTTCACCATCGGCGATACCCGGCATCGGGTCATCGCCAGCATCGATATCGAGGATGACGGACCGGGAATCCCGGCGGATCTGCAGGACTCGGTGTTCTACCCGCTGGTCACCAGCCGGCCGGAAGGGACGGGACTGGGTCTTCCCCTGGCGCAGGAACTCGTCAACCGCCACGGTGGCCTGATCGAATTCACGAGCCGACCGGGTTTCACCGTGTTCCACATCCGTTTGCCGCTGGCCGAGGCCGATGAACGAGACGCCGGTTAAAGTCTGGGTCGTCGACGACGATCACTCGGTGCGCTGGGTGCTCGACCAGGCCCTGGGCCAGGCCGGCATGCAGCCGCGTTGCTTCGATCGGGGCGAGGACTTCCTGGATGCCCTCGCCGAGTCTGTGCCAGACGTGGTGGTGACCGACGTGCGCATGCCCGGTGTCGACGGCCTGCAGCTGCTGCATCGCCTGAATCAGGAGCACCCGGACCTGCCGGTCATCGTGATCACCGCGCATTCCGACCTGGACAGCGCCGTCGCCGCCTATCAGGGGGGCGCGTTCGAATACCTGCCGAAGCCTTTCGATGTGGACGAGGCGGTAGAGCTCGTCCACCGTGCGCGCCGCGAACGGGCCAGTCGTGAAGTGCAGGAAGGTGAGAGCCAGCCCGTCATCCCGACGCTGATCGGCCAGGCGCCGGCCATGCAGGAGGTCTTCCGGTCCATCGGCAGACTCGCCCGATCGAGCATGACGGTGCTGATCACCGGCGAATCCGGCACCGGCAAGGAACTGGTCGCCCGCGCACTCCATCAGCACAGTCCGCGTTCCCGCAAACCGTTCGTCGCCCTGAATACCTCCGCCATCGCATCGGAACTCCTCGAGTCGGAGTTGTTCGGCCACGAACGCGGTGCGTTCACCGGCGCCGACGCGCGTCGTACCGGCCGCTTCGAGCAGGCGAACGGCGGCACGCTGTTCCTGGACGAGATCGGCGACATGTCGACGGCCCTGCAGACCCGCCTGCTGAGAGTACTGGCGGAGAGCGAGTTCTACCGGGTCGGCGGTCAGGTGCCGATACAGGTCGACGTGCGGGTGATCGCCGCGACGAATCACGATCTGGGTCGCGCCGTGAAGGAAGGGACTTTCCGTGAGGATCTGTTCCACCGGCTGAACGTCATACGCATCGAGACGCCGCCGCTCCGCGAGCGTCGCGAGGACATACCGCTGCTCGTCGAGCATTACCTCGCGGCTGCGGCACGGGAGCTGGGTATCGAGGCGAAGACCATCAACGACGAGGCGCTGGCGGTCCTGACGGCGTTCGACTGGCCCGGCAACGTGCGCCAGCTCGTGAACGCGTGCCGCCGGCTGACGGTGACGGCGCCGGGCAACGTGATCGGACCGGCCGACATCCCGCCCGAACTCGGCGGACGACGCGGCGAGGTGCCCGCCGGACGACAGAACTGGGCGGTCAGCCTCGGCCGCTGGGCGGAGCAGCGGTTGCGAACACCGGGCGCGGGACCTTTGCTCGACGATGCATTACCCGAGTTCGAGCGCACGCTGATCCGCGTGGCGCTGGCGGAGTCGAAGGGTCATCGTCAGGAGGCTGCACGCCTGCTCGGCTGGGGCCGGAATACCCTCACCCGCAAGATACGCGCACTCGAAATCGACGAATGACGCCGCGCCGGCGGGCCGATTGCGCGGCCGCGATCAGCAGGACGGTGTGCCGTCCCCCGGTATGTGCAGCGAGCCGACCAGTTCCGCAACGGAACCGATGCCCTGCCGGACCAGGTAGTCGGCGATACCGTCGTTGATCTTCCGGCACAGCAGCGGATCGTAGAAAAGCGCCGTTCCGATGCCAACTGTCGTCGCCCCGGCGATCAGGAACTCGAGGGCATCCTCCGCCGTGTGGATTCCGCCCTGACCGATGATGGGCACGCCGTGGGGTTTTGCGACCCGGTAGACCTGATGCACCTTCAACAGCGCGATAGGTCGGATCGCCGGGCCCGACAGGCCGCCCTGGACGTTGCCGATGACCGGTGTGCGCGACTCGACGTCGATCGCCATGCCCATGATCGTGTTGATGACGGCGAGTGCATCGCTCCCCGCCTCGATGCAGGCGCGGGCGTTCTCGGCGATATCGGTCTGGTTGGGCGACAGCTTGGTGATGATCGGCTTGCCCGTCACCCGGCGGCAGGCCTCCACGACCCGGGCGGACATCTCCGGGTAATTCCCGAAAGCGACGCCGCCCTCCTTGATGTTCGGACAGGAGATGTTGATCTCTATCGCGTCGATGGGTGAGTCGTCGAAGCGCCGCGTCACCTCGGCGTAGTCCTCGATGGTGGAACCGCAGACATTGGCGAAGAAACGTGTCTCGCTGAAATCCAGGGTCGGCAGTATCTCGTCCACCACCTTATCGACGCCCGGGTTCTGCAGGCCGATGGCGTTCAGCATGCCCATCGGCGTCTCCCAGATGCGATGCGGCGGATTGCCGAGGCGCGGTTCCGGTGTCGTGCCCTTCAACACGACGGCCCCGACGTCCCGGTTGGAGAATCCCGCCACGCGCGTGTACTCCTCGCCGAAACCGACGCAGCCCGACAGCAGCACGATGGGTGAGTCGAGATCGAGTCCGCAGAAACGCACCCCCACCGGGCTCCCGCCCCCTATCGCCTTCGCGTCAGTTGCTGCAACCATGTCGACCGGGTTCAGTCCGTGGGAGTTTGCGTGGGACAATGGCGGCCGGATGTTCAGCCTGATCCTGTATCAGCCCGAGATACCGCCGAATAC
>JARRPZ010000153.1:0-8746 GCA_037382365.1 Gammaproteobacteria bacterium
CGGATGGCCCCGAGATGCAGCGTGCCGTAGATCTCCGGCCACAGGGATCCGAACAGGGTGGAGGACAGTCCGTAAGCCACGCCGAGCAGCATCATCACGACGAGCAGCAGCCAGGGCGGGCCGTCGATGCCGAGTACGAAGCAGGAGCCGGCCAGCGGCAGCAGGAAGAACGGCAGGATGCCCGTGGCGCGGAAGCGGTCGATGAGGGCGCCGCAGATGAGGGCGAAGACCACGGTCGTCACGGCCGCCACCGAGAGCGACATCGCGTAGAAGCGGGGCGGCCAGTCGCGGAGTTCGGTGAGGTAGTCCTGGTGATAAAAGATGGTGGTGCCGATGAACGGTGGTCCGAGCACGCCGGTGAGCAGCACCCAGAAGATCGGGTCCGCCAGCACCTCGCGGCGGGTCCAGTGGCGGGTCGGGAAGGGTCCGCTCGCCGTCTCCGCGTTCTCGTGCTGCGGCGTGCGCGGTACCCGGTACGCCCACCAGGCGCAGGGCAGTCCGATGGCCAGCAATGCCACGGCGCCGCCGACCCAGCCGGCCTGATAGCCGAAGGCGACGGCGATGGCGGCGAAGGCGAGCGGCAGGGTCGCCTCGCCGCCCTGGTGGCCGAGGACGACCAGCGATACGGCCCGGCCGCGCTGGGCGGCGAACCAGCGTCCGGTGGCGGTGAGTGCGATGTGGGTCATCATGCCCTGGCCGAACAGGCGCAGCAGGAAGATGGCCAGCACCAGCACCACCACGGTGGGTGCGTAAGCCGCGACGAGGGTGGCCGCGGCGAGTATCGGCATCACGATGAGGATGACGCGGCGCTCCGGCATGACGTCGACCAGGCGGCCCACCCAGGGCAGGCACAGCGCGCTCCCCAGTGTCGCCAGCATGTAGAGCCGTCCGATCTCGCCGTGGCTGAGATCGAAGGCCGCCTGCCACTCGGCGATGGAGGCCGAGATGAAGAAGGTCTGGCCGAAGCTCGAGAAATAGGTCAGCAGGAAGCCGCCCGCGATCCAGCGGAAGTTCTTCTTGAGGAAAGCGAGCATGGAATCGTCCCGGAACGCGATGGCGCAGCCTACCATCCCGCGAAGGCCCCTCCGGCGCCCGATTCCGAGTCGGCCCTGAAGGCCCGCCTACGGTGTCGAGAGCGGTTCGTCGGCCGTCCCGGCTTTCAGCAGATCTTCCCAGCGTCGTACGAGCTGTGTCCTCTTGTAGGCCGGCAGGCGGTACTCCCAGCCGGCAGTGCGCTCGTTCAGCCCGTCGATGTCGGGCGCGGCAGAGAAACGCACCCACGACAGTTCGCCGGCGTCGTCACCGCTGCCCACCCAGTCGTCCACGGTGACGGTCACGGTGGTGCCGTCGAAGGTCTCGAAGACGGCGGTGGTGTCCGCTTCCCCGGGCTCGACCGGCGCGCGGCGGACGTCCTCGAGTTTCAGGTCGGTGAGCACACCGGCCACGGGATCCGCGACGGATGCGTACTGCAACTCGCGACCTTCGGGGACGTCGAGTACGGTGAAAGCGTCCTGTGTCTCGTCTTCCTTCTCGATGACGATCGTCTCCCCGTCATCGTGCCGGATCGTGACCCGGCGCACCCGGCCGGCATCGATGTCCAGCAGGTCGTCGTCCAGCCAGCCCGCGACGTCGTCCGGGAGAACCGGATTGCGATCGATCAGCACGCTGCGGGCGTCACCGGCGACGCGGGCGTAACGGAAATCGTCCCGCGCCGGGTCGCCCAGGATGACGGCGAAGCTCGCGCCCTCGCTCTCCAGCATGACCTTGTCGCCGTCGCCGCCCTCGGCCGGGTCGCCGACGCCGAGGCGGCCGTAATTGGCGGGGTCGGCCGTCTTCTGCTCGACGATCCGCGCCTCGGCGAGGGCGAGCACGATCGAGCGCAACGTGTCGATGTCGGCCGGGTAGCCGCCACGTTCCTCGATGACCCAGCCACCGTCGCCGCGCCGGAGCGTCACGTCGTCGCCGCCGGGCCCGTCGATGCGTATTCGGGTGAGGCCGTTGGCGGCGGTCTCCAGTCCCGGCAGGAGCCGCTCGCCGCTGCCGGCGGTGCCGGTGTCGTCCGTCTGCAGGGCGAACAGGAGGATCACCAGCCCGACCACGATGGCGGCCAGGACGCCGACGTGTCTCGTGTTCATGCCGCCTCCCTGTCCCGCCGGCGCCACACGGCGAGGAGCGCGATCAGCGTCAGCAGTGCCGGCACCAGCCCGATGTTGATGACCTTCAGCCAGGTACCGAGCCGGTCGATATCCTCGTCCAGCCCGCGCTGCACGGCGCGCAGTTCACGGCGGATCTCGGCGCGCTGGTCGACGAAGCGCTCGATCTCCGCCTGCTGGTCGTCGGTCAAGAGCAGGCTCGCGCCGTCCTCCCGCGACGACTGCAGCTCGGCCAGACGCCGCTCTGTCTCGGCCAGTTCCTGCTCGAGTCGCTGTTCCGTCGCCAGATACCGGGCCTCCGCCTCGGCGCGGAGTTCCTCCACCTTCGTGAACGGACGGGAGAAGCTGCCGCGGCTGCGCACGCTGATGAGATCCGCGCTGCCGGTGAGACTCTCCAGCGCATTCACGACGAAAGCGCCATTGCTCGCGAAGGCGCTCGCGATCTGCTGGCCGAAGAAGTTCTGCACCTGTACCCAGAGCGGATCGCTCAGCAGGTCCACGTCGGCCACGACGATGAGGTTGGCCGGCTCGGCGGAGGCGGACAGGTGGCCCGTGTCGATGTCCTGCCCGGCATCGATATCGGCATCGGCATTGTCCTTCGCCTCGTCTGCCTCCCCGGCCGGCGGACCGTCGGGGAAGGCGCTCGGCAGCGTGCCGCTCACCCGGGCGGCGATGACCATCGGTTCGCCGCCGGGGCTGAAGTCCTGCTGGAGATCGGCCGGATCGGCGAGAAAGGCGAAGCGGGAGGCCGGGATCAGGGCCGAGTCCGGGCTCGAGCGCAGCAGCGGCTCGAAGGAGAGAGCGGGCCGCTCGTCCTCGCCGTCTTCGCTGCCGGTCGCCGAAAGTGCGATCCGCCCGGGCGTCGCCGCGTTGATGACCCCCAGCTCGGCCGTGACGACGTCCTCCGCATTCATCTGCCCGGCCGGGATGCCGAGGTAGCCGTAGTGGCGTACCGGCCGGCCGCTCGGTGAGCCGACCTGCAGCGCCAGGCGGGCGTCGGCGACCACCCGGTCGGCGCTGAAGTCGATGCCCCAGGCCGCGAACAGCTCGGGCAGGTCGGAGGACTGGCCGCCGCCTGCCATGCCGGGCGGCATGCCCGGTGCCGCCGCCGGATCCGCCATCGCCACGGGATCCACGAATATCAACGCCCTGCCACCGCGCAGGACGAACTGGTCGATGGCGTAACGGGCGGGCGCCGCGAGACCCTTCGGGTGCACGATCCAGAGCAGATCCACCTCGGCAGGCACCGCCTCGAAGTCGGTGCCGAGGTCGCGGATATCGAAGAGCTGCCTGGCCTGATCCCAGACGACCCATGGCCGCTCCATGCGCTGGGACCGGGGATCGAAGCCGCCGCTCATCGACAGGCCGGACACGAGACCGATCACAGGGCGTTGCGGGTCCGCGAGGGTCGCGACCAGGCGCGCGACGTCGTACTCGAGGAAGTTCTCCTTCTGGGGATCGAAGAAGGGGATCACTTCCTCGTCGCCGACGGCGTTCGTGCCCGCGAGTCCCAGGTACACCGGGTCGCCGGTGGGACCGATCGGCAGGCCCTGCAGGCCGAAACCGGCGGCACGGTCCTCCGCCTCGGAGAAGGGCACGGGATCGATCACCTCGAGCTGCAGCCGGCCGCCGCTCTCGGCCACGAATTCCTCCAGCAGCTCGCGCACCCGCAGGGCGTAATCGCGGATCCGGGGCAGGCCCTCGCTCGCCTCGTCGGAGAAATAGAGATAGAGATTGATGGGCTCGCCGATGTCCGCGAGGATGCGCTCGGTGCCGTCCGAGAGCGTGTACAGATCGTTCTCCGTGAGGTCGATCCGGGCGCCCTTCAACAGCTGATTGGAGACGATGACCGCCGCGACGAAGGCGATTGCGAGCAACACCAGACTCGTGACACCCAGGCGTTGTTGCGTGCGTGTGCTCATGCCGGTTCTCCCCGATCAGTCCGCCTGCTTCCAGCCGAGGACAATGGTGTTGGCGTACAGGAAAGTGCCGATGACCAGCGCGAAATAGACCAGATCGCGCAGGTCGATGACGCCGCGGGAGATATCCGCGAAGTGGGTCAGGAAACTGAGGCTCGCGATGCCGTCGACGACGACCTGCGGGGCCCAGCCGGCGAAGAGATCCAGTACCAGCGGGAAGCCGGCCAGCAGGAACACGAAACAGATCACCACGCCGATGATGAAGGCGATGACCTGGTTGCGGGTGAAGGCCGAGACGCAGGAGCCGATGGCGAGGAAGCCGCCGGCCATCAGCAGGCTGCCGATATAGGCTGCGAGGATGACGCCGTTGTCCGGATCGCCGAGGTAGTTCACCGTGATCCAGATCGGGAAGGTGAGTGCGAGCGCGATGCCTGTGAAGGCCCAGGCGGCGAGGAATTTGCCGAGTACCGCCTGCCAGGGCGTCACCGGCAGGGTCATCAGCAGCTCCACGGTGCCGGACTTGCGCTCCTCCGCCCACAGCCGCATGGCGATGGCCGGGACCAGGAACAGATACAGCCAGGGATGAAAGTCGAAGAAGGGGCGCAGGTCGGCCTGGCCGCGCTCGTAGAAGTTGCCGAGATAGAAGGTGAACGCACCCATCAGCATCAGGAAGATGACGATGAACACGTAGGCCACCGGCGTCGCGAAATAGCTCGCGAGCTCGCGGCGGAAGACGGCCCCGATCATCCGGATGGCGTTCTTCATGCGGCATCCTCCGCCGGGTCCGCGGCAGCGGTGGTCACCTCCCGGAACAGCCGCTCGAGGCTGCCGCCGCCGCGCTCCGCGAGTGCGGCCGGCGTGTCGTCCACGAGCAGCCGGCCGTCGGCGATGATCATCGCCCGGGTGCAGACCGCGTCCACCTCTTCCAGGATGTGGGTGGAGATGACGATAAGTTTATCGGCGGCCATCGAGCGGATCAGTTCCCGCACCTCGTGCTTCTGGTTCGGATCGAGTCCGTCGGTGGGCTCGTCCAGGATCAGCACGTCCGGGTCGTGCAGGATCGCCTGCGCCAGTCCGACGCGGCGCTTGAAGCCCTTGGACAGGGTGTCGATGGACTGGCCGAGCACAGGGCCGAGCTGGAGGCGTTCGATGACTTCGTCGAGACGCCGCCGGCGGTGGTCGCCGCCGAGGCCGCGCACGTCGGCGATGAACTCGAGGAACGACGCCGGCGTCATCTCGGCGTAGAGGGGCGCTCCCTCGGGCAGGTAGCCCAGACGGCGCTGGGCGGCGAGGGTGTCGCTGCGGATGTCGTGACCGCACACGGAGGCCGTGCCGGCGCTCGGTTCGACGAAGCCGGTGACCATCTTCATGGTCGTGGACTTGCCGGCGCCGTTCGGGCCGAGGAAACCCAGCACCTCGCCGGCGGCGCACTCGAAACTCAGATCGTCGACGACCGTGTGCCGGCCGTAACGCTTGGTCAGGCCTTCGGTTTTCAGCATCGGATCAGACTTCTTCCGCGCTACGAATGATCGCGGGCGGCATTTATTTACCAAAGAGATTTTCCGGAAAGAGATTTTCCGGTTTCAAGGGGTGTGGGAGGGCCTGAAGCCCCTCCCACGGCTGAAGACCCTCCTACATTAGAATGGGGGTATGTGCGATCACCATCCGCCGGAAGGCTACGACCTCATCGGCGACATCCACGGTTACGCGGACCCGCTGGTCCGGCTCCTCGAAAAGCTGGGCTACGGGGAGCGGGACGGCGTCTGGCGCCACGCGACTCGCCAGGTGATCTTCCTCGGCGATTTCATCGACCGGGGGCCGCATCAGCGCGAGGTCATCGATATCGTCAGGCCGATGATCGAGTCCGGCGCTGCCCTGTCGGTCATGGGTAACCACGAGTTCAACGCACTGGGTTTCCACACGCCGCACCCGGAGACGGGCGAGCCGCTGCGGCCCTGGTCGAAGAAGAACCGGGACCAGCACGACGCCTTCGTCGCGGCCTACCGGGGCCGTGAGGCGGAGATGCGCGACGTACTGGCCTGGTTCCGCACGCTGCCGATGTGGCTCGATCTCGGTGCGCTCCGGGTGATCCACGCCTGCTGGGATCCCCATCTCATCGCCGAAGTGCGTGACGAACTCGACGGCGCCTGCCTCACCGGGGAATTCCTGGTGGCGGCGAGCGACGAGGGCAGCTGGCAGTTCGAGGCCGTCGATTCGTTGTTGAAAGGCAAGGAGATCCGGCTGCCGGACGGGAAGGCGATGCGCGACAAGGCCGGTCACCACCGTCACGAGATGCGCGTGCGCTGGTGGGATAGCCATGCCACGACCTACCGCGAGGCGCACTTCGGCCCGGAATCCGTGCAGACTCACATCCCCGACGATCCGCTGGAGGGAGACCATCTGGTGGAGTATTCACACGACGACCCGCCCTGTTTCGTGGGCCATTATTGGCTCGACGGCGATCCGGCACCGCTGGCGCGGAACATCGCCTGTCTCGACTACAGCGTGGCCAAGCCCGGCGGGAAACTCGTGGCCTATCGCTGGAACGATGGCGACGTCGAACTCAGCCGAGAGCGGTTCGTCTCGGTTCCCCGCTGATACCGGCGCAGGAGGGGCCCTCGGGCCCGATAAGGGGCCCCCGGCGGCCTGCAGCACAGCCGGCCGTTTCCCGTCCCGACCGGATCAGAAGCGCTTACGGAATGTCACGCCGAACGTGCGCGGCTGGTTGGTGCGGAACCCGAGGCGGGCACGGCCGCCGCGCTCCCGGTCGAAGGACAGGTTGGCATTCTCGTCGGTGACGTTGTCCACGTAGACGACGGCGTCCCAGGTGTCTCTCAAGAGGCCCGCCCGCAGGTTCACGATCGTGAATGCGTCCAGTTCCAGGTCGACGCTGGTCACCTCGTTGCCGGTGGCGCCGCCGAACGGCAGGCCGGAGACGAAGTCGCCGGCGCCGGCGACCTGGTCGCTCGGCTGGGTGATGCGGTCGCCGACGTGCTGCACGGTCGCGGAGACGTAGGCATCCGATCGGCCGCCGAAATTCACCGGGAAGTAGTAGGTGCCCGTCGCGGCCAGCTGGAGTTCCGGCACCGACGCCAGCCGATTGCCGTCCTGGACGCCGCCCAGGACCGAGCCGGTCGCGTCCGTCACCGTCGATTTGAATTCGGAACTGACGAAACTGCCGATGAACGAGAACTCGAAGGCATCGGTGAGCATGCCGCCGAGTTCCACCTCGATACCGGTGCTTTCCGCTTCCGGAACGTTGAAAGAGATCCGCGACGAGCAGGAGCCGGCGTCGAGCGTGACCTGCAGGTCCTCGATATCGGCGTAGAAGGCGCTGGCATTGAGGCTGATCCCGTTGGCGAAGCTCGACTTGACGCCGACCTCGTAGTTCCAGAGGGTCTCGTCCTCGTAGTCCTGGAATTCACCGAAGATCAGCAGGTCCTCCGGTGTACAGAGTGCCGTGTTGAGCGGGTCGTTGACGCCGCCGAGCCGGAATCCCTGGGACGCCTGTGCGTTCAGCGTTACCGTGTCACTGAGGTCGTAGCTCGCCAGGACGCGAGGGGTGAAGCCGTCGGAGGAGGTCTTGTCCACGACGTTCGAATCACCCGCGGCGAACAGCCCGCCGGTGGTGATGGTGCGCTCCTCGTCGAAGTCGTACCAGCGGCCGCCGACGGTGAGATTGAACCGGTCGGTGACGTCGAAGGACGCCTCGCCGAACACGGCGGTCTGCTGGATGTCGTAGGGCAGGTCGGAATTGAACGGCGAGTCGAGGTTCGGGAACCCGTTGGCGACGGCCGCCGAGGTGCCCTCACCGAGCGTGGCATCGGTGAAATCCGCGTAGCCGGGCGTCGGCAGCCGCTGGGCGTACTGGCGATCGGTATCCGCGAAGAAGGCACCGAGCACCCACTGCAGCCGCCCCGGGGCGAGCGAGGCGATCCGCAGTTCATGGGTGGTCTGCTCCAGATCCGTCGTGTCGCGCAGATTCGAAGGCAGCGTGACCGCTTCGTCCGGATAGCCGAGATCTACCGAGACGCTGCCGGACAGCGCGCTGGCGTCCCGGCTGACGAGGATGTCCCGCTCCAGGTAACTGCCCACGTAGGTGATGGCGAAATTACCCACGTTCGCTTCCACCACGAGATCCGCGAGCAGGGTCTCGTCCGAGAACTCCTCCCGCAACAGAAGATACTGCTCGCGCTCGCCCAGCTGGATCGCCGGCCGGGTCGTCGTGTAGGGGTTCGCGAACAGATTGTAGACCTCCTGACGATTGAAGCCGTCGGTCTCGATCTCCTGATAGACGACGCGGGGCGTGATGGTCAGCGCGTCGCTCGGCGTGAAAGCGAGGGCGATTCGGGCGCCGTTGCGGGAGCCGCCGTTCACGTCTTCGTCGACGCCACCGCCTTCCCGCAGCGCATCGATGAAGCCGCCGTACTGGGTCGTGTAACCCACCGCACGGACCGCCGCCCGGCCGTCGGCGAACGGCACGTTGATCATGCCTTTCAGGTGGCCGCCCACCTCGCCGTCGGTGATGGTGTTCAGCTCCGCCTCCACGGAGCCTTCGAAATCGTCCATCTGCGGCTGATTCGTGATGTAGCGGATCGTGCCGCCGATGGAGCCCGAACCGAACAGCGTGCCCTGGGGACCGCGCAGCGTCTCGACCCGGTTCAGGTCGTAGAG
>JARRPZ010000154.1:0-5537 GCA_037382365.1 Gammaproteobacteria bacterium
CTGATGACCGCAATCGCGACCAGCGGTGCAATCTCGGCAATGTATTCATCGACAGTCATCGTTGGCACGCTCTCGGGCGTTCCGGGCAAGACACCGGGGAAGTAGTAGTCGAACAGCACGCGGGCGGTGAAGAAATGGTCCCACGCAAGCTGTGATCCGCCGTTGCCACCACACATCGACAGCATCCCGTCGTAGCGGGACGTTGCAGTCTCGAGCAAGCGTTGCATGTTGTGGGCACCGCGGGAGAAACCGACAAGATAAGTCCGGGCAGGCTTGCCAGCGTGCCGGCGGAACGCCGCCTCCACGAAGCGGGTGTCACGTGTAATCCGCTTGAGCGCGGAGCCTTCACCGAGTTCGTCTGGCAACGTCGCGAAAGCAACGCCATAGCCCTGCCCGTAGAAACCGGGCGCAAGCGCCTCGAACAGGTCGGTCAGTGACCCGTGCACGAGCACTACGAGGTCACCGTTCCACGCTTCGGGCTTGAAGAGCGTGTACGGCGTCCCCTGGAGTTCGCCATCGATGCGTTCGGCCTGCTGGGCGCCTGCAGGCTGGATGTGGGCCAGCAACAGAATGACTGCCGCAATTTTGGCGACGCACGATCCGCGGATTTTCAAGATGTTCATTTCCACCCCTCCATTCATGACTTAGTCGGCCGGCAACCGGAAATCAGACTGGACCCGCTCCGTGTGCCGAAGCTCGAAGCTTGTGCGAAGATAATCCGAAGAATGTCGAAGGCATTGGGAAATCAAGGGGTTGCGCATTCGTGAATGGAGGCGACGACAACGTCCGGTCGTATCGATTTGCGGATCTCCTGCTCGATCCCGGGCGGCGTCAGGTGTTCAGGGGTGACGACGGCGTCGAACTGACGGGCAAGACATTCGACGTGCTCGCAGCGCTCGTCCGCGCAGCTCCGAACAGCCTGTCGCACGATGCGCTGATGAGTGAAGCCTGGCCCGGCAGCGTGGTCTCGCAGGGTACCGTCGCAAAACGCATCGAGCTCCTTAGGCAGGCGCTCGGTGACGACAGCACCGATCCGAAGTACGTGGGGCTGGTTCGCGGTTACGGCTACCGGCTGCTGCCCGACGTACGGGTCGTCGAGGAAAGTGCCGAGACGGGACGAGAACGGGCGCATTCCCTTTCCGCGCGGTGGGCCATCGTGGCCGGTGTCCTTGTCGCACTCGCCTTTGTCGCCTGGTCGATGTTCGACCCGGCGGCAGGACCACCGGAAAAATCCATTGCGGTGTTGCCGTTCGTCTCCCTGTCCGGTGATGAAGAGGATCAGCGCTTTGCCGACGGGCTCACCGAAGAACTCGGTCACACGCTCGCAAGCGACGCCCGCCTCAGCGTCACCGGGCGCATCTCGGCAAATCGTTACCGCGATAGCGACGAGGATGTGCGCAGGATCGGCGAACACCTGGGTGTCGCCCACGTGCTAGAGGGGTCGGTGCGTCGGTCCGGCGAAGGGCTCCGCGTCACGGCCAGGCTGATCTCGACGAAGGACGGGTTCAACCGCTGGTCGGCATCTTACGACGGGTCCATGGACGATGTATTTGCTATTCAGAAAGACATCGCCGACAGCGTCGCACGGCAATTCAGTTCCTCGTTCGACAGCCGACGCACGAGCAGATCGATCGATGAGTCCGTCATCGACCCGGAGACATACGCGATGTATCTTCGGGCCGTCAGTCTGTCACCCTACGGCTCCGCCCACGGTCTCGGCGAAGCACAGCGGCTCATCGAGGATGTTACCGAGCGCGCCCCGGGCTTCGCGCCGGGCTGGAACCGCCTTGCAGCCATTCACGGTCGCCGGGTATTGGGACGGGATCCGGGTTACGAAATGACGCTCGATGAAGCGTTGCCAGTCATGCTCTCGGCAGTCGCCAAAGCCGTGGCGATAGATCCCGACAGCGCAGAGGCCTACGCCAACCTCGGCGGCGCTGCGTGGGTATTCGAGGGCGACTCCGCAAAAGCCGCTCCGCTGATCGAGCGCGCGCTGGCTCTGGACCCGAACGATCTCGACATCATCAGCTTCGCTGCGGAATTCGCGAAGTTCAACGGTCGCCTCGACGAGGCGCTCGAACTCGAACAACGGATTCTGGCGCGCGACCCGCTATGTGACTGGTGCCGGTCACGACTGGCAAAGTCATACCTCTTCGCCGGTAAACCCGAAGAAGCAAAGAGAGAATACGAGACGTTACGTTCCTTGCACGAAGGCGAATTCAACTGGAATTACGGCGTCGTTCTTCTCATGCTGGGGCGCCCGCGGGACGCACTCGAATCCTTTGACCGCCATGACCTCGAATACCTGAAACTCCAGGGTCAGGCTGCGGCATACTGCGATCTCGGCGACAGCGCTGCCGCTGACGCCATCTTCGCCAGGCTCGAGCGGACCTGGGCACAGGAGTATCCGCAGCAGGTGGCGAAAGCGTACGCTTACTGCGGCAAAGCCGATCGAGCCTTCGAACTGCTGCAGCGGTCGCTGCCGGAAGGCACCGTGTCTCTGCAAATGGAATACCTGTCGCCGCTGTACGGTCCACTGAGGGACGACCCCCGCTGGCTGGAGTTGTTGCGACGCGTCGAACGCGCTCCGGAACAGATCGAGGCCGTTCCATTTTCCCTCGAAGTCGCGAGATCGCGGCTCGATGACTGAGGAAGTGATTTCTTCGGCGAGACGAAAGACTGTGGCCGGATTCGACCGGTACCGACAAAAGAAAAGCCCGGTGAGCGTGAACTCACCGGGCTTCGGCTTACAGCCCTGATTGGCCGAAATGGCTTACATCATGCCGCCCATTCCGCCCATTCCGCCCATGTCGGGCATCGGCGGGTGATCCTCCTCCTTGGGCGCCTCGGCGACCATCGCCTCGGTCGTCAGGAGCAGACCGGCGACGGAAGCAGCGTTCTGCAGAGCGGAACGGCTCACTTTCGTCGGGTCCAGGATACCTAGCTCGACCATATCGCCGAACTCGCCGGTCGCAGCATCGTAACCGTAGTTACCTTTGCCTTCGGCGACGGCGTTGAGCACGACCGAGGCATCGCCGCCGGCGTTCGTGACGATCTGGCGCAGCGGCTCCTCCAGGGCACGACGCAGGATGTTGATGCCGGTCGTCTGATCCTGATTCTTGCCCTTGAGCTTGTCTATGCCGCTCCGAGCCCGGATGAATGCCACACCACCGCCGGGCACGACACCTTCCTCGACGGCGGCACGGGTGGCGTGCAGCGCGTCCTCGACGCGAGCCTTCTTCTCCTTCATCTCGACTTCGGTCGCAGCGCCGACTTTGATCACGGCGACACCGCCGGAGAGCTTGGCGACGCGCTCCTGCAGCTTCTCCCGGTCGTAATCGGACGAGGACTCCTCGATCTCGTTGCGGATCTGCTCCACACGGCCCTCGATCTCCTGCTTGCGGCCGGCACCGTCGATGATGGTGGTGTTCTCCTTGGAGATCTGCACCTTCTTGGCTTCGCCGAGATCTTCCAGCGTCGCCTTCTCGAGAGAAAGGCCCACCTCTTCGGAGATCACCTGACCACCGGTCAGAATCGCGATGTCCTGCAGCATGGCCTTGCGGCGGTCACCGAAACCGGGTGCCTTCACCGCTGCCACCTTCACGATGCCGCGAATGTTGTTCACGACCAGCGTGGCGAGCGCCTCGCCTTCCACGTCCTCGGCCACGATCAGCAGCGGACGGCTGGACTTCGCGACTCCCTCCAGCACCGGCAACAGATCCCGGATGTTGGAGATCTTCTTATCGAACAGCAGGATGTAGGGGCTGTCGAGTTCGGCGGACTGGCTCTGCTGGTTGTTGATGAAGTAAGGCGACAGGTAGCCGCGGTCGAACTGCATGCCTTCCACGACCTCCAGCTCGTTTGCCAGCGCCTGGCCTTCCTCGACCGTGATGACGCCTTCCTTGCCCACCTTCTGCATCGCGTCGGCAATGATCTGACCGATCTCGGAATCCGCGTTGGCCGAGATGGTGCCGACCTGGGCGATGGCCTTGTCGTCCTCGCAGGGCTTGGACAGCTTGTGCAGCTGCTCGACGACCGCGGCCGACGCCTGGTCGATGCCGCGCTTGAGGTCCATCGGATTCATGCCGGCGGCCACCGATTTGAGGCCTTCACGCAGGATGGCCTGGGCCAGCACGGTCGCGGTCGTGGTGCCGTCACCGGCCACGTCGGACGTCTGGGAGGCGACCTCCTTCACCATCTGGGCGCCCATGTTCTCGAACTTGTTCTCGAGCTCTATCTCTTTCGCTACCGAGACACCGTCCTTGGTCACGGTCGGCGCACCGAAGCTCTTGTCCAGAACCACGTTGCGGCCCTTGGGACCGAGTGTGACCTTCACGGCGTTCGCCAGCACGTTCACGCCGGCCATCATCTTGTGGCGGGCGTCATCGCTGAAACGGACTTCTTTTGCAGACATTGTCGCTATTCCTCTCTAATGTGAAATTCGGTACTGAGTATTCGTGAATCGACGCGATCAGCCTTCGATGACGGCCATTACGTCGTCTTCCTTCATCACCAGGTAGTCCTCGCCTTCGACCTTGACCTCGGTGCCGCTGTACTTGCCGAACAGCACCTTGTCACCGGCCTTGAGGTCCAGGGCACGGACTTCGCCGTTCTCCAGGATCTTGCCTTTGCCGACGGCGATGACTTCGCCCCGGATCGGCTTCTCGGCGGCTGTATCGGGAATGACGATCCCACCCGCGGTGGTCCGCTCTTCCTCCATGCGCTTGATGATCACGCGATCGTGAAGAGGACGAATCTGCATGGCAGCAACTCCTTATGATAAGCTCTTGATTCAGCTATGTATTTACGAATTCCGGATGACCAGGCTGTTAGCACTCGCCATCAGTGAGTGCTAATGATAGTGGCGGAAGTTCAAATTTCAAGGCCTGTTCGATGTCGGCGCGCCTCCCCCGCGGCGGCTCCGGTGGCGCCGCGATCATGACAGCGCGAACGCCGCCCGCTATCCTCTGCTGCCGTCGCGCCGGATGCTCTCATGACACCAGTAGTCGTCGTTCTCTGCACCTGCCCTGACGAAGCCACCGCGAAGCGCATCGCCGGGGCCCTCGTCGCTCGCCGGCGGGCGGCCTGCGTCAACCTGGTCGGCCCGGTACGCTCCGTCTTCGTCTGGGAGGGCGAGGTCTGTGACGAATCCGAGATGCTGCTGATCGCGAAGACTACCGAGGAGGGTTACCCGGCACTGGAGGAAATCGTGCACGAACTGCACCCTTACGACGTGCCCGAGGTGATCGCCGTGCCCGTCGCCGCCGGCTCCCGCCCCTACCTGGACTGGGTCGCAGGCTCGGTGGGCGGATCTGTGACGGAGACGGAATAAACGGCCCGCCGGTGCGGTCAGACTTCGAGACGCCGGGGGACAGCCCGAGGACCGGAAGAGGAATGGACCTGAACAGATTCGTGATCGGCACGCTGCTGCTCGTCGCCGGCCTCGCCGCCGCCCAGGGCGCGAGCGCCGTATCGCCCGAAGATCTCCTGCGGCCGGAGAAAGCATTCCGTTACGAGGTCGTGGACGACGGTGAGTC
>JARRPZ010000155.1:0-10866 GCA_037382365.1 Gammaproteobacteria bacterium
GCGGAGCAGGCGATCTCCGAGGGCCGCTTCCACTACCTCGCCCTCGGCGACCGCCATTCCGTGACGCCGGTGGGGGACAGCGGCCGCATCCGTTATTCGGGCGCGCCGGTCGCCACCGACTTCGTCGAAGACGCACCGAACCAGGCGCTGCTGGTCGAGGCCGACGCGGACCATTGCGAAGTCACGCCCCTCCCCGTCGGCGACTGGCACTTCGTGGCCGAGCAATTCACCGTCAACGACGCCGACGACGTGGCCCGTTTCCGCGGCTGGCTCGAGCACCTGCCGGCGAAGGAACGGACGGCGGTGAAGGTCGGTTTCACCGGCAGCGTGAATCTCGCCACCGCCGCCGCACTGGACGAGATCATGGACACCCGCCGCGATCTCTTCGCGAGTCTGCGCCGGCGTGAGCGCACCACGGATCTCGCCATCCTCCCCGACGAACTCGACCAGGACTCGGTCTCGCTGGCGGGCTACGCGAAGGCCACCTGGGACGAACTGTTGACGCAGTCGAAGACGGGAGACGACACGGCGCAGGACGCGCTGCGGCTCCTGTACCGCCTGTCCGGTTCCACATGATCCCGTAGGAGGACCTTCGGGCCCGATACCGATCGCGGCGGAAGCCGCTCCTATCACAGAGGAGGTCGGGCACGCGGGCCTAACGCAGCTCTCCCTCCCAGTGCCTGGGTCGGTAGTGCTCGTCGACGATGCGTGCCGGGACGCCGGCCGGTAACACCCGCAGCGTCTTCAGGAATTCGATGATCGTGTCGCGTCCCCGGTCGTCCAGCCGGCGCCAGTTCTCGCGGGCGTAATCCGCTTCCCCGGCATGTGCCTCGATGGCCTCGCGCAGGGTCGTGAACTTGCCGTGATGGAAGTAGGGTGCCGTGCTGGCCACGCCCCAGAGTCGTGCCGTTAGGAAGCGGCAGTTGCCGGCGAAGAATTCCGCGCTACCCGGGGCGAAGTGCATGTTCAGCGGCTCGCAGTTCGGGTCCGGATCGCCGTCTCCCGAGCCCGACGTGATGTCGTGCAACCGGAAGTCCGTGTAGGCGGGCACGGCGACCACATCGCGGCGCGCGTGCAGTCGCGGCCGCTCGAATTCGCCGCTGTTCAGATTCACCGCGACCACGGCGGCCTCGCCCGGTCGGAGGTTGCCTGCCGGGTTGTACGGATTCGGCTCGGTGAATATCCACCCGCCCTGCTCGAGGCGCAGGGCCGGGCGATGACAATCCGCGCAGCCGATGGCGAGGAAACGGGCCTCGCCTTCGAGGACGGCCGCCTCGATCTGCCGGTCCCGCGGTATCACCCGGCCGGGTACGGCCAGCGTCGCCTGGAAGAGCGAGACCGCGGTCAGGTCGGCCCGGGTGAGTTCCGAGCGGTGACCGTCGCCGTCGGGATCGCCCGTCCCGAATCGCTCCGCCGACTGCATGCCGTGGTGATGATTGAACGCGTTGTTCGCGAACTCACGCAGCGAGACGACTGCGCTCGCCTGGTGGAATGGCCGGATCAGCAAAGAGGGCGGGTCGTCCGGCCCGGTACTGGTCAGACTGGGCGCCGGCAGCGTACTCAGGCCGGAGACGTCCCAGCTGCCGTCGCCGTCACGGGCGAGCCTGCCGAATTCGATGCCCTTGGCCGTCAGCATCACGCTCTCGCCGGGGCCCAGTCGATCCCGCTGGTCCTGCAGGGCCGCCGTGATCCGCCGCGCCAGCATCTCGATATAGCCGGAACCGAACATGCCCACGGTGTTTCGTTCGTTGGCGATGTCCTGCAGCGTGACGACCCTGCCCGACTCGTCACGGCCGCCCCGGACCGGGATCGGGTCCGAGTCGTCGAAGGTGGCGAAATCGAAACGCTGGCCGAGTACGAAGACGTTGGCCACCTGGTCGCCGGCGCCTCCGCTGCGGGGCTGGTTGTGGCAGCCGGCGCAGGAATTCGCGTCGGGGCCGGAGAGACGGTTGAAATTGCGCGGGAAGACGAGGGGCGCGGACGGATCCGCCAGGTCCCTGCCGGTGCCGGTGGTGAAGGGCCGGCCGCCGCCGTCCTGCCCGGTCCAGCGCGCGTCGAACAGCAACCGGCCGTGCCCGACCAGTTCCGCCGCGGACAGCGTGGTTTCTTCGCCGTCGTGCAGGTGCCGCGGCAGCGCCCGTTCCGAACCGAGCTCTCCCGCCTGCACCGCCGCGGTGCCGAGCAGCAATATCAACACCAGCGCGTTTCCTCTTCCCCTCTGCTTCATCGTGAACCCTCCCGAAATCCGTTCCGGCTGTCCCGCACGCAAGCTAGCCACAGGCACGCTCCGACTGCCCGCTCCGAAATTGAGATTTCCCTGAAATTTCATCGGCATGTCGCGACCAGCCGTACCGATGCCGATACGCTGGACCGGTGACGTCGCCTCCGTCGGCCCCCGCATTGCTACACTCACGGCCATGTCCTCCCGGCCCGCTACTGCCTGATGCGTCTGCGCCGCCTGGTGCTCGAGAACTGGCGTGGCATCGAGGCGTGCGACGTGCGCTTCGGCGATGGCGTGACGATCGTCGAAGGGCCGAACGAGGCCGGCAAGTCGACCCTCGTGGAGGCGCTGCTGACGCTGATCCGCGAACTGGATTCCTCGAAGAAGCAGGCGATCAGGGCGGTGATGCCCGTCGGCCGGGACGTCGGCAGCACGGTGATGGCGGAGATCGACACGGGCGACTATCGCCTCGTCTACTCCAAGACCTACAACAAGTCTCCCGAGACGACGCTCGAGATACAGGCGCCGGACCGCGAGCAGGTGGGCGGCCGCGAAGCCCACGAGCGGGCCGCCGAGATACTCGGGACGACCGTCGATCTCGCCCTCTGGGAGGCGCTGCTGGCGGAGCAGGGCGCGAGTCTCGAGCCCGCGGACCTGAAGAGTTCCAGCGGGCTGTCCGACGCCCTGGACGAGGCGGCCGGCACCGCTTCCAGTGCCTCGGGCACGGAGGACACGGACCTCCTGGACGCCGCCCGCGCCGAGTACGAGCGTTATTACACGCTGAAGGCCGGGCGGGCCAGGTTCGCCGACCTCGAGACCGACTACGAGGAAGCCGTCGCCGCCCGGGACGCTGCCGAAGCGGCGCTGGCCGAGGTGGAGCGGGACACCGAAGCCTGCGAGCGTACCCGCGCCGACGTCCGTCGCCGCCGCGAGGCGATCCCCGGGCTGCGCGCGAAAGTCGACGAGCACCGGGCCGCCTGGCAGGCGGTCGAAAAACTGCGCCAGGAACTGGAACTGGCCGAGACCCGGCTCGCCACCGCCGCCGAACAGAAGCGTACCGTGGAGAAGGCTCGGGACGAGCGTAGCGCGCTCGCGGCAGCGATAGCGACGGACGAAAAGACGCTCGCCGAGAAGAAAAAGGCGCAGCAGCCGCTGGCCGACCGTGCTGCCGAGCTGGCGAACAAAGCCGAATCCGCCCGCCTGGTGGCCGAGGACCGCCGCCGGCGCCGGAACGCGGCCCGCGACCGCCTGGCCCTGGCCCGGGACGACGCCGCCTATCGGGAAGACCTGGACCGGCTCGCCCGCTACGAGAAGCGTCTGGCCGATCACGCCGAGGTCTCGAAGCAGCTGACGGCCACGGCCGAGACGCTGAACGCCATCGCCGTCGACGACGACGGGCTCGAGGCGATCCGCCGGGCGGACCGGGACCTGGAACTCGCCCGCCAGAAACGCGATCTCGCCGCGACCAGCGTCACCGTCACCGCCGAGCGCTCGCTCGAATTCACCGTCGAGGACGACACGGTCTCCCTGATCGAGGGCCAGGCGGAGAAACGCACCATCGCCAGCGGCCTGGAGGTGCGCTTCCCCGGTATCGCGTCCGTGCGCGTGGCGCCGCCCCGTACCGCCGCCGAACTGGAGGCGGATCTCCGCGAGGCGGAGGATGCGGCGGGCCGCCGAGGTCGAACGCCGCCGCCTGAAGGCCCGCGCCGCCGAGATCCTCACGACCGGGCGCGGCGCGGAGAGCATAGAGGAGATCGCCGAGGCCGTGCGCGCCCTGCGCGAACGCAACGACGCCTATCGGGAGCAGCGAGCGGGCGACACGGCACTGCCCGGGGATCTCGCCGCCGCCCGCGAGGCCCTCGCCGCCGCCGAGCAGGCGTTGCAGGACGAGGAGGCGGCGCTGGAGAAGGCGCAACACCAGGAGAGCGAGTTCCGTACCGAACACGCCGGGGCCGACACCGCGCTCCGCGAGGCCCGGGAGACCCTCATCGGGCTGGAGGCGACGCTGAAAGACCGGCAGGCCCGCCTCGAGGCCGCCCGTGCCGACACGCCGGACGACGCCCTCGAGGCGAAGCTCCGCGCTGCCGCCGCCGACTTCGGCAAGCTGGACACCGACACCGCCGTCGTGCGCCGCCGCCTGGAGGAACTCGCGCCGGACACCATCGAGGCGCTGTACACGAACGCGAAAGCCACCCTCGATCGCGCCGAGCGCGACCTGGCGGAGGCCGAGCGCCAGCTGGCCGTGCTGGAAGACCGGCTCGGCCGGGCCCGGGCCGACGGCCGCTTCGAGGCGCTGGAAGCGGCGGCAGGACGGGTCGAGAGCGCCGGTGAGGCCCTGGCGGCCACCCGCCGCCGTGCCGCCGCCGCCGAGCGCCTGTGGACCACGCTGAACCGGCACCGGGACGCTGCCCGCCAGGCCTACGTGCAGCCGCTGAAAGCCGCCATCGAACGCCTCGGCCGTATCGTCTACGGCCAGGACTTCGAGGTCGGCATCGCCGACGACTGGACACTCGAATCCGTCACCCGCGACGGCCGGAAGCTGCCATTCGAGTCCCTGAGCATCGGCACCCGGGAACAGCTCGGCATCCTCACCCGCCTCGCCGCCGCCCGCATCGTCGCGGAGCAGGGCGGCGTGCCGCTGATCATCGACGATGCGCTCGGCTTCTCGGATCCTTCCCGGCTGGAGACCATGGGGGCGGCCATCGCGGCGGCGGGGAAGGAATGCCAGATCATCATCCTCACCTGTACGCCGGGGCGGTTCACCCACGTCGGCAGTGCGGAGGTGGTGAGGCTGTAGATTGCCGCCTGCGCCGAGTCGAGGCGCGGGCAGCCATCCGGTATCCCAGCCGGCCTGTGCGATACTCTTTCTTCGCGGCGCAGCCGAGCACGATCATGGCGGGGGATGCGATGCTCGAGATCCGGAATCTCTCCAAGACCTACCCGAACGGCGTTCGGGCGCTGTCCGATGTGAACCTCGATATCCCGCCCGGCATGTACGGACTCCTCGGCCCGAACGGCGCCGGCAAGTCGAGCCTGATGCGCACCATCGCCACGCTGCAGCAGCCGGACAGCGGCACGATCCACCTGGATGGCCTGGACGTGCTCGGCCGGCCGGCGGAACTCCGCCGCAAGCTCGGCTACCTGCCCCAGGATTTCGGCGTCTACCCGCGCATCTCTGCGCTGGCCATGCTCGATCACATGGCCGTGCTGAAGGGCTTCACGGACAAGCGAACCTCCTGTCCGACATCGGCGCGAACAAGGTGGTGATCCTCTCGACGCACATCGTGGACGACGTCACGAATCTCTGTCCGCGCATGGCGATCATCGCCCGCGGCCGGATCGTGCGCGAGGGCCGGCCGTCGGAGCTGATCGGCGACCTGCGCGGTTCGGTCTGGTCCAAGACCGTGGAGCGCGCCGAGGTGGAGGAGCACGGGCGGCGCCACCGGGTCATCTCCTCCAAGCTCCTGGCGGGGCGCAGCATCCTGCACGTGCTCTCGGACGGCGACCCCGGTGACGGTTTCGCGGCGCAGGATCCGGACCTGGAGGACGTGTACTTCTCGACCCTGCTGTCGGTGAACACGGGCGACGCCGGACACGCCTGATGTTCCTCGACGTCCTCCGCTTCGAGCTCCGCTATCACCTGAAGAGCCGCGTATTCCTGTTCGCCTGCGGCATCTTCTTCCTGCTCGCCTTCCTGAGCGTGGCGACGCCCAACGTGCAGTTCGGCTCGCTCGGCGGCGCGAATTACAACTCGCCCCACGCCATCGTGCAGACCCAGGTGTTCATGGCGATGATCGCCGTGCTCGTCGGTGCCGCGTTCCTGAACAACGCGGCGCTGCGGGATACCGACGAGCGCATGGCCGAGATCATCTACTCGACCCGTATCGGCAAGGTCGATTACGTGCTGGGGCGGTTCATCGGCGCGTTCATCGCCGCCTTCCTGGTCTATGCCGCCGCCAGTGTCGGCTTCGCCGTGGCGACCTTCATGCCCTGGCTGGATCCCGGGCTGATCGGCCCGTTCCGCCTCTCGCACTATCTGTACGCACTGTTCGTCATCGGCCTGCCGGCGCTGTTCGCGAACTCGGCCATCGTGTATGCCGTCGCGGTCCTTACCCGGGACCAGCGCATCGCCTGGGCCGCCATCATCGGCCTGCTGGTCGCCTACCAGGTGGCGGCCGGCATGCTGGGGCAGATGGACCACCGTACGGCCGCCGCGCTGATCGATCCGACGGGCGTCGCCGCTATCGACGAGGCGGTGCAGTACTGGACGGTGTTCGAGCGCAATACCCAGGTGGTGCCGGTCACGGGTACGCTGCTCGCGAACCGTGTCCTCTGGCTCGCCATCGGCGTGCTGATGCTCGCCTTCACGGTGTGGCGCTTCGAGTTCGTCGTGAGCCGGTCCCGGCGGCAGAAGAAGCAGATCGAGGAGCCCGTTGCCACTGCCGCCGTGCCGAAGCCCGTGGGATTCCCCGCCCGGCAGGCCGACTTCGAGGCGGGCACGGCCTGGCGGCAGTTCCTCGCGCGCACCGGCTTCGAGGTCCGGGCGGTGCTCAAGAGCGTGTTCTTCTGGGTGCTGCTGGCGCTCGCCGCGGCACTCTCGCTCGGCAATTTCTTCTCGCTGTCGGCGATCTACGGCACCGACGTCTATCCGGTCACCCGCTCCATGATCCAGGCGTTGAGCGGCAGCGTGACGCTGTCGCTGATGATCATCGTCGTCTTCTACGGCGCGGAGCTCGTGTGGCGGGACCGGGAGGCGCGCTACCAGGACATACTCGGCGCGGCGCCCGCCCCGAACTGGACCTTCGTGCTGGCCAAGATCATCGCGGGGCTGCTGGTGGTGTTCCTGTTCCTCGTCGAGACCGCGCTGGTCGCCGTCCTCTACCAGCTCTTCAACGGCTACACGCACATCGAGCCGGGACTCTACGCCAGCGGTTATCTGTACAGCTACGGCGGGCTGTTCTATCTGGCGATGGTCCTGTCCGTCGTGGTGCAGATCCTGGTGCCGAACAAATACCTCGGCATGCTCGTCATGGTCATCTACCTGATCGGGCTCATCTCCCTGTCCAACGCGGGTTTCGAGGATCCGCTGTATCTGTACGGCACGACGAGCAGCACGCCCTATTCGGACATGAACGGCTGGGACGGCCTGCTCGGCCACGCGAGCTGGTACCTGCTCTACTGGGGCTGTTTCGCCGTCGTGCTCGGCGTGCTCGGCTACGCGCTGTGGAATCGCGGCCCGCTGGAGCGGCTGCGGGTGCGCGCGCGGCGCATGGGTGGCAATCTCACGCGCCCGGCCGTGGCCATCCTGTCGGTCGCGGCGCTCGGCTTCCTCGCGCTGCTCGCCTGGATCTACTACAACACCCACGTCCTGAACGAGTACCGCACCAGGGACGATCTCCGCGCCTTCGCGGCGGACTACGAGAAGGAATACGGCCACCTGAAAGGCCGGCCACTGCCGCGCTTCATCGACGTCGAGATGGAGGTGGATCTCTACCCCGAGCGGCACGCCTTCGTCGCGCGGGGCACGCAGATCCTGGAGAACCAGACCGATGCGCCTATCGAAGAGCTGCCCGTCGGTTTCGGCTTCCGCTCGCAGCTCGATGCACTGACCATCGAAGGGGCCGAACTCGTGTCGTCCGACGATCGGTTCAACGTGCACCGCTACGCGTTCGACCCGCCGCTCGCGCCGGGCGAGCGCCGCCGCATGACCTTCCAGGTATCGAGGACGCCCGAGGGCTTCAAACACGCCAATGTGGTCCCGAGCCTCCTGGCCGGCGGCGGCGTGTTCGGCAACGGCACCTTCGTGAACAGCGACGCGCTCGCGCCGTATCTCGGGTTCAACGAGAACGCCATCCTCACCGACCGCAACGATCGCTGGCGCGAGGGCCTGGAGCCGGTGCGCCGGGCGCCGGATCTGGACGACGAATCCTACTGGGGCATCGGCTTCCGGGCGGATTCCGACTGGGTCGGCTTCCGGGCGACGGTGACCACCTCGGCCGACCAGATCGCGATCGCCCCGGGCTATCTCGTCGAGGAATCCACGGACGGCGATCGCCGCCGCTTCGTCTACGAGATGGATGCGCCGATGCAGAACTTCTACGCCGTCCTCTCGGCGCGCTACGCCTCGCGCATCGAGGAGCACGAGGGCGTGCAGCTCGCGGTCTACTATCACCCGGCGCACGAGTGGAACGTGGCGCGCATGATCGAGAGCCTGCGGGACTCGATCAGCTACTTCAGCGCCACCTACAGCCCCTACCAGTACCGCCAGATGCGGGTGCTGGAGTTCCCGGCCTACGCTCGTTTCGCCCAGTCCTTCCCGAACACGGTCCCCTGGTCGGAGAGCATCGGCTTCATCGCCGACATCACCGACCCCGCGGACATCGACTACGTGTACTACGTGGGCGCCCACGAGGTGGCCCACCAGTGGTGGGCGCATCAGGTCTCGGCCGCCAGCGTGCAGGGGCAGACCGCGATCATCGAGACGCTGGCCCAGTACTCCGCGCTGATGCTGATGGAGCGCGAATACGGCCCCCACGTCATGCGCCGCTTCCTGAAGTACGAGCTGGACTCCTACCTGTCGAGCCGCGGCGGCGAGGCGATGGAGGAGCTGCCGCTCTACCGGGTCGAGAACCAGGGCTACATCCACTACCGCAAGGGCTCGATCGTGATGTACGCCCTGAAGGACTACCTCGGCCAGGAGGCGGTGGACACGGCACTCCGCAATTTCGTGGCCGAAGCCGCCTACCGGGCCGACCCGTACCCGATCAGCCGCGATCTCATCCGGCACCTGCGAAGCCAGGCCGCCACCGACGAGCAGCAGTCGCTGATCACGGATCTCTTCGAGCGCATCACGCTGTGGGACCTGAAGGTGGAGGAGGCGAGCGCGAGTGAGCGCAGCGACGGCCGTTACGACGTCACCATCGCCGTCTCGGCTCGCAAGTTCGAAGCCGACGGCGCCGGGGCCCAGACCGAAGTGCCGCTGGACCTGCCCATCGACATCGGCGTCTTCACGGAGAACCCGGCCGACGTGACCGAAGGGGCCGACCACGTGCTCGTGCTGGAGAAACGCCGGGTACGCAGCGGCGAGACCACCTTCGAGCTGGTGGTGGACGCGCTGCCGAGCCACGTCGGCATCGATCCCTACAACAAGCTGATCGACCGCAACAGCGACGACAATCTGCAGGCGCTGTGAGTGCGTTCCCACCAACGTGGGTGCGAGGACTACGACACGCTGTTCACCGACGGCTATGGGGTGACCGGGACAGCCGACTGAGCGGCCAGGTGGGTTACCGGTCCCTTGAATCGCATTTCCGCCGACCCTGACGCATAATCCCTGCCGATTGCCAATGCTCGGGGGAGCATGCGATGACAAGAACAAGAACCAGAGCCCCGTTCCCGCTTTCGACCGTGCCGGCTATCGTCACCATTGCCGTCCTGGCAGCCGCGTGCTCGAAGCAGGCGCCGCCGCCGGAGCCCGCCGGCACGCCAGAGGCCGATAGCCCCCCGGCCGCGGCCGCACCGCGGACCACGGCAGCGGCAAATCTCGCCGTCACCGACACCCAACTCGCCGACGAATCCCGCACGTCCGAGTGGCTCGCCTACGGCGGCACACACTACGAACGCCGCTACTCACCGCTCACGGACATCGACACCGAAAACGTCGGCCAGCTGAAGGTGGACTGGTACCTCGACCTGCCCCGCGACGTCGGCCTGGTCTCCACGCCGCTGGTGGTCGACGATGTCATGTACTTCACCGGTACCATGAACGTCGTGCGCGCTGTCGACGCGGTCACTGGCGAACTCCTGTGGCAGTTCGACCCGGAGGTGGGCAAGGCCCTGGCCGGCAAGCGCCAGGCCGGCTTCGTGCACAACCGGGGCCTCACCTTCTACGGCGACAAGGTCTACACCGCCACCTGGGACGGCCGGCTGATCGCCATCGACGCGAAGACCGGCGAGAAGGTCTGGTCCGTGCGCACCTTCCCGGAGGACGCGGCGCTGTACATCACCGGTGCGCCGAAGGCCTTCAAGGGCAAGGTACTCATCGGCAACGGCGGTACGGAGACCGGCCCGAACCGCGGCTTCGTGACGGCCTACGACGCCGAGACCGGCGAGGAGGCGTGGAAGTTCTGGATCGTGCCCGGCAACCCGGCGGACGGTTTCGAGAACGCGGCCATGGAGATGGCGGCCGAGACCTGGACCGGCGAGTGGTGGAAGCACGGCGGCGGCGGCAACGCCTGGCACGGCTTCACCTACGACCCGGAGTTCGACGCCGTCTACATCGGCACCGGGAATGGTTCTCCCTGGAACCGCAACATCAGAAGCCCCGACGGCGGCGACAACCTGTTCCTGTGTTCCGTCGTCGCACTCGACCCGGACACCGGCGAATACCGCTGGCACTACCAGACGGTGCCGGGCGAAACCTGGGACTACAACTCCAACATGGACATCGTGCTGGCGGACCTCACCATCGACGGCGAGCAGGTGAAGGCGCTGCTGCACGCGCCGAAGAACGGTTTCTTCTACGTGATCGATCGCGCCACCGGTGAACTCGTCTCCGCCGAGCCCTTCGCCGACGTGAACTGGGCCACCCACGTGGACCCGGAGACGGGCCGCCCGGTGGAAGTGGAGGGCGCGCGTTACGAGGA
>JARRPZ010000156.1:0-5527 GCA_037382365.1 Gammaproteobacteria bacterium
GATGAATTCAGTATCGCCGAGATGATGTCGCGCATGGAGCTGTCGAGTCCCCCGGGGGTATCCATGCGGATGATGACCAGGTCGGCGAGTTCCTCTTCCGCCTGACGGATGCCGTCGGTAATGTAATCGGCCGTTGCCGCGCCGATGGCGCCTTCGAGATCCAGTTGCAGGGCGCGCCCGGACGCCGGCTCGTCCTGGGACAGCAGCGGCAGGGCGAGTATCGTCAGTCCCGCCGCCAGCAGGCCGATCGCCGCATTCCGTGCTCGGCTCATGATATTCACCTGTGCATCATATCAGTCGTGGGCCGGCGTTGATCCGGACTCCGGCCGTCGCTACTCTTCGCCCCGTTTCCACTGCGCGGGACCGTTTCGTGTTAATAAAGTTCCTCACTACCGGCGGCACGATCGACAAGATCTACTTCGACGACAGCAGCCGCTTCGAGGTGGGCGAATCCCAGGTCGAACACATACTGCGCGAGGCACTCGTCGACATCGATTATGAGGTGGTTTCCCTGCTGCGCAAGGACAGTCTCGATATTGACGAAGCGGACCGCGCACGCATCCGCGACTACATCGCGGCCGACCCGGGCGAGCGCTTCGTGATCACGCACGGTACGGATACGATGGTGGAGACGGCGCTGGCGCTGCGCCCGCTCGCCGACCGGGTGATCGTGCTCACCGGCGCACTGAGCCCGGCCCGATTCCGCACGACGGACGCCGTTTTCAACGTGGGTATGGCGACGGCGGCCGTCCAGGCACTGGAATCGGGCGTCTACATCGCCATGAGCGGCACCGTCTTTCCCGCCGACGCGGTGAGAAAGAACCGCGAGAAGAACCGTTTCGAGAGCATTTCCCGGCACGATGCCGGCTGAAAGGAGAGTAGGGATGAAGTGGAGAGCAATTCTGGCGGCAGTCATTGCCCTCGCCACCGCCATGGCGGCGGCGCCGGTGACGGCCCAGGACGACATGGCGGACGTGGAGATCGGCGTCCGTGACCTGGGCAACGGGATCTACATGCTGACCGGCCGTGGCGGCAACATCGGTCTGTCGGTCGGTGAGGATGCGACCTTCCTGATCGACGATCAGTTCGCCCCGCTGACGGGACGGATCCAGGCCGCGATAGCCGGCGTCACCGATCGCCCGGTCGATTTCGTGTTCAATACGCACTGGCATTACGACCACGTCGGCGGCAACGAGAACCTGGGCGAGGCCGGCGCGCTGATCGTCGCCCACGACAACGTGCGGGAACGGATGAGCACCGACCAGTTCGTGAAAGCGTTCAACCGCACGGTACCGGCATCGCCGCCCGAAGCACTGCCGGTGGTCACCTTCAACGACAGGGTGACGATGCATCTGAACGGCGAGACCATACGGGCGTTCCATACGCCCCACGCACACACCGACGGCGACAGCGTGATCTATTTCGACGGCGCCAACGTCTTCCACATGGGGGACACGTTCTTCCATACCCTGTATCCCTTCATCGACGGCGGCAGCGGCGGTTCCGTCGAAGGCGTCATCGAAGCGGCGAACGCCGTGCTGGCGATGGCCGACGAGGACAGCATCATCATCCCCGGCCACGGACCGGTGGCGAGCCGTGACGATCTGCGGGCCTACCGGGACATGCTGGCCACGGTGAGCGACTCGATGCGGGCGATGATCGCCGACGGGATGACGCTGGAGGCGATCCAGGCCGCGCGGCCGACCGTGGATTTCGACGAGCGCCACAACGCCAACGGGATGTTCGAACCGGCGCAGTGGGTGGCGCTCCTGTACGAGCTACTGGCGCCGACGGGCGAGACGACGGAATAGGCGCGGAGGGGCGCCGGCGCCATGCCGACGCCCCTCCCGTTTCCGCAGCCGGGGAAGGCCAGACCGGGGAGCGGACCGTCTAGATATTGAAGCGGATGCCCTGGGCCAGCGGCATCTCGCTGCCCCAGTTGATGGTCGTGGTCTGGCGTCGCATGTAGGCTTTCCATGCGTCCGATCCCGATTCCCGGCCACCCCCGGTCTCCTTCTCGCCGCCGAACGCACCGCCGATCTCGGCACCCGAGGTGCCGATATTCACGTTGGCGATACCGCAGTCCGAGCCGCCAGCGGAGAGGAACCGCTCCGCATGCTGCAGCTTGTCAGTGAAGATGGCGGACGAGAGACCCTGCCCGACGCCATTGTGTAGCGCCAGCGCCTCGTCCAGCGTCTCGTAGCCGATCAGATAGAGGATCGGCGCGAACGTCTCCGCCTGCACGATCGGCCAGTGATTCTCGGCCATCACCAGCGTGGGCTCGACGAAGAAACCGGGGCGGTCGAGCCGATGTCCGCCGTACAGGACCTTGCCGCCGTGGGAGAGGATGTCTTCGATGGCGCGCTCGAAATTTGTGACGGCCTGGTTGTCGATGAGCGGGCCCATCAGGGTGTCGGGATCGAGGGGATCACCGATACGCACCTGTCCGTAGGCGCGGATCAAGCGCTCCTTCAGTTCGTCGCGGCGGGAGTCGTGGACGAGGATACGACGGGTCGTCGTGCAACGCTGACCGGCCGTGCCCACGGAGCCGAACACGATCGCCGGCACGGCGAGATCCATGTTGGCATGCTCGTCCACGATGATCGCGTTGTTGCCGCCGAGCTCCAGCAGGCTCTTGCCCATGCGGGCCGCCACCTTTTCGCCGACGTTGCGGCCGACCGCCGTCGAGCCGGTGAAGGAGACGAGGTCGATGCGGGGGTCGTCGACGAACGCTTCGGCGATCGTGGTGCCACCGTCGTTGAAGAGATGGAAGACGGGCGGATGACCCCGGTCCGCCAGCGCCTCGTTGCAGATCTTCTGCACGGCGACCGCGACGAGTGGTGTCTTCGGCGACGGTTTCCAGACGGACACGTTGCCGCAGACCGCCGCGATCAGTGCATTCCAGGACCACACCGCCACCGGGAAGTTGAAGGCGGTGATGATGCCGGTCACGCCCAGCGGGTGCCATTGCTCGTACATGCGGTGCGAGGGCCGCTCGGAGTGCATGCTCTTGCCATAGAGCATGCGGGACTGGCCGAGCGCGAAATCGGCGATGTCGATCATCTCCTGCACCTCGCCGTCACCCTCGGCCTTGATCTTTCCGTTCTCGAGGCTGACGAGGCTGCCCAGTGCATCCTTGTTGTCCCGCAGCGCTTCACCCACCAGCCGGACCGCCTCGCCCCGCACCGGCGCCGGCGTGTTGCGCCACTGCGCGAATGCGTCCCGGGCGGCGGTGATCAGTCGATCGTAGTCGCCGGCGCTCGTCGCACGGACGCTCCCCAGCACCTCGCCGTCGGCCGGGTTCACCGACTCGATCGGCGGCCCCGGGTCCTTCTCGATGACCGTGTCACCGCACCAGGTGCCGGGATTCTCGGCTTCCAGGCCGAGCCGCTTGAGAATGTCGTTCATGGGTCTCACTCCACGCCGGTCCGACGCCGGGGTCGGCCAGCTCGCTGACGTGTCTGAAGAAAGGACGGGGATTTCGCTGCGCGCATTGTCCCATCTGGCCCGTGATCTGACCACCGAGAGTTTCCCTGATGGCCGCTCGCGCTCGGCGGCGGCTCCCGGGTGCGCCCACGGGGGATCGGATCCTGGCAACGATTTCTTCCGTAACTTGTTCGAATCACTGAGACTTTTTGCTTTGCAGCAAGGCCCGTGGCATATTGCCGCCATGTCCGCATCAGACGCACAGAAAGACTGGCGGCCGACCAGCTGGCAATCGCGTGAAGCGACCCAGCAGGCGGCCTATCCCGACCGAGCGGCCCTCGATGATGCCGTGGCGCGGCTCAGTCGGCTCCCGCCGCTCGTCACCTCGTGGGAAGTCGACGCGCTGAAGCAGCAGATCGCGACGGCTCAGCGGGGCGAGGCCTTCGTGCTGCAGGGCGGGGACTGTGCCGAGACCTTCGACGACTGCACCTCCGAGAGCATCGTCGACAAGCTGAAGATCCTGCTGCAGATGTCGCTGGTGATGCTCTACGGGCTGAAGAAGCCGGTGGTGAGAGTGGGCCGCATGGCGGGGCAGTACGCGAAACCGCGCTCGGCGGATACCGAGACCCGGGACGGCGAGACGCTGCCGAGTTTCCGTGGCGATCTCATCAACCGCAGCCCGTTCACCGCGGACGACCGCATACCCGATCCGGAACTGATCCTGCGTGGCTACGAGCGGGCGGCCCTGACCCTGAATTTCGTCCGCTCCCTGGTCGACGGCGGCTTCGCGGATCTCCATCACCCGGAGAACTGGGACCTGGACTGGGTCGGCCATTCAACCATGTCGGAGGAATATCAGCGTATCGCGGACTCCATCTCCCACTCGCTCGACTTCTTCGAGTCGATCGCCGGCCGGCCCATCCACAGCACGCGGCGAGCGGACATCTACGCCGGCCACGAGGGACTGCACCTGCATTACGAGCAGGCCCAGACCCGGCTGCGGCGGGAACGCTGGTACGACCTGACCACGCACTTCCCGTGGATCGGCATGCGGACCGCCGGTGTGGACGGCGCCCACGTCGAATACTTCCGCGGCGTCACGAATCCGATGGGCGTGAAGGTGGGACCGGGCATGACGGCCGAGTGGCTGCAGGAACTGATCGCCATCCTCAATCCGGACAACGAGCCCGGCCGGCTGACGCTGATTCACCGCCTCGGTGCCGGCAACGTCGAGGAGAAGCTGCCGCCGCTGATCCAGGCGGTGCGTGCGACGGGCAGTCCCGTACTGTGGGTCTGCGACCCGATGCACGGCAACACGGAGAGCACCTCGGCGGGTGTCAAGACGCGGCGGTTCGACAACATCGTCGCGGAACTCAAGGCGGCATTCCGCATCCACCGCGAGATGGGCAGCTATCTGGGCGGCGTGCATCTGGAGCTGACCGGCGCCAACGTCACCGAGTGCATCGGTGGCGCCCGGGGTCTCGCCGAAGCCGATCTCAAACGCGCCTACCGTTCGCAGGTGGATCCGCGGCTGAATTACGAGCAGGCCATGGAGGTCGCCATGCTGATCGCCGGTCTGCGCGATGCGGTCGAGGGTCACCGCAAAGCGGGATAGCGGAGCCGTGAAGGAGGGGCTCTAGTTCCGATTCCCTGATCGGGCCTGAAGGCCGTCCTGCAGGTTCATTGCTCGCAGTGTCCGCCATGCTTCGTCGTCGGCTATGGTCCGATATGCCCCCGGCGGCAGGCCGTGCAGGCCCCATGGTCCGACGTCGGTACGTATCAGCCGGAGGACCGGCAGTCCGACCGCCGCGCACATGCGCCGCACCTGGCGATTGCGACCTTCGTCCAGTGTGATCCGCAGCCAGGAATCCGGGACGTTTCTGCGGAATCGGATGGGCGGTTGCCGTGGCCACAGCCAGTCCGGCTGCGATGCCGGGGCCGCATCGACGGCGCGCAGGACCCGACCGCGGACCGTCACACCTTCACGGAGCCGACGCAGGGCCTCGTTGGCGGGGGTTCCTTCGACCTGCGCGAAGTAGGTCTTCGGCAGCTTGTGTCGGGGGTGGGCGATACGTGACTGAAGGCGACCGTCGCCGGTGAG
>JARRPZ010000157.1:0-5518 GCA_037382365.1 Gammaproteobacteria bacterium
ATCTGGTACACGCCGAAGCAGTGAGGGAGGGCGCGAGATGGCACGCCGTGCAATCGATGATCGGAGGTTCCTGCCGTGAGCGGACCAAGCCATCCGCGGAGGACGGTAACCGCTGTCGCCATCTGCCTCGGCGCACACGTGTCCGCGCTGGCCCCACTGCCGTGCCAGAGCCAGGAAGTCGGTGAGATTCCGTTCTTCCAAGCGCCGCCGGGAAGCGCGGCGCTGGGCGGCGGCATCCGCTTCGGCAACAGTCCGTATCTCGCGCCGGACAGCGATGATCAGCGCAAGCGCGATCTCATCCCGCTGTACCTCTACGAAGGCAAATACGTCTTCGCGAGAGGCACGGCCGGTGGCATACACGTTGTCGACACCGACGACATCGAGTTCAATCTCTATACGCGCTTCCGCTTCCAGCAGCTCGATCCCGATACCAATGCCTATTACCAGGGACTGGAGAAAAGAAGGCAGACGCTCGATGCCGGACTGCAGTTCGCGCTGACGCAGGACTGGGGAGACCTGAAGCTCACCTGGCTCACGGATACCCTCGATCGCCACAACGGCAATGAACTGGAAGTCAGTTATCGCTACCGTTTCGAGGCGGGCGCCTGGTCTCTGTCGCCGTTCGTGAGCTGGTCCTGGCGCGACGAGGATCTCACGGACTATTACTTCGGTGTCAGCGAAGCAGAAGCCAGACCGGATCGACCGGCCTTCTCGGCTGGCGAATCGACGCTGGTCGGCTTCGGTCTGAATACCGCATGGCACGTGACCGATCGCATCGTCCTGTTCGGTAATGTCGGCTTCTACGGCACCGACTCCGAGGTGCTCGACAGTCCCCTCGTCGAGGAATCCGGTTTCTCGGCGGGTTTCGTCGGCGGTACCTACACTTTCGGCAATGCCCGTTCCCCGGACTACATCGAGGACCCGGAGCGCCGTGGCGAATGGACCTGGCGCGCGAACTACGGTTACCAGGCCGAGGGCAACATCGTCGGCGAGATCGATCAGGGTGATTTCAGCCGCAGCAAACTTGCCGAAGACGCCCGCATCGGTGGTCTGACGCTGAGCCGGCTCCTTTCGGGCGGCGATCGGGTAGATGTGTATGGCCGGTTCGCCATTTACCGGCACTTCGAGGAAGACGAGGGCAACGGCAATTTCTTCAGCTATGCGGCCTATATCATGGCCAGCGGTAAAGGCTATTCGCCCTGGTCGAAACAGGAATGGTTCCGCTGGGGTTTCGGATTCGGCGCCTCCTACGCGGAGACCGTGCCTATTGCCGAGCAGCGCAAGCAGGCAGCGAGAGACCGGAATACGTCGCATTTCCTGAACTATCTGGAGATGACCGTGGACTTCCCGCTCCGGCGCATCTCGAAGGCGAACTGGCTGCGGGACTGTTACGCGGGCGTCACGATCGTCCATCGGTCCGGCATTTTTGCGACTTCGGACATCCTTGGCGATGTGGCCGGCGGATCAGACTGGATCACGGCGCATCTGGAGTGCATACGATGAGGCGCGGGCACGTCGGACGTTCCATGAGGGTACTGGCTGCGATTCTGCTGGTGGCTCCGTGCCTTCCAGCCCATGCCGAGTGGAAAGCGGATTCCGACGATCCCCGTCAGGTTGCCGCGGCCCGCGCCGTCGCGGACATCCGGGAGCGCGTGCCGCGCTCGCAGGCCTATTTCGACGATGCCTACGGTTTCGCGATCCTGCCTTCGGTGGGCCGGGTCGGCGCCGGTTTCGGCGGGGCCTACGGCCGCGGTCTCGTGGTCGAGGGCGACCGGGTCGTCGGCACCACGAGTTTCTGGCAGTTCACATCCGGCATCCAGGCGGGAGCGCGCTGGTTCAGCATGGCGATACTGTTCAAGGACAAACAGGCCCTCGAGGACTACCAGAGCGGCCGGCTTCAGTTTCTCGGCCAGGCCGGTCTCGCGGCGGGACCCTGGGGCGCTTCAGGCACGCCCGCGTACAACGACGGCGTGGCCATCTTCGCCGTGACCCGATTCGGGCTGATGGCCGAATTCACGGTCTCCGGCGCGAAGTTCACCTATCGAGCACTCTAGACCGTGCATTCGGACGCAGACCGGAACGGAGAAGGAGGGCGTGAGTCCGGATAGGGCAGCGGGCGACATCGCGGGACCGGGGCCAATTTCAGTCTTGGAGGAGCGAAACGATGAGAAATGCTGTTACAGCCGCTTTATCGTGCCTGATGGTTGGAGGTTGGTTCGCACTGCCGGCGCATGCGCAAGAGGCAGGCGCAGAGAGCTTCGACGGCCTCGAACTGCTGGAGAAATCCAGAGCCGATCAGGTATGGGTAGTTCCCGAAGCGGACTTCTCCGACTACGAGCGCTTCATGATCGCCGAGCCCCTGGTCGCATTCGCCAAGGACTGGCAGCGAAAGATGAATCAGCAGTCCACGACACGCGTCCGGCCGGCCGACATGGAGCGCATGCAGGCCGGCATGGCGGAGATCTTCATGGAGGTATTCACCGAAGAACTCGAAAAAGCCGGCTACGCTGTCGTGGAGGAGCCGGCCGACGACGTCCTGTGGCTGCGACCGGCGATCGTCGATCTGTGGGTGTCCGCGCCGGACGTCGCCTCGACCGGAAGAAGCAGGACGTATGTCACGAGCGCCGGATCGGCGAGGCTCTACCTCGAGTTCCGTGATTCGGTGACCGGGGACATCCTCGCGCGGGCGGTCGACTTCAAGCGGGCCCGCGAACGAAGTCAGTTCCAGTGGGCGACCTCCGTATCCAATCGCAAGGAAGCCCGGGACATCATCCGCCGATGGGCCACGATGCTGGTGGAAGCCATGGACGAAGTGCGCAGTCGGGAGGGGTGAGTCGCGCGCGCCGGGGAAGTCGGTCCAGGGTCTGCGTGTCCGCCGGCCGCGGAGAGTATGTGACGGGGTTTTCGTTCCGGACCCGGGTGATGGCCGCCGGTCCGGCGCTGGCCACCATGGCAATCCTCGTCACTGCTTGCGCATCGTCGGGCCGGGTGCCCCGCGATTACCCCGGACCACGGCCGTTCCCGGCGGAGTCGGTGCTGACTTACTGTCACGACCGCCGCGCAATGACCGACGAATTCGAGCTGCTGACCGACGCCGACGATTATCGCGTCTACGCCGTGACGCTCCGGATCGCGGGTGACGCGGAAGACGATCCGCCGATCACGTTCGAGTTCTACGAGCAGAAGTCGGGAGAGGCCGTTCCGGTGGCGATACTCCTGCCCATCCTGAATGGTCAGAAGAACGTGATGCGACCTTTCGCGAACCACTTCGTCGGCCATGGCTACGCGGTGATCATCGTGGATACGACGCAGCGCAAGACGCTGCTGGAAGACATCGTCGAGCCGGAACCCGCGATACTCAAGACGATCGAACGCCACCGCCGGGTCATCGACTGGGCGGAATCCCGGCGCGATCTCGATACCTCGCGTCTGGGCGTCTTCGGTGCCAGCCTGGGCGGTTTCAATGCGCTCTTTCTTACCGCTGTCGACAACCGTGTCGGCGTCCTCTCGATCGCGCTCGTCGGTGGCAGCCTGGCAGACGTCCTCATGGCGTCCGACGAGCGGCGCATCGTCAGGGCCGTGGAGGAAGCCGAACACCGCCTCGGCATGACCGATGCGGAGCTACGGGCGTATCTGACCGAGAGGATCGCCACGGAGCCCCTGACGCTCGCCCCCTATCTCGATGCGAACCGGGTGTTGATGGTGCTCGCCAGGTTCGATAATGCGGTGCCTTTCGAGCGACAGGCGGCCTTGCATGAGGCGATGGGTCGTCCACGCGCCATTACGCTGCCGACGGGGCACGGATCGGCGGCCCTGTATCTGTTCTATCTGCGCGCCCGCGTGCGGGAGTTCTTCGACGAGGCCCTGCGCCATCCCGGCGTACCGGTGAGCACGGTGCCCCTGCCGGACGCCTGCCGCCAGGGCCCGCAGGTCTCGTGGCGGGCGGTCCCGGCCGGCGCGTATACCGATGCCGGATGCGGCAAGGCGCGCCCCGACCTGTAAGTAAGCTACATTGCACTCTGGCGGCGCACTACCGGAGAGATGCGCGGCGCACGATAATGAACACAGGTCATGCGAAGGTGGCAGTCTGGGCGTGCAACGCTCGCCAGCGGTGCCGGGGCACTGGCCGAAATTCCAGATCGGAGAATGCGAATGACGATCATCAACCGACCGATACGGCTTTTCATGGCACTGGCCCTGCTCCCCTTCAGCCAGGCGTACGCTCAGGACACGATGCTGGACGCCGTGATGAACGCCTGCGAGGCGGATCTGGCGCAGTACTGCAGCCAGGTGGAGCCCGGCGACGGACGCCTGCTGTACTGTGTTGCCGCACACGGAGACAAGATCGGCGTCGAGTGTCAATACGCCCTGTTCGAGGCGGCGACACTATTGGCGCAATACGCGGATACGATCCTCCACATTGCCGAGAATTGTGAGACCGAGATCGATACGCTCTGCCGTGATGTCAGCGTGGGCGAGGGGCGGATCCTGGCTTGCCTCGACAATCACGAGGCCGAGCTGGGAGAGGCCTGTGCCACCGCGCTCGCAGAGGGTACCGCGGAGTAATCACCGACACGGTGTCGGGCGACAGATTCTGCTGACGGCGCTGGCGCTGGGTATGGCGTCGGCCGGCCAGGCCGGCGACATTCCCGGGATGCCGTCCATGCTGCCTCCCGACGTCGATCCGCGCTTCGACCTCGTCTTTTCCAACGACGCACTCGGGCGAGGGGGGGAAGTCGACGATTTCCGGACTCAGCAGCTCGCCGTCTCGGCGCGCGTCGGGGATGACTGGAGTATCAGTCTCGACCACAGCATGCTGACGCTCTCGGAACCCGGCGCGGAAGGGCGGCTGGATCAGATCTCCGCGTCACTGGGATACCGTGTCGTCGATCGGCAGGTGGACGACGGGATATTGCGAGTGAGCGCGGGGTTCGGACTGCGTAGCGTCGGCGAATACGCCGGGGAGCGGATGCAGAACGGCTTCCACCGGCTGATCGGCAGCGATCTGAAGGATCTCCCCTACAGCGCTGCGGACGACACCGACGCCCTGGCCTGGCTGGATACCGAATATCTGGCGCCGTTCGCCGGGCGCGGCGACTGGCGGTTCGCGTACTGGCTGAGGGGGCGTACTCTCGCAACGAGCGACGGCCAGCTGGACGCCTCGGCCGCCGCTTTCGCACTGGCTCGCCGCGGCAACTTCGATCTCTGGACCGGTCTGCGGCAGGACTGGCGCTCGGGGTACGACGAACCGATTCAGCGCGCGACCGCTGCTGCCGAGGAGGAGCTCGCCTTCGTGCTCGGCGTCCGGTTTGGCGCCTTCGTGCTGGAGACCGTGCAGCAGTTCGACGGGGACGCTTCCTACGGGCAACTGCGTTTGCTGTCTCGCGGAGCGGGCGGCACGCAGGCGACCCGCGTCGGCCTCGAGGCGGGGTTCCTCCTGCCGGACGTCCATATGCACTTCGCCGGCCGCTTCGACAGCAACTTCCTGGTGGACGCGAGCGGTCCGTGGCGCGAGTCC
>JARRPZ010000158.1:0-6991 GCA_037382365.1 Gammaproteobacteria bacterium
GTCGGGTTATCATGGCGCCGGGCAACACGGAGAGTATCGATGGAAGGCACCATAGAAAATGCCGATTTCAGCGGTGGCGGTCTGCTGATGCTGATCATCTATGTGGCACTGATCGTCATCCCGTTCTGGCGCATCTGCCAGAAGGCCGGCTATCCGGGGGCGCTCGGTCTTCTGATGATCGTTCCGATCGCGAACCTGATCCTCCTCTACTACCTCGCCTTCGCGACCTGGCCCATCCACAAGGGTGCGCCGCCTGCCGCCGGCGGCATGGGCTGACGCCACGGCCCACCCGCCGCCGCGCGCAGATCAGCGCAGGTAGACGGCCTCGAAAGTCGCGGTGCGCCCGCCGCCTGCGTCGAACAGCAACAGGTGCTGGCCGTCGATGCGCCAGGATCGCGCGGCGGCGAGCACGTCGCCGAGCAGGCGCTCTCTCTCGTCAAGGGGCGGCGGGCAGGCCATCGTCGTAGTTGCGCCGGAGTGGAAGGTGATCCGCTCGCCCTCGACGTCGTAGCTGCCGATCAGCCGGTTGCAGCCGACGGTGGCGGCATACCGGTTGTCCTGCCCGTGCAGGACCATGTGCGGTTCCCGCCGGTTGTCGATGGCGGGCACCGCCTGCTCGCGCAGCGTTACGATGCGCCAGTACGTGTTCGTCAGGCTCGGTTCGTTCATGGCCCTCTCGCAGGTCTGGTCCGGGAACAGGCCGGCAAAGCGTTCGACGACCACCGCGGCAATGTCCCCATCCCCTTCCATGGGCGGTCGCCGTGTGATGCGCCCGTCGAATACGGCCAGCAGCGGGGCAGCCGCCCGTGGTTTGTCCGCCGCCAGATAGGCGCGTTCCAGTTCGATGTAGTCCTCTTCCATCGCTACCGGATAGAAACGGCCGGTCAGACATTCCTCGAACCCCGGTGCGTCGGCCATGTAGGTGAACAGTCCCCGCAGCTTCGCCGAGAGCTCCAGGAATTGCAGCGAGCCGTCGCTCGTCAGCTCGTAGGGCAGATCGGATTCGATCGGTTCGCCCCGCACGTCGAGCTGACGCAGGATACGCGGACCGATCACCTCGAACTGCAGCGGCGTCCTCCGTTCCCCCTGGAGCACTATGGCATCGCGGGCCGGATCCCTGCGCCATCGGCCGAGTTCCGATTCCGCAGCGCCGCGCTCCAGCCATTCACGCGTCAGATGGAATACGCCGTCCGGCCACAGGTTGAGTCGATAGCGGATGCCCGGGCAGTCGGCACAGGGCAGGGTGCCGGAGAACGTGGACGGCAGATCGAGACCGGCCACGAGGTCGTTTGCCGGTGCCTCCGCGGCCTCGGCTGTCGGCCGCGGCGTCCGGACGACCTCCTCCTGCTGTGCCGGTGGCGGCTGCGCGCCGGAGTCCGGTGCTTCCCCGCTACAGGCGGCGGCCAGACAACCCAGCAGCACGGGCAGAACGAGTCGTCGCATCCCGATCTCCGGATCCGATTTCAGCGCGAGCTGACTCCGCGCCCCTCCGCCCGGCCGCACGAGGAGCGGTGCTTCAGGCCTCCGGCGCAATGACGTAGGCGCCGTCCTCGTCGTGGATTTCCCGGCCGGTTACCGGCGGATTGAAGGCGCAGACCAGCTTGAGCTCCTCGATGGCCTTGAGCGTGTGTCTGTCGTGCTTGTCCAGCGCGTACAGCGTGCCCGGCTCGATCGTGAACTTCTCTCCCGTGTCCCGGTTGATCAGCTCGCCCTTGCCCTGATAGCAGTACACCGCCTCGAGATGGTGCTTGTACCACATGTCGAACTCCAGCCCCGGCGGGAAGGTGGTTTCGTGGAACGAGAATCCCATCCCGTCCTTCGCCAGGAGGAAACGTACGCGTCACCTACAAAAATTGCCGGCAAATGGCGGAATCTGGTCGGCAAATTCAGCGAAATTCTCGATATGTTAGGGTGAGGGGTCACACTCGAAACAGGGAGGATCCGTGGAAAAGAATCCAGAGAAGGGCTATGTGGCCCTGCTCGGCTGGAGTCTCGGCGCCGTCGAGGCTGCCGACCGCTTCGACCGCCGCTACGTCGTCGTCGCCCCGGACTGGGCGGAAGACTACTGCAAGAAGAACGACATACCCTATATCCCCTGGAACTTCGAGCGGCTGAACGACCGTTCCCTGGAAATCGCAGAGCGCCTGAAGGAGGAGGGCGTGGATGTCGCAATCCCGCTGTTCGAGGAGACCGTCGAGTGGGCCGGCGCCATCAACTCCGTGCTGATGGAGAACCCGCGGCTGCACGGCCAGGCCGTGCTCTTCAGGGACAAGGCGCTGATGAAGCGCCGCGCTCAGCTCGGCGGGATTCGCGTTGGCATCTTCGAAGAGGCCCACGACAAGGAGGATGTGGTCCGTTTCCTGCGCCGGGTGAATCAGACCCTTCTGAAGCTGGACGGTGATCCGGACGATCCGATACATCTCAAGGCATTCGACAAGGCAGGCTGCCTCGGGCATCGGGTGATACGGACTCCCGAGGAAGTCGACGCCATCCCTGATTCCGAGTTCCCGCTGCTGATGGAGAGTCACCTGGACGGCTGGGAGTTCGCGGTCGAGGCCTGGGTCCACGACGGCAAGATCCGTTTCCTGAATATCTCCGAGTACGTCACGCTCGGCTATTCGGTGTTCGTGCCGGCGACTCCCGAGCTCGAGAGCTGGCGCCATCTCATCACCGAACAGATCGAGAAGCTGATCAAGACCTTCGACATCAAGTTCGGCCAGATCCACCCGGAGTATTTCGTAACCAGCGACGGCACCATGTATTTCGGGGAGGTGGCCTACCGGCCGCCGGGCTTCAAGGCGTTCGAGCTGATCGAGCGGGCCTACGGTTTCAATGCATACCAGGCGTCCATCCTCGTCTTCGACCCGAAGACGACCGAGGAGGAGATCGAGGCGTTCTTCCCGAAGCCGGTGGAAGATGCGAAAGGTTATGCGGGCTGTTTCGGCGTCTATCCCCGCCGCCGGGTGGTCAGCCAGCTCGAGATCCCGCAGGAGACCGAAGAGCATCCGTATTTCGATTTCCATGAACTGACGCCGCCGGTCGAGGAGACGGTGACGAAGCGCACCGCCTTCGGCACGCACTGGGGGCTGGTGTTCTTCTTCGGCGACAACCCGCACAAGCTGCGGGACCTGCTGAAGCACCAGGAGGAGCTGGACTTCTACGTCTAGCCGCCTGCCGGTTTCGCGAACGGGTTCTCCGCGTGGAAGGCGGCCGCCTCGTCCACGGCGGTGAACCCGGGATCTTCGTCCAGTACGTTCGTCGCCCCGGGCATGGTGCCGGCGAGCGTCGCGATCGTGGCGTGGGCGCTCGCCGCCAGTGACTCGGCGTTGTAACCGCCCTCGAGGCACAGGACGAGACGGCCTTCGGCATGCCGATCCGCCACGCCGCACAGGCTGGCGGTCGCGGCCGCGAATCCGCTCTCGTCCATCCCGAAGGTCTGATCGAGCCAGTGTGCATCGAAGCCGGCCGATACCAGTACGAGATCCGGCCGGAACGCCTCCGCCGCCGGCACGATGATGGTCTCCATGGCTCTCAGGAAGGCGGCATTGCCGCTGCCGGGCGGCAGCGGGACGTTGATCGTGGTGCCTCGCCCGGCGTCGGCTCCCGTCTCCTGCAGTGCGCCGGTGCCGGGATAGAAAGGCGCAGCGCAGTGAGTGTCGATGAAGAGGACGTCCCGATCCGCGTAGAAGATCTCCTGGGTGCCGTTACCGTGGTGCAGGTCCCAGTCCAGAATCAGCACGCGTTCCAGTCCGAGTGATCGGGCGTGGGCGGCGGCCACGGCTGCGTTGTTGTAGAGGCAGAAACCACTTGCCCGGGCGGCGCCGGCGTGGTGCCCGGGCGGCCGTGTGAGGCAGAATGCCCGCTTCGCGTCGCCCTGCAGCACGCTCTCGACGGCGACGATGCCCGCGCCGGCAGCCAGTTTGGCGGCCATGACGCTCCCCGGCGAGACCGCGGTCGTATCCACGCTCAGCCAGCATGCTCGACCGATCAGGCTCTCGATGAACGCGACGTGCTCCCGGGTGTGCGCGCGCTCCAGTTCCGGCGGCTCGGCAGGCTCGCTGGTCAGCCAGCGCGTGCCGGCCACCGGCTCGTCGCGGAGGCGGTCGGTGATGGCGACGACGCGCTGGGGCCTCTCCGGATGCGCATAGTGCTCGAAGTCCTTGTCCGGATACTGCTCGGCGAGCAGTGCCTTGACGGATTCCGTCCAGTCCGGATGTTCCGGATCCCACCCGGTGGGGTGGTGTTCGAGCATCCGCTCGTCGTGGATGATCAGGACCTTGCCGGCTCCGGCGTCATCCACGGTTTATCCAGTCCCGTTCCCCGGCCCAGCTCCCGGCGACGGCATCGAGTATCGGCCCGACCGTCCCGGCCGGGACGCACGCCTCGTCCCCGAGTTCGCTGCGTTTGTAATGGAACACGTACAGACGCATCACGAATTGTTCGAAGGGCAGCGACGACTCGCCCTCCCATTCCCCGTGGTCGAACGTGGAGGTGACGATGCCGTAGCCCCAGTTCTGCCCCTTGTCCCGGTTCGGGTTGAAGAAATACACGCGCCAGTGACCGGCCGGGTCTTTGGCGACACGCTGGATGGACACGGCATGCCAGCCGACGAACTCGCCGCTGGCGCTGACCGAGACCACGCCGCAGGGCTGGGCGTAGACCAGGTCCCGGCCGCCGTTGTATTCGGGATGATAGGCCGCGTAGAACCGCCGCACGAAGATCTCCGCGTCCTGTACCGCCTCTGTCGCCGGGTCGATCAGCGAAGCGAAGCCGCGGTAGACCCACCAGCCGTGGAACTCCGGGTTCACCCACTGATGGCCGTCCCCCTGGCGGCCGATAGTGCGCCGGCTCATCTCCATGTAGATCTTGTCGAGATGGGGCGTGAGCACCAGCGAGACCGCGTCCAGTTCGGTATGCAGTTCCCCCGCCAGGCCGGCCGGCAGATCCGTCGAGCGGATCGCGCCGCCTTCGAAGTGCATCACGATCTCGTTCTCCGCCGCCGCTCGTGCAATGAGTTCCAGAAGATAGCCCACGTCGTTCAGGGACCAGAGGCTGATTGCCCGTGCCGCCTGACACGTGGGGTTGTGGCCCTGGTCGACGCCCCGCGGCTGGCCGATGACACTCAGTGTGGCGGCGAGCAGGAGGGCATTGGCGTCCGGCGGCGCCGGCAGCTGGCTGGCGGAGCGCAGGAGTTCGGCAACCTCCGGATCGATCTCCAGGACGGTCAGGTGCTGGAGTCCGGGTGCCACCGGCTGGAAGAACAGGATGCCGCGGTTCAGCAGCCGGGACAGCCCGTAGATGCAGCGAGCGGTATCCGGCAGCACGGCCTTGTCGATCACCAGCCGGATGAGCTGCCGGTATTCGGCGAGACTGGTCCGGCCGATCCGGTTCAGGGCCAGTGCGTCGGCGAGGAGGTCCTCGCCGGCTTCCGCGACGTGGCGGAGCAGCACGGCATGATGGCGGCTGACGAGTCCCGTCCGGTCCATGCGCTCTCCGAACAGGCGTGCTTCGCCGGCGAGCGACGGCGCGTCGAGGCCGGCCAGCGCATCGGCATATTCCTCCGTTGAGGGATGCTGCTGCGCCAGATCGGAGGGACCACGCAACGCCGCGATCAGCCATCGGGCGAATCGCGCGGAATCGGATTCGTCCGGCGCGGGCGTCCGGGGCAGCACGTGCTCGGCGGTCCGCAACATCTCCTCGGCACGCTGCACCATGATCGGTCGCTGCAGCAGCACGCGCTCGCACTCGGCCACGAGCGCATCCAGTATGCCCGTCATGCCGACCCGTTCCAGTACGAATGCGTAGAAGAGACGGAGGCGCTCGGACATGAGCCCGTCCTGGCGGGTGAACTCGGTCGCCTCGGGGAACGGCAGGTCCAGATTGCGGGCGACGACGTCCTCCAGGAAAGCGCGCGCCTCGACCGCCGTGACGTCGGGATGTTCGACCTCGCCCGTAGCGATGGCGAGAAAGCGCAGCTCGCTGAGACATTCGAGCACCGGCAGATTGCCTCCCGCCAGCAGCGTGTCGCGCACGAGAGCGGGTTCGAGGCTCGCGGGCTGGTCCCAGTCGCTGCCCAGGAACAACCCCGCCCGATCGAAACGGGGCGCATGGTGGTAGAGGGCCCGTATACCCTCGCCGCTGCCCATCAGTTTGCGCGCGAGGGCCAGCAGGCGCTGCTGATGCAGGCCTTTGGCAAAAGGGCGGGCCTGCTCGAGCTTCTCCAGGGTCCGTTCGAACTCCTCGACCGCGGAGTCGAGGAGCGAGGGATCGGCAGATCCCCGTGGCGAGAGGTGACTCAAAGTGATGTGAATCCGTCCGCTGACATTCGTCCGACCCTAACATGGTAACAGCGGCCGCCGGGGACGGTCTTTCATCCGGGCAGCCGGCCCTGTATTTTTCCGCTTCCGGTCTTTCGAGGAGCAGTGTCCATGGAATTGCCAGGTTTCGTCCCCGAGGAACTCCGCCAGCTCGCCCGCTTCGTCCCGACGACCGGCTGGGAGGCTATCGAATGGCGGCCGATGCTCGCCGCCATGCGCAACGTCAGCATACAGTTCATGACCGGCCGGGGCGTGCGCAAGCTCCGCCGGGTGACCCAGGAGAGCGTCTCGGCGGTGACCCTCACCGACACCCTCGACGACGCAAAGCCACTGTCCGACGTTCGGCAGGCGAAGCAGCTGCGCCGGCTCGGCGACGACATACTGCATCTCTACTTCGGCCAGTGGCTGGTCGACGAGGGGCTGTTCCTGGATCTGAGGACCGCGCGTTTCGCCGTCCGGGACGATGAGCTGCTCTATGAACCGAACGGCCTGTGGATCCGCCTGCGGCCCGAATTCCGGGAGGGGATGGTGGCACTCTACCGCTCTTTCTACAGTGCGGACGACAAGGCCTTCGAATCGGCGCTCCGGAAGATGGGCATGCTGAGACCGGGTCTGTCCAAGTCCGCCAAGACGGAGCTGAAGGAATTGCTCCACAAGCATTTCGGGGTGGACCA
>JARRPZ010000159.1:0-5395 GCA_037382365.1 Gammaproteobacteria bacterium
AAATGCAGCCTCGCTGTAGAGCAGTCTGGGATCCGTCAGCCCCGGAGCGTGACGGAGGACCATGGTAAACGAACTCGTGGGACCTGTCTAGCTGACATGAGAGCGGTACGGGGCAAACCGCACCCGGCTGAAATCAGCCGTCCGGCGGGCTCTCCGGCTGCATGGCCGGCATCTCGGGGTCGTGACCTTCGTGCTCCATCGCCGGCATGTCGCCCCCAGCTCCACCGTGCTCCATCATATGCCCGCCGCCGATCAGTCCCTGGCGCATCCCGATCGACCACAAGCCGGCGAGCAGCACCGCAGCGGCGAGCAGGCGCCGCACCCGCATGTCCTGCAGCGCGGCCTTCCGAAGCCCGAACGTCACGGCCGCCAGCGCCGGCACGGTTCCGAGACCGAACAGGAGCATCGCCAGGGCGCCGCCGATCGGATCGCCGATCGCCACGGGGATGGCCAGCGTCGCATATACGAGCCCGCAGGGAAGCAGGCCGTTGGCGAGCCCGAACAGGTATCGGGCCCCGGCTTCCGGCTTCGAGATCAGCCTGCTCGCTGCCTCCTGGACGCCCGGGATCCGGATCTTCGGCTCAGGAAGGATGCCGGCGAGAACCAGGGCGAACCAGACGATCAACGCCGTGGAAATGACCCCGGCGATCCAACCCGGACCGGGGATCGCGCCGCCGAACGCCCCGGCCAGCGCCCCGAGAATCATGTAGGTGGAGAGCCGCCCGGCGTGCCAGAAGATGGACTGACGTGCGCTTCCGCCGCAGGCCACCGCGAACGCCCCGCACATCCCGATGCAGTGGAGACTTCCGACCAGGCCGGCGACGCCGGCACCTGCGACGAGCTGAAGCATCCTGTCGACCCACTTTCCCGGACCCTTCCGGTCCGAGGAGAGCGTTCGCGTTGCAGGGGTTGCTCTCCCCCGGTTCGATCGTAAGGATACGCCCGTACCACGGTCTTCTCAACCAGCGAAACAGCGGGGTCTCACGTGGAAAGCGCCGTGTCTGCAGCGACCGCTGCCCCAGGGCCGGGCGTCGTCGATTATGACGACGACATCGTTCGGAAGTTCTTTCTGGCCACGGCGATATGGGGAGTGGTCGGTATGCTGGTCGGGGTGATCATCGCCCTTCAGCTCGCCTGGTGGCCCGCGAATCTCGGGCTTCCGTGGACGACGTTCGGACGCCTTCGCCCCCTGCATACGAACGCGGTGATCTTCGCCTTCGCCGGAAATATCTGCTTCACCGGCATCTACCACTCGATGCAGCGCCTGCTGAAGACCCGGATGTGGAGCGACACGCTGTCGAAGATTCACTTCTGGGGGTGGCAGCTCATCATCGTGTCGGCCGCGATCACCTATCCGCTGGGGCTTACCCAGTCGCGCGAATATGCGGAGCTGATCTGGCCGATCGACGTCGCCGTGACGCTGATCTGGGTGGTGTTCGCGATCAACTTCTTCGGAACGCTCGCGGTACGGAAGGTAAAGCACATTTACGTCGCGATCTGGTTCTACATGTCGTTCGTGATCACGATCGCCGTGCTCCACATCGTCAACAACCTCGCGATGCCGGCGACCTTTCTCCGGTCCTACCCGATCTACTCGGGGATGACCGATGCGCTGGTTCAGTGGTGGTACGGGCACAATGCGGTGGGCTTCTTTCTCACGACGCCTTTCCTCGGACTGATGTACTACTATCTGCCCAAGGCGGCGGACCGGCCGATCTACAGCTACCGGCTCTCGATCATCCACTTCTGGGGCCTGATCTTCCTCTACATCTGGGCCGGGCCGCATCACCTGCTCTACTCCGGGCTGCCCGACTGGGCGCAGACGCTCGGGATGGTGTTCAGCATCATGCTGCTGGCTCCCTCCTGGGGCGGCATGCTGAATGGACTGCTGACGCTCAAGGGAGCGTGGCACAAGCTTCGGACGGACCCGATTCTGAAGTTCATGGTCGTGGGCGTGACGTTCTACGGCATGAGCACGTTCGAGGGGCCGATGATGTCGATCCGCTCGGTCAACGGCCTGGCGCACTTCACGAACTGGGTGGTGGGCCATGTTCATTCCGGAGCGCTCGGCTGGAACGGAATGCTGACGTTCGCCGTCCTCTACTGGCTGCTGCCGCGATTGTGGAATCGCGAAGTGGCCTACCCGAAGATGGTCACCCAGCATTTCTGGCTCGCCACGATCGGCATCGTGATCTACACCGTGGCGATGTGGGCGGCCGGTCTGATGGAAGGGCTCCAGTGGCGCGCGGTCGACGATGCCGGCCAGCTCGCCAATCCGATCTTCATCGACATCGTGCATCGCCTCGAGCCGTTCTACTGGCTCCGTCTGCTGGGCGGATCGCTCTACTTCGTGGGGGCGGTGATGATGCTGATCAACGTGTTCAAGACCGTTCGAGGACCCGAGCGGGTCGCGGCCGACACTCCGGCGACCGTTCCGGCCCGCTGATCGGGGGAGAGAGATGGCAGAGAACGAAAAGGACCACGGGTCCGCAAAGAAGTACGGACAGATTCACCGGCGGGTATTCGAGAGCAACGCGGCCCTCTTCGCCGTCGCCGCCACGGTCGCGATTCTGATCGGCGGGATCGTGGAGATCGTTCCGATGTTCACGCCGGCGGGGCCCGAGCACTCGGAGGCGATCACGCCGTACACGCCGCTCGAGGTCGCCGGACGCGACATCTACGTGTCGGAAGGCTGCTATCTGTGTCACTCACAATGGGTTCGGCCGATGCGGGCGGAGATCCTGAGATATGGACCCTGGTCTCGCGCGTGGGAGTATCAGTACGACAGGCCGTTTCAGCTGGGGTCGCGACGGATCGGCCCGGACCTGCACAGGGTGGGGAACAAGTACCCTGACGCCTGGCACTACGAGCACATGCGGGATCCGCGCTCGACGACGCCGGGCAGCGTGATGCCTCCGTATCCCTGGCTGCTGGAGGACCGGATCGACCCGGAGGACGTCCGGGCTTCGGTGATCGCGTTGAGGAAGACGGGCACCCCGTATACCGACGAGGACGTCGCCGGCGTCGAGGAAAGCCTGGCCGAACAGGGGGCCGAGATCGTGGCCCGCCTGGCGACGGCCGGCATCGAGACGACGCCCGACCACGCGATCGTCGCCCTGATCGCCTATCTGCAGCGACTGGGCGTCGAGGGACGGGCCGAGCTGGAAGCACAGGGAGTGGAGTACTGATGCATCCTCTGATCGAGCAGGCACGCGAAACGATAGGACTCGGGTGGATGGCGGCCGTGATGACGATCCTGTTCATGGTCGCCTATATCAGCTGGATCTGGTATGCCTACAATCCGGCGAACAAGCAGAAGTGGGACGAAGCGGCCATGCTGCCCTTCGAGGAGGGAATCGATCGTTGAGCAAGGAAACGAACCGGGTTCTCGGACACGCGGATGAAGCGGACGGGATCGAGGAGTACGACAATCCCCTGCCGGACTGGTGGCTCGGACTGCTCTGGTTGACGGTGATCTGGGCGTTCGGGTACGGGCTCTGGTACCACTTCATCTCCGACCGTTCGCAGGAAGGCAAGCTCGCGGCCGAAATGCAGGCGGCCGAGGTGCGCTGGCCGGAACAGGCGATGGCCCAGGTCTCTTTCGCGATCACGCCCGAAGCGGTGGCGGCGGGCGAGGAGATCTACGTTCAGAATTGTCTCATGTGTCACGGGGGAGACCTGGAAGGTGGAATCGGGGTGCCCCTGAACGATGACGAGTGGATTCATGGCGGCGAGCCTGAGGAAGTGATACGGATCATCACGGAGGGTGTACCCGACAAGGGCATGCTCACCTGGGGTCCCATTCTCGGTCCCGAAAAGGTCAACCAGGTCGCGGCCTACGTCCTTTCGAAGAACGCCGAACTGGTCGGCGAGTAGGATTCGCTTCCGGCGGTTGACCGCCGGGCGGATGGCTCGCGGACATGAGGTATAGACGTGCTGGGATTCTCACATACGCGGGAATGGGTCTACCCGCAGTCGATCCAGGGCCGATTCATGACGATCCGGCGCTGGACCTTCCTCGGGCTCCACCTGCTGCTCCTGATCACGCCGTGGATCACGGTCAACGGCCATCCGGCCTTCCGGATCGATGTGCCGGCGCGGACGGTCTATCTGTTCGGCAGTATCTTCACCGCGTCCGATACCATCTTCCTGCTGCTCATTCTCTGGTTCGCCGCCTTTTCGCTCTTCTTCTTCACGGCCGTGTTCGGACGGATCTGGTGCGGATACGCCTGCCCGCAGACCGTATTCCTCGAATCGTGGATCCGGCCCGTCGAGTTGTGGATAGAAGGCGACCGGCTGACGCGGAGGCGGCGGGACGCGAAGGGCTGGAGCTTCGACCGGGCGTGGCGGAAAGCGGCCAAATGGTCGGTCTTCCTCGCCGTATCCGTGTTCCTCGCGATGGCCGGCATGAGCATTTTCGCCGGTGCGCGTGAGCTGTGGACCGGCCAGGCGGGTCCCGTCGAGTACGCGTTGGTCGCGATCTTCACCGGCTTCTGGTTTCTCGACTTCACGTGGTTCCGGGAGCAGTTCTGCAACTACGTCTGTCCGTACGCCCGCTTCCAGAGCGTGCTGGCCGACGAAGAGACCCTGATCATCACGTACGACGAGCCTCGTGGCGAACCCCGACAGGCGGGCCGGCAGGCGGCGATGGAAGGTCGATGCATCGACTGCAACAAGTGCGTCGCGGTGTGTCCGCAGGGCATCGACATCCGCGACGGGTTTCAGCTCGAGTGCATCCAGTGTGCCCGGTGCATCGACGCCTGCACGAGCGTGATGGAGAAGCTCGGCCACCCTACGCTCGTGGCCTACGGCTCGATCGCGGAAACCGAGGGTCGGAAGGTTCGCCGGTGGCGCCCGCGAACGATCCTGTACGCCGCGATTCTCGTCGGTATCGTAGCAGCCGGCGGGATCCTGGCCGCGACCCGTGTGACCTTCGAGGCCACCGTGAACCGGGCTCCGGGCTCGTTGTACACGATGGACGCGGATGGCTACACGCGGAACACGTTCCTGCTGAAGATCACCAACAAGAACGCTTCGGCAGGGCGGATCACGTACGACATCACGGTCTCGGGACTGGATGAGGCCGAAGTCCTCACGGATGTGGTCGAGCTCGGTTCCACGGAAACCCGCACGATCCCCCTGATCGTCCGGGTGCCGAATACCGTGACGCTCGCGCGCACGACCCCCTTCCAGGTGCGGGTCGCGGCCGATGATGGCTCGATCGTTCTGTCTCCCACATTCAAGAGCGGAGCGGCCATTGGCGAGACCGGAATCTGATTCGAAGCCGACCGGGTTCGATCGGAGAATCTGGCCGGCCGCGCTGATCGTCGGGATGCTGATCGTGATCCTGATGAACATCGCCTTCATCTGGGTCGCCGTCTCGGGCGAAGACCAG
>JARRPZ010000160.1:0-8604 GCA_037382365.1 Gammaproteobacteria bacterium
GCGCAGTACCGCTCGCGGCGGCCCCGATGGACCCGCAACTCCGCGACAGCCTAGAGGCGGCACTACGCGCCGCCGAGCCCGGCGACGAAAGCGAGCGGCCGTTCTCCCTCGTCATCAAGGGCGGCATCAGCCTCGGGAGCTACGAGGCCGGCGTGAACTGGGCGCTGCTCCGCCTGCTGCGCGATCTCGGCCAGGCGGCCCGCACCGGCACGGATCTGCGCCCGCAGCTGCTGGCCGCCGCCGGCGCGTCGGCGGGCGCGATCAACGGCTTCCTGGCGGGCCTGATGTGGTGCACCGAGTCGGCCGGCGATGACGACCCGGCCGGCGGCGCTGCGGACACCCTCGCCGCCAACCTGATCCGCGACACCTGGCGGCGCGTGGACGTCGACACCCTGCTCCGGCACGGCGCCGCCACCGAGGGCTGCCCGGATGAGCGTGACCCCGCGGCCTGTGCCGAGGACAAGGCCGCCTTCTCACGGGCGGTGCTCCGCGACGTCCAGCGCAACGTCGGGGACGAGATCCGCCGCCGCTCCTTCCGGGAAGGCTGCCGCGTCGCCTTCGGCGCCGCACTCACCCGCTCCCGGCCCGTGACGGCGGCGAATGCCGGCGTCCACGTGCCCCAGCAACGCCTGGTCCTGCCGCTGCTCCTCGAGGCCGACGACAGTGGCCTGGCCGTACGCAATCTGGAACTGCCGGCGCCGAACTTCGCCACCGACGATCCGGCGGAACTCGCCGCGCGACCGTTCCTCTCGAGCGTCATCTACCTGGATGCCGGCGACGGCGGGACGACGACCAGCGTGCTGGGGACGGCACTGCCCTTGGCTGACGTCTTCCAGGCCATCAAGGCCTCGGCCTCGTTCCCCGTGGCGTTCTCCCCGCTGAAACTGGACTACTGCATCTATCAGCCCCGGCCGCTGACCCGGGCCGTCGAGATGGCCTATCCCGGCATGGACGTCCGCCGGCCGACGCCGGCGTGTCCGCCCAATTATCGTCGGCTCAGCTCCTTCTTCGTCGACGGCGGCGTGTTCGACAACGACCCGCTGGAGCTCGTGCGCTACCTGTCCGAGACGGAGGCCAGGACGCGCGGCATGGATCCGGTGGACGTGCAGTACGTGAAGGTCGATCCGGGCCGGCGACGTCCGCCCGCCGGTTATTTCGAGTTCCGCATCTCGCCCTGGGCCCAGCCCGGCGACTCCATCGAGGTGACGCTCTGGGCCAGCGATCCCCGACCGGCGGACGACGCGTCACGCGCCGTCGTCGAGGGCAGCCATATCGAACGCATACGCGTCATCCGCTGCCTTGCCGAACCCCTGGAGCAGGACGGCGAACGGCGCTGGCTCGCGCAGGAGTTCCCGGATGTGGCACTGGTCGAGACGGGCGTGAACACCCGCCTCTTCATCGGTGCCATCCATACCCGGGACGCCGCCGACGCACCCTGGCAGCCGGGCACCGGTCCGGTGATCCCGGTGGCGGAAGGCGACCGTCTGCTGGTCCACGCCGCCCGGGAATCGGAAAAGCCCACCTGCGACACGGACGTGGACCGAGACCAGCTCGAATTCTCCCGCCGGCGCTCAATCGGCATCGTCGAGGAAGTGCCGCCCGGGCTCGTGACCCAGCTCGAGTTCCTCGGCGGTTCGGTATCCTCGGCGAGGAACCTGCGTTTGCACAACGAACTGCTCGCCACGAACTGGCACGATGGCGTCTATGCCGACCCGCCGTCGGGCGTCCGCTCGCGGCCGCTGTTCCAGCCGGCGCGGCTGACGCCGCTCGTCGGCGACTACCTGTTCGGGTTCGGCGCTTTCCTCGACGAACGATTCCGCGATTTCGATTACTACGCGGGCGTGTACGACACCGTCTACGGCACCGCCGAACTCATCTGCCTGGCGGAGAGCGGCCTGACGCCGGACGCCGCCGCCTGCCGCGGGGAGGCGGCGGGCGCGCTCTACCGCCAGCTCTGTGCGCCGGGCGGCGACCGGCAGACCGCTCGCGAACGCTGTCGCCGGGAGCATCCGGTCGCGAACGCGGTGATCTACCAGCTCGTCCTGCTCGAGACCTGCGGCGTCGAGGCCGCCATGCAGCCCCTGAGCCACGGATGCGCACTGGCACCGGAATGGCAGTGGGTGGAAGCGCTCGTCGCCGGCACGCTGAACGGGGCCGCGAGCCGTGAGTTGCTGGCGGTGGGCAGCGCCCTCGTCCATTCTCAGCAGAGCGAGACCGACGACGGCCTGGGCGGCGAACCCTTCGTACGGTTCATCCGGACGCTCGCCCGCGCCGAGGCCGATTTCCGCCGCAACGACAGCCGGGTCCTCGACCACATGCTCGCCCGCTCCGACTGGCATGTGCGTACCTGGTATTACCCGCTGACGGAGACCACGATACCGCGGCTGCTGGATCTGCAGCAGGAGGACACGGACATCCGGCGCGCCATCGGACTGGCGCCGGCCGAGGCATCCGCCGGCGTCACCGCCGGTCTCGCCATCGGCGGTCTCGTATCGGAGTCGCTGCTGGAGCAGCCGCTCGGGTGGCAGTGGGATCAGACCAGCGTGCCCCGGGACGTGGCCAACCGCTGGATCGCCGCCGTCGCCCCGAGCGAGTTCACCATCGACGCCCGCAACGGCGGCGCCGCCTTCTTCTGGAACCCGGGCTGGCGCATCAGCGAGCACTGGGCCGTCGATCTCCGCATCGGACCCTACCAGAGCCAGGACTTCGGCGGCGAGACCATCGAATTCGCCGAGGCGACCGCCTTCGCCAGCCGCCGCACCCGGGACCCGCTGCTGTCCAGCTTCGGCATCGGACCCACCTGGACTTACACCTGGAGCGAGCAGGACTTCGGCAATGACCACACCCTCGGGGCGAGCGCCTACGTCGGACTCGCCGCCGACAAGGTGCGCATCACCTACGGCTGGCGGAGCTTCTCCCGCGACGACTTCGCCGGTGACGACCTGTACTGGCACCTGGGCGTCAACGACCTGCCCGGCCTCTTGTACTGGGGTTGCCGCGGCTGGGACGAACCGCCCTCGGTCATGGCCTGGCTCTGCGGCCGGTAGGAGGGGCTTTCGCCCCGGTACAGGCATTCTATCGGGCCTGAAGGCCCTACGACATCGCCTTTGACCTCCCGGAATGGTGTCTTTTCGGGCCTGAAGGCCCTCCTACGGATCGCCTCCTCGTCGCGCGAGCCACCGGTCGAGTTGATTGGCGAATGCCTGTTTGTCCCGCTGGCTGAATGCCGCCGGACCACCGCCCGTCTCGACGCCGCTCGCACGCATCGTATCCATGAAGTCGCGCATGTTGAGTCGGGCGCGGATGTTCTCCGTGGTGTGCAGCTCGCCCCGGGGGCTGAGCGCCCGGGCGCCTTTCGCGATCACCTCCGCCGCCAGCGGGATATCGCTGGTGATCACCAGGTCACCGGTGCCGGCGCGCTTCACGATCTCCTCGTCGGCGACGTCGAAACCGTGGGCGACCTGCAGTGAATTGACATTCGCGAGGCGGGGCGTGGCCACGGGCTGATTCGCGACCAGCGTAACTTCGACGCCCGTGCGCTTGGCGGCCCGGAACAGGATCTCCCGCACCACGACGGGACAGGCGTCGGCGTCCACCCAGATTTTCATCCGATCATTATGACCGATGCCGGGTCGGCACGAGGACCCGCGGAGTGTCAGGTCAGCGACTCCCGGAACGCGGTGCACTCGGCCGCGCGCCGCGGCGCCTGCCATTCCCGGAAGCCGGATTCCGCGGCGTCCAGTTCCAGCGTGGCGCCGGCCGCATCGCCCTCGGCGGCGAGGAAGCGTGCCAGGCGCAGTCGACAGGTGGCGAGATTCAACCCGGCCCGCGCCGCCTGCCAGCACCGCACCGCGTCGCGCATGGCTGCGATCGCCCTGCCGGTGTCGCCCTCGAGGACGGCGAGCTCGGCCCGCGCCCGGGCGACGGCACCGTTGTGGAACTCCGTGACCCACAGTTCGGGGTGCTGCTCGAGTTGCTGCATCGCCCAGCGGGCCTGTGCCTCCTCACCCTGCTGCGCGGCGATGATCACGAATACGGCCAGCAGCAGGCCCCGGCGCTGGCGCATGCTCCAGTTGCGATCATCGAGGGAGCGTCGCAGACCACGCAGCGCCGTCTCGGCGTCGCCACGCTCGGCCTGCAGCATGGCCAGGCCCGGCTGAGGTTCCCAGCCGAGATCGTGGGACCGCCGGAAGGCGGTCTCCGCCTCGTCGAGGTCACCCCGCATGAGATGCAGATCGCCCAGGATGCGGTAGGCGTCGCCGGCCGCGAACGGCGAGAGATTCGCCAGTTGATCGCAGGCGATGCGTAACTCCCGCTCGGCCTCGTTAGCCTCTCCACTGACACTCAGGATCTCCGCGCGATGCAGCTGACACAGGCCGGAGAAGCGGGTCATGCCTTCGCGCTCGCACCAGCCTGCGAAGCTCTCGCTCCACTGTGCCGCACGCTGCCAGTCGCCTCGATTGCAGCACACCCAGATCAGGCCGCAGTAGACGATGCCGCCGACGTGGCGATCCACATCCCCCGAGAGTACGGCGGCGGCCGCCTCGTCCACGTGTCGCATGCCGGTCTCGGCGTCGCCGAGCGCGATCTCGCCGTAGCCCGTGAAGACCAGCGCGAGCGCCTCGATCTCGTCGCTGCCGAGTCGCCGTGCGATCTCGAGTCCGCGGCGGCCGTTCGCCACGGCACCGGCGGGATCGCCGGTGGCCACGGCGATACGCGCGCTGACGTAGGCCTCGAAGCCGTGCTCGCGGCATTCCTCGCAGCCTTCGAGATAATGCCGTCCGCGGTTCAGCCAGCCCTGGGCCACCGGTATCTTCGCGCTCTCGAAGTGCAGTTCGGCGAGCCGCAGCGCCGCCCGGGCGGCACCCCGGGCGTCCCCCGCCGCCGAAGATGCCGCGACCGCGCGCTCCAGCACGGGCGCGCTCTCCCCGGCGCGTCCGGAACACTGCAGCGCATCTGCCAGACGCCTCAGATCCGCCGCCTCGAGCGCGTGCTCTTGGTCCGCCGTCCGGAAAGCGGTGACGGCGCTATCCCAGTCGCCGGCCTCGTACGCGTTCCTGGCCGGTGCAAGCGAAGCCGGTCCGTCGGCGGCTTCTGCGCACGCCTCGTCGAGACACAGCCGATAACCCTGGCGGGTGTAATTGCGGATGGCGCCGCCCAGTCCGCCCTGCTTCAGCGCGGAACGTGCGAGACTGACGGCACGCTGCAGGGAACCGTCACCGACGACCACGTTCGGCCAGAGAGCGTCCATCAGCTCGTCCTTGCCCATCACACGATCGCGGTTGTGGAAGAGCAGAGCCAGGAGGTCGAACCGTTCAGCCGCAGCTCGCGGAGGTCCTCGTCAAGCTCGAACTGGCCGAATCGGCAAACCATGACACTCCGGGATCGGACGATCCATGGTGCAGGATGTAAGCCAATGATATGACCTCGGTAAGGATACGGAAAGGAAGGTCCGTCCCGGCCCGTCTAGCATGGACTCATCGCGTTAGGGACGGTCCCGACCGCGAAACAAGGTAACCATCACGCAAGTGATCCAGAGGAGAGAAACCATGCAAACCTACGTAATACGACGCCGCAATGCCTGGAAGTCAGCCGCCGAACTGGAGACCACAGCGAGCCGCTCGGCGAAGATCGGCAACGAGGACATGCCGGACCAGGTCCGGTGGATCCGTTCCTATGTCGTCGAGGAATCCGACGGCACGCTGGGCACGGTCTGCATCTATCAGGCCGTCAGCCCGGAGGCGATCCGCGACCACGCCGGGCGGGTCGGCATGCCGGCGGACGAGATCACGCTTGTTGCGAACACGGTGATCGTCCGCGAAGACCCGGTCCAGGCGGAGGCCGCCTGAGTCGGGCCCGGAGCAGAACTCCGGGATCCGTGCCCCGCGGTCCCGTGTCCGGTCATCTCCCCTTATGCTGCAATTTGCGGCCGGACACGGGATCGCGGAGGCCACGCGGTCATCGGCGGCGCCGCGAAAGGCCCTCCTGCAATTTCGGCGGTTCGGGCCTGAAGGCCCTCCTACATTTCGGTTTGCGGTGTGCCATCATCCGGGCATGTCCGACCCGGCCCTCCAGACGCTACGCGACGTCTTCGGCTACCAGCAGTTCCGCGGCCACCAGGCCGCCGTGATCGGGGCGGCGATCGCCGGCCGCGACGCCCTGGTGCTCATGCCGACGGGCGGCGGCAAGTCGCTGTGCTACCAGATCCCCGCGCTGATCCGCGACGGCGTCGGCCTCGTCGTCTCGCCGCTGATCGCGCTCATGGAAGATCAGGTGCGCGCGCTGCACGAACTCGGCATCGAGGCGGCGTTCCTGAATTCGAGCCTCGGCCGGGAGGCGCAGGACGACGTCATCCGCCGGCTCCGCGCCGGCGAGATCCGGCTCCTGTACGTGGCCCCGGAACGCCTGGTGCAGCCCCATACCCGGGCGATGCTCGCCGACGTGCCGCTGGCCGTGATCGCCATCGACGAGGCCCACTGCGTCAGCCAGTGGGGTCACGACTTCCGCCAGGACTACCTGGCGCTGGACCAGCTGGGCGAACTCTTCCCCGGCGTGCCCCGGCTGGCGCTCACGGCCACGGCCACGCCCATCGTCCGCGAGGAGATCGTCGAGCGACTGGCGCTGAACGACCCCGGCATCTTCGTGAGCCCCTTCGACCGCCCCAACATCCGCTACCTGGTGCAGCCGAAGACCGACACCCGACGGCAGCTCGCAGCCTTCCTGCGTGGTCACGCCGGCGAGGCCGGCATCATCTACTGCCTGTCCCGGAAGAAGGTGGAGAGCATCGCCGAGTCCTTGCGGCAGGACGGCTACAACGCCCTGCCCTACCATGCCGGGCTCTCCGCCGAGATGCGTGCCGAACACCAGCATCGCTTCCTGACCGAGGAGTCCGTGATCGTGGTGGCCACCATCGCCTTCGGCATGGGCATCGACCGGCCGGACGTGCGCTTCGTCGCCCACCTGGATCTGCCGAAGAACATCGAGTCCTACTACCAGGAGACCGGTCGCGCCGGACGCGACGGCGCACCGGCCGAGGCGTGGATGATCTACGGCCTGCAGGACGTGGTGCGGCTCCGTCAGATGGTGGACGAGTCCGAAGCCGGCGAGGACCGGAAGCGCAACGAGCGCCAGAAACTGGACGCACTCCTCGGCTGGTGCGAGGTCACGGACTGCCGCCGCCGCCCGCTGCTCGCCTACTTCGGCGACGACTACCCCGGCGACTGCGGCAATTGCGACAACTGCCTGAACCCGCCGGCCACCTGGGACGGCACGGAGGCGGCGCAGAAACTCCTCTCGGCCGTCTACCGCACGGGTCAGCGCTTCGGCGCCGCCCACGTCGTCGACGTGCTGCTCGGCAAGGACACCGACAAGATCCGCCAGCATCGCCACGACGATCTGTCCGTCCACGGTATCGGCACCGAACTCGCCGCGCCCGCCTGGCGCTCGGTGGTCCGCCAGCTCGTCGTGCAGGGCTACCTCAGGTCCGACCCGCAGCGTTACGGCGCGCTGGTACTCACGGAGAAGAGCCGGCCGCTGCTGCGCGGCGAGATCGAGCTGCGGCTGCGCGAAGACAGGAAGCTGAAGGTCGAGAAGCAGATGGCCGAGCATCGGCCGACGAACGAGGCGGAACTGCTCGGCATCAGCGGCGTGGGCGAAGCGAAGCTGGAACGCTACGGTGAGGCGTTCCTCGACATCATCCGCGAGGCGTCGGCGGGCGCGGGCGCAGGCCTGCCGTGAACCGCCCGACGGTCAGGACGGTCACCGCTGAACTGAAGTTCCTGGCGAATCTGGACGAACCGCTGGTCTACGTGCCCTCGAAAGGCGGCGGCGACCGGACGGACCACATCGGCAACTTCACGACGCACAGGGTCGAGGTGCTCGACGCGCGACACCACCTGGCCTCGCCCGGCCTGGACGCCGAAGGATTCCTGCTCGTCCGGCAACCGACCGCCGTCACCGACTTCTACGACGACGGGCAGGTCGCGAGCCTGTATCACCGGGAAGTCGAGGCGCTGCTGCAGGATCTGACGGGCGCGAAGCGGGTGGAGGTTTTCGACGACACGCGCAGAACATCGTCGATCGAGCAGCAAAGAAAGCACAAAACACGCGAACCGGCAGCGATCGTGCATAACGACTACACGGCCGACTCCGGCATCCGACGGCTCCGGGACCACTTCACCGACCGGCCCGAAGAGGCGGACCGCCTGCTCCGGGGCCGCTTCGCGATCATCAACGTCTGGCGCTCCATCGCCGGCCCGGTGCTGAATCACCCGCTCGTGCTGGCGGATGCCACGACGATCAGAGAGCAAGACCTGGTCGCCATGGAACGCCGCGCCGAAGAGCGCATCGGCGAACTGCAGGTGGCCCTGCATCATCCGGACCAGCGCTGGTATTACTACCCCGCCATGCAGCCGGACGAGGCGCTCGTGTTCAAGACATTCGATTCGGCCACCGACGGGCGCACCCGGTTCGTGCCGCACTCGTCCTTCGACGATCCCACCTCGCCGCCGGACGCGCCGCCGCGAGAGAGCATCGAGACGCGCTGCCTGGTGTTCTACTAGGCAGGAGCGGCTTCAGCCGCGATACCGCATCGGGCCTGAAGGC
>JARRPZ010000161.1:0-5286 GCA_037382365.1 Gammaproteobacteria bacterium
GTGCCGGTCTCGAACCGCCCGGGCAACCTGTCGGGGGCCGGTCGTACCTTGTAGGGCTCCAGTGATTCCAGTATTTCCCGTCGCCCCCACAGGATGCCCTGGTGGGGCCCGAAGAACTTGTAGGCGGAGCACACAAGGAAGTCGCAGCCGAGGGCCTGCACGTCCGTCGGCACGTGCGGCGCCGACTGCACCGCATCCACGAATGTCCACGCACCGGCGTCCCGGGCGCGGGCGGAGATCGCCGCCACATCGTTCAGCGTGCCGATCAGGTTGCTGGCGCCGCCGACGCACACGAGACGCGTCCGTTCGGTCAGCAGCTCGTCCAGCCGGGCGAGTTCGAACTCGCCGCTCTCCGGGTCGAACGGCAGCCACTTCACCTCGAGCCCGTGATCCCGGGCCATCATCACCCAGGGCCATACGTTGGCGTCGTGATCCATGCGGGTGACGATCACCTCGTCCCCCGCCGACAGCGCGCGGCCGATGGACCGGGACAGGTGGAAGGTGAGCGAGGTCATGTTCTGGCCGAATACGATCTCGTCCGGCGACGGCGCATTCAGGAAATCCGCCATCGCCTGATGGGCGTCCGCGACGATCTCCCCCGCCCGCCGGGAACTCTCGAACGCGCCGCCCAGATTGGCGTTCGCGTCGAAAAGGCACCGGCTCATGCGCTCCACGACGGTCTCCGGAACCTGGGTGCCGGCGGGGTTGTCGAGATAGATGCGTCCGCCGATATCGCGGTCCAGAGACAACGCGGGGAAACGGGAGCGGATGTCGTCGAGCGGATAGTCCTGCGCTGGCATGCGGGCCTCCGGGCCTTACGGTGCAACCCGGCGCATGATGAAGGTCCGGGTCGACCACGGCAAGGCACGCGGCTTCGGCTAATGCCTATGCAGGCGCCGTGGCGCTTCGGGTAGCGTTAGCGTCGGGCCGAGGCGCCCTGCCTTTGGCATAATCGATGTCGAACAGAGATGCGAGGTCGCCTCAGGGCGGAGTCAGGATGCAGCCAATGAAATTCGACGAAGCGCTGATCAGGCGCTACGGAGGCCGCGGGCCGCGCTATACGTCCTACCCGACGGCGGTGCAGTTCCACGAGTTCACCGAGGAGCAGTACAAACGCCAGGCCGCTCTCAGCAACGAAAGGAGAGACGGCCCGCTCTCGCTGTACCTGCACATTCCCTACTGCCATACGCTCTGCTATTACTGCGGCTGTAACAAGGTCGTGACGCGCAACCGGGACCGGGCCGGACAGTACCTGGACCATCTCTTCCGCGAAGTGGAATTGCAGTCGGCGCTCTTCGACGACGACCGGGTCGTCGAGCAGCTTCACCTGGGCGGCGGAACGCCGACCTACCTGAGCGAGGATCAGCTGCGGTCCGTCATGGCGAAACTCGGTGAGCATTTCCTGCTGCAGGGCGACGGCGAGCAGGAATTCTCGATCGAGATCGATCCGCGCAGCATCCAGCCGGGTATGGTGGAGGCGCTGGCGGACATGGGCTTCAACCGGCTCAGCATGGGCGTCCAGGATTTCGACCCGGAGGTGCAGAAGGCGGTCAACCGCATCCAGCCGCCGGAGGACACGCTGCCACTGATACGCCAGGCCCGCGACGCCGGATTCCGTTCCGTCTCCATCGACCTGATCTACGGTCTGCCCATGCAGACGCCCGAGCGCTTCGATCGCACGCTCGACACGGTGCTGGAAGCGCAGCCGGACCGCATCTCCGTCTACAGCTATGCGCACCTGCCGCAGATGTTCCGTGCCCAGCGCCTGATCCGCCAGGAGGATCTGCCCAGCGACGACATCAAACTGGCCCTGCTGGGTCACACGATCCAGCGGCTGTGCGCCGAAGGCTACGAGTACATCGGCATGGACCATTTCGCGCGCAGGGACGACGAACTCGCGATCGCCCGCGAGAACGGGACCATGCAGCGAAATTTCCAGGGCTATTCGACCCATGCCGATACCGAACTGATCGGTCTCGGAGCGAGCTCGATCGGACGTATCGCGGACTGCTACAGCCAGCACACGCGCCACGACCACGACTACGGCCACGGCATCGAGGCGGGTCACCTGCCGGTCGTGCGCGGACTCGTGATGAGCGACGAGGACAAGCTGCGTGGCAAAGTGATCCAGTCCATCATGTGCCGGGACCGACTCGTCTTCGGCGAGATCGAGGAGCGCTTCGACATCGACTTCGCCAGCCGCTTCGCCGACGAACTCGCGGATCTCGCACCGCTCCGCGATGACGGACTGGTGGAGGTGGACGAGGAGTCGATCCGGGTCACGCCGACCGGTCGACTGCTGCTGCGCGCCATTGCGATGGTCTTCGACGGCTATCTGCGGGCCCAGGCCGAACCCCAGCGCTACTCCAAAATCATCTGAGCGGGAGGGCCGCCGCTCAGCGTCGGCGGGCGACGTAGACCTGGTAACGGCCACTGGGGCCGATGTACCAGGACGCGAGCGTGCTGATGAGGCTCACGACGAGAGAGCCGAACAGCGCCGCCCAGAAACCCGAGACCGCGAAGGCATCCAGCAGCCACGCGACCAGCCCGAACATCATCGCATTCACGACGAACAGGAAGAGTCCCAGCGTGACGATGGTCAGTGGCAGCGTGGCGAAGATGGCGATCGGCCGTACGACCGCATTCACGAGGCCGAGCAGCACCGCCGCGAGCAGGAACGTGCCCGCCCCGGTGATGTGGACACCGGGTACGATCGCATCCGCGACCCAGAGAGCGAACATGATGATCAGCAGTCTGATGAGGATTCCGGTCATAGGATCGTTCCGTCGGTGTCAGTAGATCGGTGCGTACTGGTACTCGGGGTACTCGTAGCGGGGGACGACGACGTCGTAGTGGGGCTGCAGGAACGCCACGAGATTGATGAGCTGGCGCACCGTCATGCGATCGTTGAAGACCGGCATCAACGACTTGCCCTCCCGGGATACCTGTTCCGCCGGGTACCAGCGTATGAGCTTGTGCGACGGGTTGATGATGGAGGTCACCAGTTCACCGTAGGTCCGCACCCGGGTCACCTCGCCACCGAGCGTCACCTCGACCGGTCCCTTCTCTGCGGGTGGTGGCAGCTCGTAATTGCTGATGACGTGGCAGGAATTGCATTGCAGTGCGACGAAGGTCGCGGCGCCCGCTTCCGGATCCCCGTCCGGCAGCCGGAATCCTGCGCCGGAGGTGGGACCGACATCGCACCCCGCCAGCAGTGCGTTGCAGACAATGGTCGGCAGCAGGAATGCCGTGGTCTTCGTCATGCGCATTCTCCGGGCTCACCCGTACAGATTCACTCTAGGGGATAGCACCGGTGGCCACCAGTAGTGACATGTGCTTATCGGCACACCACCTGTAACCTTTTCCCGCCGGCAGCGCTATAAGCACCCAGGAAGATCACCCCACAGGAGCCATCCATGCACATGATCCATCGCCTCGCCCTGCTGCTCGTCCTGCTGCCCGGGCTCACGTTCGCCGGCATCGCGCCGGCCGAACTGCCGGCGAACACCCGCTGGTACCTGCACGCCGACCTGGTCGAGATGCGAGACTCGGAGGTCGGCCGGAAACTCTACGGCTGGCTGGAAAAGGAGGTCTTCAGCGAACTCCGTGAAGGGCTCGACCTCGACCTCGACAAGGAGATCGACCGGATCACCCTGTTCAGCCAGGGTGAAGAGGACGCCGTCCTCGCCATCCGCGGGCGATTCTCCGAAGAGACACGGGACAAGATCCTGGCACTGGCCGAACGAAAGACCCGGGTGGACGAGCAGGAGGCGGACGGCCGTACTTACTACCGATTCCGCGAAGTCGACGACACCGACCTGGACGGCTATTTCAGTTTCGCCGTCGACGGTCTCCTGCTGCTGACCTCGAACACATCCGCCATGGAGCGACTGCTCGCCAACGGGGGCCGCATCGAACAGCGCGAGGCCGCCGGGGGGACGTTGCTCGTCCTGACCGCGGACCGTGACCTGATGCAGGCGGGTATCCGGGCGGATGCGCCGCAGGGGGATTCCTGGGAATCCCAGATACTGAAGCACACACGCGAAGCCGCATTGCTGATCGCGGACCGGGACGGCCTCGCTGCCATCGAGGCGAAGGTGGTGGCCGACGATCCGGCGATGGCGGTCTCTCTGGCCGGGATCGTCGGCGGACTGATCGGGCTGCAAGCCATGGCGGCAGAGGAGGAATCGGCGATCGCCGAGTTGCTCGGAAAGACGAAGGTGACCGTGAACGAGGGCATCCTGGCCGTCACGGCCCTGGTCGAGCCGGAACTGATCGCCCGGCTGATTTCGGAGTGAGCGATCCGGGCAGCGGGCTCCGGACCGGATATGACGGCTGAACGATGCCGGACGAGGCGGAACTCGTTGTCGCGGCGCAGGCAGGTTCGGAGACCGCTTTCACGGCCCTGGTCGAACGCTACCAGGATCGACTGTATCGGTTCCTGCTTGGCCGTTGCGCGCGAACCTGCGACGCCGAGGACGTCCTGCAGGATACGTTCGTGAATGCCTGGCGTTACATCGGCAGTTACGACCCGCGCTGGCGTTTCAGCACCTGGCTCTATCGCATCGCGCTCCGCAACGCGGCGGCACACCGTCCGGTAACGGAATCGCTGATGGACGACCCGGTGGACACCGCAGCGGATCCGCTGGCCGATTGCGTCGCGGCCTCCGAGCGACGCAATCTCTGGCTCGCGGCACGGACGCGGCTGCGGCCGGAGGTCTACACGGCGCTGTGGCTGCACTACGCGGACGACCTGCCGGTGCGGGACGTGGCTCGTGTGATGGGCAGGAGCGTCCCCTGGGTGAAAGTCAGTCTCCACCGCGCGCGCAGGCAGCTCGCCGGTGAACTGGATTCGGGAGAGGACGGATGAAGGAACTGGAAGAACGATTACGGGCGGATGCGGCGCAGATCCGGGCGGAGGTCGATCCGGCGCTGCGGGCGAGGATCCACGCATCGATCGCCGCCACGCGGCCCGAGCGTAAACCGACGCGATCTCGTCCCCTCCCGGCGCGGCTCCCGCGGTGGGCGCTGGGCGCGGCGACGGCGGCCGGCGTAGCCGTCGCCGCACTGCTGCTCGTGAGGCCGGAAGCACCAACGGCTCCCGAATTCTCCGCCACGCCGACAGCGGTACGCGAAGATGGCGGACAACGGCCCGTGGCGGCGCTACGGGCGGAGTTCGCCCTGCTGGAACTGGAAGCCATGGCCACCCGGCCTCTGGAGGAGGAGCAGCAGAAACTCGAAGCGGACCTGGAGAGGATCCAGGAGGAGCTGCGGCGATCTTTCTGA
>JARRPZ010000162.1:0-8841 GCA_037382365.1 Gammaproteobacteria bacterium
TTTTGCCATAATCGGTGAGATGCCCGGCGAACGCTGGCTCTCCGCGACCGACGGCAACGCCCTGCTGTTCGCCGCAACCGGCACGACACTGCTCGCCCTCGACGTCCTGCTGCCGCTGCCATCGAGCATCATCGGGACATTGATGGGCGCACGCCTCGGCGCCTTGCCGGGTTTCCTTGCGATATGGGCGGGGCTGACGCTCGGGCACGCGGCGGGCTACGTCCTCGGGCGGCTGGCGCTGCAGCGCATGGAAGCTCAGCTGCCGGAAGTGCCGACCCTGCTCGTCGTCTTCCTGAGCCGACCGGTGCCGGTGCTCGCCGAAGCGACCGCGCTGGCCGCCGGCGCGACGGTCATGCCGTTCCTGCATTTCCTCACCGTGTGTCTCGCCGGCAACGCTATCTACGCGGCCGTCCTCGCCGCGAATGGGGCCAGGCTCGTGCCGGGCGCCCTCATCGGCCCGGGACTCGTGATACCGATGCTGCTGCCGGTCACGGCGTGGGGCATCTGGCGGCTGCTCGCCCGCAATCGCCGGGCGAAGGGCACGAGTGAGGAAGAGTTAACGCAAAACTGATCGGGAGTCGTGCCCATGCTGTTCATGCTGATCAACCGGACCCGTACCGACCTTACCGGGGAAGAATTCCGCGAACTCGGCGAGCTGGCGAAAGCCTTCTACGCCAACATCCCGACCGACATCACGCTCCATGCCGACTGGGCGGCACTCGACCAGTCCCGGACCTTCGCCCTGATGGAGGCGGAGGACCAGGCAGCCGTCGAGGCGGTCCAGGCGCCGTTCCGACCCTACGTGGATGTCGAGATCGTGCCCGTGCGGCGGATCACGGGCTGGACCGCGACCTGAGTGTCGGGTCAGGGCACGAACCGCCCGATTGACCTTAGATTGATTCCAGACCGGCGTCGACTTTCTTTACAAGTCGAATCTGGTGACGTGTCCAAGTGTTTGTTTTTATGTTGACACAACACGCGGCACAAAAAATGCATGGATATCTATGGAGAGCAGTGTGCGCGTGGTGGGCGACACATTGCTCGAATCGAAACTACAGACCCGGTGGGGGTTGGAAATATGAATAAGCTGTTCTTGAAAGCAGCAGAGCGGATGAAACGGGACGGTATCAGGCGGTTCTTCGAGCCGGTCCGGTATCTCGCCGTCGCCCTGCTGATTGCACTGCCTGGTTTTTCTGCTGCAGAGACGCTGATGATGCCGGACAGAGAAGGCATCGTCGGCGAGGACGTGGTCGTCTGGGGCGTCACCGATCAGGGGGGCAACTACACGATCGATTGCGGCAATGGATCCACGGATACGGCTGCGGTCTCCGACGGATCCTACATAGCGTTCGTCTGCACCTACGCCGCCGAGGCTACCTACACGGCGAGCCTGACGGTCGGCGGGGAAACCGATACGGCGCTGGTCTCCATCTTCGATCCGGCTCTGATCGACGACTTCACCGAACGGGCGGTTCGCGTCAACATGGCCATCGAGGACGGTCTGCGCTGGCTGTGGGTGAATCAGGCGGGCCGGGCTGCCAACTTCCCGGGCGGTACCACGACGGAATGGGCCGGCGGTACCTGGCGCAACCCCTACACTTCATTCGTCGTACTGGCCTTCGAGAACCAGGGTTACCGGCTGTCGAACGACAATACGGCGCCCACGGGCATCTACGAGAAGTACATCGTAAGAAGGGGCATCAATCGGGTCCTCACCAACCTGTCGACGATCCAGTTGTCGGCGCAGGCAGCGGGCGATCCCTGTGTCGGCGTCCCGAATGACGCCGAGCGTTGCACCGGCCTCTATGAGAACCGGCACGACGAGTTCCATCAGAGTTACTCCACGGGCGTCGCCGTACTCGCCCTGGCCGGCAGCGGAGCACTTAATCGCGTCAATAACGAGGTTGCCGGCTTCACGAACGGCAGAACCTATGGCGAGATCCTGCAGCGTATGACAAATGCCCTGGTGTTCGGCGCCATCGAGCAACCTAACACCGGCCGCGGCGGCTGGTTCTACAATTTCAACGCCAGTAATAGCGACGGCTCCACCGTCGGCTGGGTGCTGCTGGGCCTTCTCGACGCGGAAGCGGCCGGTATCATCGTGCCCGACTTCGCGAAGACCGAACACGCCTTCGCGGCGGATGCCAGCATGAACACCGACGGCTCCTACGACTACCAGAGCGACGGTAACCCGGCCAACCCGAGCAACGAGGGCATCGAAAAAGGCGGCGTCGGCCTCCAGAGCCTGTTCTTCGCCGGCCTGAACCAGACGGCCAGTGGTGTTAGCCGGGCAGACGTGGAGGGGTACATCAGCGACCGCTGGAACGGCGGTCCGAATTTTGCCTTCAACACGAGTTGGGGATGCGGACCGCAGGCCTTCACCCCGCCCTACGACAACATGCACGGCTGCGCGTACTCGATGTACAACGCTTTCAAGGGCCTGCGCCTCGTCGGCACGCAGACGCTGCCCGGCGTCAACCGTCCGGCCGGCCCGGGAACCATCGCGGAGAACGACTGGTATGCCGATCTCGTGGACTGGCTGATTGCCAATCAGACGAACCCGACGTCGCCCACGGGTGGCAACTGGAACACGATGACGTTCTCGTCCATCGACAATGCGGCAGCGGCGAATTCGGCGATTGCGGAGCTGATCCTCTCGCCGGTGGCGCTGGTGTTACCGGATCCGGAGGAGTTCGCGACCGTCGGTCTGATGCCGTTCACGGCGACGAACCCGGTCGGCACGGAGCACACCGTGACGGCGAGGGCCGTATCAGCCAACGATACACCGATCCCGGGTACGACGATCGAAATCGACGTGATCAGTGGTCCGAATGCGGGCCTGTCCGGCTCCGGCGTGACGGACGCCAACGGGGAGGTCAGCTATACCTACACGAGTAACGGGACGCCGGGCACGGACAACATCCAGGCGTTCATCGGCAATCTCGCATCCAACGTGGTCGAGAAGATCTGGGAGGATCAAGGTGGTGGCCTGCGCTGTGACATCGACGGAGACGAGGATGTGGATCGGAACGACATCAGCCTGATCACCGCCGCGCGTAACCAGCCGGCGGCCGGCCCCGGTGATCCTCGAGACAACGATAACAGCGGGACCATCGATGTGAACGACGCGCGGCAATGCGTGCTGCTCTGCACGCTGCCCCGTTGCGCAATTCCGTAAGGAAGCCGATATCCGGGGAGGGCTTGATTGCCCTCCCCGGCCATCGGACTCCCGAAGCACGCATTGAATATGTAAAAGAAAGAGAGGAGCTAAGACCCATGAAAATGATCAGAATTCTCGGGAGCATACTGACCGCTTCCTGTCTATTCGTCCTGGCCAACCCGGCGACAGCGGGAATGATCTATTGGGATCCGACGGACGGCGAAGGTGATGTGGGTGATCCGATCTCGATGGACCTGGTGTGGGAAGGGGAAGAAGGCGAGTACCTCGGAGACTGGGATATCCAGATTGTCTGGGACTCGGCCATCGCCAGTGCGTCGGCAATTTTCCTTGATCCTGAGCTCGGCATGGATTCTCTCGGCTGCCTCGACTGCGGTATTGGCCCTGTTGACCCGGGCGACGTCTCGGCTTACGTCGTTTCGTTCGATTCGCCGGCGGACCTTATGACGAATCAGGATAGCCTTGGCAGGAGCTTCGTCCTGATGAGTTTCACGTTCGTGGGCGTCTCTCCAGGCGTCACGAACCTGAACTACGGCCTCACCACTTTCGGTGACGAGAACGGCCTGCGAATAGACCCGACGCTCCGCCCGGGCCGCATCTGCGTCGGCCCCGACGGCTGCCCGCAGCAGGTATCGGAACCGTCCGTACTGGCGCTCCTCGGCCTCGGATTGTTCGCGGCCGGATTTGCGCGGCGTCGAACCGCTGCTGCCTGAAAAGCGGACACGCTCCTTTCTTTGCGGGGCCCGGCAGCAGGTGCTGACGGGCCCTTTTTATTGATTATGTCACTCATCGGGCTGAGACGGACTGCATCGATCGTCGTCCTGGCGGTCGCGAATGTCGTCGCCGCAAGCGACTTACCGTACCGGCTGGCCGGCATCATCGCCCCCGACGAGGGCGACGTGATCGCGCTCATCGAACTCCCGGACGGAGAGCAACACCTGGTGAGAACGGGAGACGCGGTAGGTAACGCGACGGTGGCCGCCGTGACGAGGACGTCGGTACGACTCCGGTTCCCCGACGGTGACATGCTGCTGGAGCTGACGGAGTCGACTCGAGCCAGGACCGTTCCCGCAAAAGCGTTGGCGAGCGGCCCGATCCGGCTGGATGCCGCATCCCGTGCCCGCATACGATCGCTGGCGACCCGGACAGGCCAGGTGGAGTCGGAATCCCTGTCCCGACAGTTGCTCGCAGAACTCGCCCTGCCGGCCGGTTCGCGCATTTCCGCCGTAGATGACCGCCCGGTGGCCGATACGGAAGAAGCGATCGCCGCCATGGCGAACGAATTCTCCCGGGAATCGGGAGGAGACGGGGCTCTCCGCTTCGTTCTCTCCGTTGACGCGCCCGGTGAAGGCCCCCGACGCATCTACGTCTTCGCGGACAATGACGGCTCACTCGGCACCGAGGAGACCCGGGCCGACTGACTGTTATAGTTCGGGCATCGTCGGCCCCGTGGATGAATCACGCTGAACAGCCTCTATTTGCGACTGATGCTGCCGCTCGGTCTGGCGCTCGCGCTCGCCATGCTGGTCGCCTGGGCGATCGCCGTGCAATTGCTGACCACCGCTATCGAGCGGCGCCTGGATGCCCGGCTGGACAATGCAACCGCCACACTGGCCGGTGCGACTTTTCCGTTCAGTGCCGATCTCATCGCTCGACTCGATGAACTGATCGGAGCACGGATCGCCTTCCTCACCTCGTCCGGGGAGATCGGTCTCAGCACCGGCGGGAGGGCCGCGAATACCGTCCTCGAGCAACTTCGAGTGCAACCACTGGAGACCGTCGGCGACTCGATCCGCTTCTTCGACCTCGACGGACCGGAGCAATGGCGCGCCGCCGTACGCCGACTGCCCGAGGGTCTCGACGATCGCTTCACCTATGTCGCAGCCATGGCGTCACGCACGACGACCCGCAACGTCGCCCGGGAATCCGCGATGCTGCTCGGTGCGGCGATGTTTGCCGCACTGGTCGTCCTCGCGGGTATCGCAGCGCTGCTGTCCCGGAGCATCACGAGACCGGTGACCGAGCTGGCCCGGATGGCAGACCGTATAGCAGAGGGCGAACGCAGTATCTCGGCGGATATCGCGACCAGAGCCGTCTGACGGCGCTCGGCGAGCTCGCATCCCGCATGGCCCATGAACTGCGGAACCCGTTGACGGCGATCAAGATGCAGCTGCAATTGCTGGAAGAACGCACGTCCGAGCCCGAGAGAGCGCGTATTGCCGGCGTGCTCGACGAGATACGACGACTGGAATTGATCGTCAACTCGTCCCTCGCGATCGGCGGAGCGCAGGCGCTGAATCCGACACCGAGCGACCTCGATCGTCTGCTGGACGAGGTCGTGACGCTGGTCGGGCCGAGCCTCGCCCACCGAGGGATCGATCTGCAGACCGCATTCGCCGACTTGCCGACGGTGGCCGTCGATGGCGATCGAATCAAGCAGGTCCTCCTGAACCTGGTGAATAATGCGGCCGATGAGCTCGAGGGTGGCGGGCAGATCCTGCTCGCCGCGACACCCGATGGACCGCACGCGGTCTCGATCATGGTCGAGGACTCCGGACCTGGCCTCCCGGGAGAGATCGAGCGACGCCGCTCGGGCAAATCACTCGGCCTCGGCCTCGGCCTGCAGATCAGTCGGGAGATCGTCGAGCGTCATGGCGGTGAGCTGCTGCTCGGCAGCAGCGAATCGCTGGGCGGTGCGAAATTCACGATCCGCCTGCCCGCCAATATAATGACGGCAGACGGGTCGGAGGATCGCTAGTCATGGCACGGGTCCTGATCGCCGACGACGAACGAAGCATCTGCGAGGCGTTCGCCGCATTCCTCGAGGCAGAAGGTCACGAGGCGCTGCTCGCATCGAGTGGAGAAGACGCCGTCCGCCTGGTCCGCGAACAGACCCCGTCCGTCGCTTTCCTGGATGTGCGCATGCCGGGCGGCGGCGGCATCAGCGCCCTCGAGAAAATCCGCGGTATCGCACCCGAGATGCCCGTGATCATCATGACGGCATTCGGGACGCTCGACACCGCGAAGCGCGCCATGGATCTCGGCGCCTTCGACTATCTCGGCAAGCCGGTCGAACTCGCACAGGTACGGACGTTGCTCGCGAAGGCGCTGCACCGGCCCGAGCGGAAGAAGTCGCATGCCATCGAGCGCGCCGCCGGTGACCACCAGGTACTGATCGGCAAAAGTGCTGCCATGCAGAAGCTCTTCAAGCAGATCGTATTGCTGGCGGACAACGATCTGTCGGTGCTGATCGTCGGCGAGAGCGGAGTCGGCAAGGAACTCGTCGCGCGGGCCATCCACGACAGCGGACCACGATCGTCGAGACCGTTCGTGGCGGTGAACTGTGCCGCGATACCCGACACGCTCATGGAAGCGGAACTCTTCGGAGCGGAGGCGGGTGCCTACACCGACGCGAAGAGCACCCGCGTCGGCCGTTTCGAGGCGGCCGGGGAAGGAACGCTGTTCCTCGACGAGATCTCGGAACTGCCCTACCACCTGCAGAGCAAACTGCTCCGCGTGCTGCAGGAGCGCACGTTCGAGCGCCTGGGCAGCGTGCGTTCCATCGATTTCAGTGCACGCCTCATCGCGGCGAGCAACCGCAACCTGGAGGATGAGATCGGAAGCGGGACATTCCGCGAAGACCTCTACCACCGACTGAATCTGGCGACGGTCGTCGTCCCTGCCCTGCGCGAACGCATCGACGATATCGAACCGCTGGCCACGCATTTCGTCGCCCGTGGCAGCGCGGAGATCGGCAAGAGGCTCGATGCGATCGAACCCGAAGTCATCGAGCGGCTAGAGTCACATCCCTGGCCGGGGAATGTCAGGGAACTCGAACATTGCATCAAACGCTCGGTGCTGAGCGCCCGCAGCGCCACCCTGACTATCCACGACCTGGATCTCTCGTCGCCGTCCCGTCGAGAGCACCGCCCCGTGGCCTCGCTCGACGAAGCGTTACGGGCACAGGCTGTCGCTATGGTCGGCGATCCCGAGAAGTACGGCGGAACCGGCGAGATCTATCAATATCTCATGGATACCGCCGCGCATCAGATCATCACCGCGGCCATGGAGGTGACGGGAGGTAACCAGGTCGCCGCAGCCAAGCTGCTGGGGATCAATCGGGCGACGCTGCGAAAGAAATTGTCGGAGGCAGGGGACTGAGCGCTCCGAACGCCGTATGCAGCGGTGATCGTTCCGTACGCCGGCGATTCGCCGTGGTGTATCCCTTGCCTCTGCATAGCGGGTGGGGAAATAGTGCACAGTCAGTGTCGAAATCCTGATCATCCAGCGTCGACGGATTATGCAGAATAATATTTAACCATCTGATTTATATGCATCTATGGAGAGCCATTAAATTGGCACGCTGTATGCATAAGTAAGGACGGAAGCTGCTGAAATCCACTGCTGCCCGGAGCACCCCACCTACAGCTCGGGGCAACAGCGTGCGCAGGCCGGCCCCACCCCGGCCCGCACAGGCAGAATCCAGGCAGTACCCGAAAGGGTGAGGCCGGTGCGCCTCCGGGCGCACCGGCCCATTTTGCCGCGGCAAGGAAAACAAGAAAGAAGCCGGCCGGAAATCGGCACAGCAAGACCGGGCCGGGCAACGGCCGGTTGTCGTCATCGGCGACGGAGGGGACACCAGCCTGTGAGCCACGACGATTCGACCAGCAATCGACACCCGACGTTACGGATAGCCTCGATGCTGCTCGTCGTGAGCGTAATCGTCGCGTCCCGCTGGCTCACAAATGCCGCGAGCGATCCCGCCGGCCCGGCGTTACTCGCCGTTGCCTACGGTTGTGCCGCCCTGCTGTCGATCCCCCTCGTGCTCGAGACCAGCGGGTGGCGGATCGGCCGACCCATCGTGACGGCCGCCATGATCACTGCCCTGTACGGCGGCGTCCTGATCGCCGATCCGATGACACGGAGCCTGACCCCGGCACTGCCCGCACTCGCCCTCACGGTGCTGCTGATCTCGCTGAACATGGTGGTACTCACCCGTGTCGTGCCGCGTTCCCTGCTCTGCGCGCTGTTCGCCGCCCTGGTGATGCTGCCGGTCTGGGCGGGACCGCTGGTGGAACTCGCGGGCAATCCGGCATGGGCGCGCAACCTGGTCCTCGGTGCCAGTCCGCTGACGGTACTCTCGCTGCCGCTCGATCTGGATTACCTCCGCACGACCTGGTTCTACGCGCACAGCCCACTCGGCTCGATGCGCTACGACTACCCGTCCTGGTTCACACTCTGCGCAGTCTACGCTCTCGTTCCGGCCGCCGTTCTGGCACGATTCGTCATGACGACGGTCGACCCCACCCCGTTTCGACATCCGGAAGAGGCACACACATGAAGACGCACTTTCTGGCTTTGCTCACGCTCGCCCTGCTGCCAATGTCGGTCCCCGTGGCCGCGGACAACCACGCCATGGATCCCGAACTCCGGGAGCGCGCCCAGCGCGCCGTCGACGCCGGACTCCATTACCTCAGAAACAAGCAGGCGGACGATGGCTCATGGTCGGACTCCGTCGGTGTCACCGCCCTCGGCCTGCGCGCCTTCCTGCAGAGCCACCGCGGCTACAGCGAGAAGGACGGGGCCTTCATCACCCGGCCGATCGCCTTCCTGCTGGCCCACGTCAATGACGACGGCTCGATCAGCGAGACGAACCAGAACCG
>JARRPZ010000163.1:0-9404 GCA_037382365.1 Gammaproteobacteria bacterium
CCGCTGCGTGTTGCGGAACAGGGCCCCGAGGCCGGGCACGTCCCCGAGGAGCGGCACCTTGTTGACGACCTCGCGCCGCTCGGTCTCGTAGATGCCGCCGAGGACGACGGTCTGACCATCGCGGACCAGGACCTGGGTGCGCACTTCCCGCGTATCGATGCTCGGCACGAAACCACCGGTGGCACTCGCCACCAGTTCCCCGACGCTGTCCGAATTGACCTGGAGATCCATGATGATGTTGTCGTCCGGCGTGATCTGCGGCGTCACCGTCAGGCTCAGCACCGCCTTCTTGAACTGGGTCGTGGTGGCGCCGCTCGAGGACGACTCCTGATACGGGATCTCCACACCCTGTTCGATCACCGCCTCCTTCTGATTGGCGGTGATGACCCGGGGCGTCGAGACGATCTCGCCACGGCCCTCGGCCTGCAGTGCGGAGAGTTCCAGGTCGACGAGATAGTTCGAGTCCAGCACCGCCAGCGCGAGCTGCCCCGCCGGGTTGGCGACGGGCAGATTGACGTTGTAGCGATTGTTCACCGTCGGCAGCTCGACCGGGTAGGGCTGCCCGGTGCTGTTGAGGTTCTCGACCGCCGAATTCACGATCACGTCCGTCCCGCCGGGACCGTCGCCGGTAACGGCGAACAGGGTCCCGTCAGAGTTGTCCTGGACCGTCGTGAGACCGAGCCGCACACCGAGTTCGCGGCTGAAATCGTCGCTGACGATGACGATGCGGGACTCGATGAGCACCTGACGCACGGGGATGTCGAGCGTCTGGACCAGCCGGCGCACGTCACGCAACCGTTCGATCGTGTCCTGCACCAGCAGTGTGTTCGTGCGCTCATCGATGCTGACCGAACCGCGTTCCGAGAGCAGGGAGTTCTCGCCTTCCTTTATCAGCTCGGCGAGGTCGCCGGCCTTCGCGTAATTCACCTGCAGGAACTCCGAGTAGAGCGGCTCCAGTTCCTGGATCGCCTGCTTCGCCTCCAGGTCCGCCTTCTCCCGGGCGGCGATCTCCTCCGCCGGTGCGACGATGATGACATTGCCGTTGCGGCGCATGTCGAGCCCCTTGGTGGTGAGCACGATATCCAGGGCCTGATCCCACGGCACGCTGTTCAGGCGCAGCGTCACATTGCCCTGGACGGTATCGGAGACGACGATGTTACGGCCGCTTATCTCGGCGAGCAGCTGCAGCACGGCGCGGGTCTCGATGTCCTGGAAGTTGAGCGTGATGCGCTCGCCCTCGTACTCCCTGTCCTCGGTGAACAGGCTGCCGACGACCTCCTCTTCTTTCTCGGCCGGATTGACCTCGATGGTGAACACGTTGTCGGACTGATAAGCGAGCTGCTCGTAGTCGCCTCCGGCGGATATCACGACGCGCGCATCATTGTTCACACGCACGGCGTCGATCGTCGTCACCGGCGTGGCGAAGTCCTGCACGTCGAGCCGGCGAACGAGTTCGCCCGGCAGATAAGTATCTTTGAATACCGCGACCACCCGGCCGCCTTCCTCGCGGATGTCGACGGGCGTGGCCGGATCCGTGAGATCGATGATCACACGGCCGCCGCCCTCGCCGGTGCGGCGGAAATCCACATTGTCGATGGCGCGGGGTCCGCCGCTCGCCGCGCTCGTCCTGGCCGGCGCTCCGGAGAAGGTCGTCGTTTCGGCAACCATGTCGCCGCCCTCCCCGAGCACGACGAGGACGGTGTTACCCGACACCCGTGTCTCGTAGGGCACCATCGTGTCGAGATTCAGCACCACCCGCGTGCGGCCGTTCGCCTCGGCCGTCAGCACGGTGTCGAGCATGCGCAGATCCACGTCCCTGCGCCGTGAGCTCAGGCCGAGGGCCGTATCGGGCAGGTCGAGAGCGATCCGGGCCGGATTGTCGATGGTGAAGCTGAGCGGCTCCGGAGCGGGACCGGACAGGACGAGGCGCAGTTCCACCTGCTGCCCCGGCAACGACTGGACCTGGATGTCCCGCAGTGTGTTGGTCGGCTCCTGGGCGAAGCTGCCTGCGGCGGCAAACAGGATCACGAGTGCTCCCAGCCAGCCCACGGTATGCCTGCGGACATCGGGTCCGTGGGTTTTCGCCGGCCGCGGCTTCGTTATGCGAGTCATTCGAGTTTCTCCCAGTGCCATCTGCTTGGCCTCAATCCGAAATACTGACGCAGGCATCTCTCTCCAGATACCCGCCGATGCCGTCGGAAATGATCTCCTTCAGACAGATCTCCGACTCGTTGATCTCGTTGATGCGGCCATCGTTCTGACCGACGTAGTTGCCGACGCTGACCCGGCTGATCAGGCCATCCGTGGTCTGGATGAGGCCGTAGGTCGTATTGCCCTGCGTAAGCGTGCCCACCATATCGAGGGAATCGAGCGGGAACTGCTCCAGGTATTCACGGCTGCGGTTGACGTCCGGACGGATGCCGCCGCCTTCACCGCCGCTGCGCGTGTCGGCGACCGGCGAGTCGGGGACGAAAGGCGAACGCAGCCCGTCCACGTCGGCCGTGTACACGTAAGTCTCGTAGGGCTTGATCTCGGGCAGCGGATCGGGACGCCGGCCCGGCTGAGCCTTGGTGCGATCGATGTAGGCATCGAGGTCGTCCATGTCGCCACCGCAGCCGGCCGCAAATGGCAGCGTGAGCGCGGCGAGGATCGCGAGTAGCCGCCACCGGGACCGAGGATAATGGTTCATCACTCCGTCTCCCCCTCCTCGAGATAGCGGTAGGTCTTCGCCGTCACGTCCAGCGCGAGCTGGTCGAACGCGTCGTCGCCGCCCGGCTGTATCTGGATGTCATGCAGCGTCACGATACGCGGCAACGCGGCCACGCTGCTCGCGAAGTTCGCGAACTCGTGGTAGCTGCCCGCCAGCTGGATCTTGATGGGCTTCTCGGCATAGAAGTCCTTTCGGATCTCGCCCTGGGGTTCGAACAGCTTCTCCTCGAGACCGGCGGCCAGGCCGGTCTGGGAAATATCCACGATCAGGTTGGGAATCTCGGTCTCGCCGGGCAGCTGGCGCAGCATCGTGCCGAAAGACTGCTCTATCTGAGTGAGCTGAGCGCGGTAGGCGTCGAAGTTAGCGGCTTTGCGCTGTTTCGCCTGGAAGCTCTGGCGCAGCTCCTGTTCACGGGCTTCGGCCCGTTCCAGCGCCGGCACCTTGTTCTTCACGACCGTCATGTACACCCCGAGGGCCGCCACCGCGACGAACACGATGACGATAGCCCCGATGCGAAACGCCAGCGGCCAACGTCCCACATCGTTCGTGTCCAGGCTGCGCAGTTCCTCGAGGACGTTCATGCGGCCTCCTCCTCGTCGTCATCATCTCCCGCGATGCGGACCTGTTTCGCCCGCAGGACGAAATTGAACTGCTCCGCCTGGCCGACCTCGACGGTGCGGATCTGCTCCAGGTCCGGGTCCTCCAGCCATTCCGAGGCGTCTATGTTGCGCATCAGCGCGGAGACGCGGGTGCTGGACTGGGCGGTGCCGGTGATCTGAACCTCCCGACCCGTCTGTCTGATACCGGTGAGGTAGACGCCCTCCGGCAGCGTGCGCACGAGTTCATCGAACAGATGCACGATCTCGGGGCGGCTCCTCTGTAACTGCTCGATGATCTCCATGCGTGCGAGCAGCCTTTCTTTCTGCCGCTCGAGACCTTCGATTTCGGCGATCGCCTTGTCGAGCTCCGCGATCTCCGTCTCGAGGCGCTGATTGCGGGCCTGCTGATGATCGATGCGGCCCTGGTACACGAGATTACCTAGCCAGATGAACAGCCCGGCCGTGAGTACCGCAACGACCAGGGCGATACCGAACTGCTTTTGCCGTTGCTTGCGCTGCTCTTCGCGCCAGGGCAATAGGTTGATACGCGGCATCAGTCGAAGCTCCTCAATGCGAGACCGCAGGCAGTCAGCAGGGCGGTCGAGTCCTTCTGGACGCCCTGGGATTTGGCTTTCGACGAGATCTTCATCTGGCCGATCGGATCACCGATATCCGTTGGTATGCCGACCCGGCTCGATATGACGTCCGCGATACCCGGAATATTCGCGCACCCGCCACACACCAGGATCATATCCGGCTGCTCCCGCCCCCCGCCGGAGGCGAGATAGAACTGGAGCGACCGACTCACCTGCTGGGTCATGTCGTCGATGAAGGGATCGAGTACCTCCGGCTGGTAGTTGCTCGGCAGGCCGCCTTCCTTCTTGGCCCGGCCGGCGTCCTCCATCGACAGTCCGTAGGTGCGCATGATCTCCTCGGTAAGCTGCACACCGCCGAAGGCGAAATCCCGGATCACTTTCAGGTCGTCCAGCACGCTGAAGGTAGTGGAACTCGCGCCGATGTCCACGACCGCCACGGTCTGTCCCTCGCCACCGTTCGGCATCTGATGGGTCAGCAGCTGGCAGGCGTTCTCGAGGGCGAAGGCCTCCACGTCGACGACCCGGGCCGCGAGTCCTGCCGCATCGACGGCTGCCTGGCGCTGGTCCACGTTGTCGGTGCGCGTGGCGACCAGCAGCACGTCGTTCATATCCGGGTCGTTCTCGTTCGGACCGATCATCTCGAAATCGAAACTGACCTCCTCCATCGGGAACGGGATGTACTGGTCGGCCTGGATCTCGACCTGACCCTCGAGGTCCTTCTCGTTCAGGCTCGCCGGCATCTGGATGACTTTCGTAATCGCCGCATCGCCGCTGATGGCGATGGCCACGTCCCTGCACTTGGTGCCGGCCCGCTTCGCGGCCCGGCGTATGGCACTGCCGACGGCCTGGGCGTCGACGATGTTCTTCTCGTTGATGGCATTCGGCGGAGTGGGCTCTGCCGCGTAGGCCTCGACGCGGTAACGCCTGCCACTGCCGGACAATTCGACCAGCTTCACTGAAGAGGTTGTTATGTCAAGCCCCAACAATGGACGATTTTTCTTGCCGAATTGCACCTGTTTTTCCTTCCCAGTCCGTGATTTACGTAGGATACGTGGTAGGGCGCCTGAGGATTCGAATCAACTATATCTCAAGAAATTGTCAAATAAAACGACGCCGGGTCCCTGCAAGAGCGTCGGCGTATGGTACGGCAGGGTTCTCGTTTTATTCTGTGAACTACGTACCGGTAGCGAACCAGACGTTATTTCCGGGTATGCGGGGAGATTCGCGCCACGGAACGCGGGGCCGGCGGCCGTGGTCCACAGGGTGAGGGCGGCAGACTGTGGCACGTGGCATTGCGGTACGCCCCCCTGATAGCGGTATGATCCGCCCTTCTTCCGACCCCGGGAAGCTGCCGTCAGCCGTTACGGAGGACGGCTTCCGGGGCGGTCGCAATGGCTAGTCAGCGAGCCCCTGACGCTGGCAGGCACCGGAAAGCGCTTTGGCAATCAGACTGATCACCCGCACCCTCGTGGGCCTCGCCGGCACGGCGATCGTCCTCGCGCTCTCGATCACGGCAGGCGTGATCGGCGCCTATCACTACACGCTGGCGGGTCTGCCGGATGCCGCGACCATCCGCGACATACCGCTGCAGATCCCTCTCCGGGTGTACAGCCGGGACGGGCGTCTCATCGCAGAGATCGGCGAGCAGCGCCGGATTCCGGTGAACTACGACGACATCCCCGAACATGTGGTGCAGGCCTTCCTCGCTGCCGAGGACGACCGCTTCTTCGAGCATCCCGGCGTCGACTACCAGGGTGTGCTGCGGGCCGGTAGCAATTTCCTTCTCACCGGATCCCGCAGCCAGGGTGGCAGCACTATCACCCAGCAGCTGGCGAGGGACTATTTCCTGAGCCGTGAACGTCTGTTCACTCGCAAGATCCGCGAGGCGTTCCTGGCCTGGAAGATCGAGAGGATCTTCACCAAGGAAGAGATCCTCGCGATGTTCATGAACAAGATGTTCTTCGGTCAGCGCGCGTACGGCGTCGCCGCGGCGTCCCAGGTGTACTTCAACAAGAGCCTGGAAGAGATCAACGCCGCCGAAGCGGCGACGCTGGCGGGTCTCCTGCAGGCACCGTCAGCGTACAACCCGGTGCGCAGCCCGGAGAATGCCACCCAGCGCCGGAGCTACGTGCTGCGACGGATGCGGGAACTGGGGTTCCTGACGGAGGACGAATATACGGCGGCCATGAATTATCCCATGGAGTCGAACCTGTACGGGCCGGCGGTGGAACTGACTGCACCCTATCTGGCCGAGATGGTGCGCCGTGAGATGCTGGACCGCTACGGACCGGAGATCTATTCGGGCGGCTACCGCGTTACCACGACAGTGGATTCGTCGCTGCAGACGGCCGCTGTCTACGCGGTGCGGAACGGACTTCTCGAATACGACCGCCGCCACGGCTACCGCGGGCCCCTCGCCCGGGTGGAGCTGGCGGCCGGGCCTTCGGCGGCGGCCGAAGGCACCAACGGCAGGGAATCGGACACGGACCCCGGCCCGGCGCCCGTGCCACCCGAAGTGCAGCAGGCCCTCGAGGACTATCCGGAGCCGGGCGGACTCCGCGTCGGCGTCGTGACTGCACTCGGCGTCGATGACAGCGCGACGGTCGCGCTACGCCGGGACGAGACGGTCCGCGTTCCCTGGTCGGGCATCAACTGGGCCAAGCGCTACATCGACGACAACCGTGTAGGGTCCGCGCCGGAGGCGGTCGGCGAGGTGCTGGCGGCGGGCGATATCGTCTACGTCATCCCGACCGTGCGTGGCAGCTGGGCTCTCGCGCAACTGCCCGCGGCCCAGGGTGCGCTGGTGGCGCTCGACCCGGACGACGGGGCCGTGGTCAGCCTGGTCGGCGGTTTCGCCTACACCGCCAGCAAATTCAATCGTGCCGTCCAGATTCGACGCCAGCCGGGTTCCGCGTTCAAGCCGTTCATCTACTCCGCGGCCCTCGAGCAGGGCTTCACGCCGGCCACGATCGTCAACGATGCACCGGTCGTGTACGAATCGGCCACTCTGGAAGGCGTGTGGCGACCGACCAACTACAGCAACCGGTTCTACGGCCCGACGCGCCTGCGCGAGGCGCTGGTCCGGTCGCTGAACCTCGTCTCGGTGCGGGTGCTGATCAATACCGGTCTCGCCAGCGCGGTGCCCCACATCCGCAGCTTCGGATTCCCGGAGGAGGCCGTGCCTTACAACCACTCGCTGGCGCTCGGCAGCGGCGCGGTCTCGCCTCTGGAGATGGCGCGAGGCTTCGCAGTATTCGCCAATGGCGGCTACCGGGTGGATCCCTACTTCATCGACCGCGTCGAACTGAGTGACGGCGAGATACTGCAGATCGCGGATCCGACACGGGTCTGCGAAGCCTGTGAAACCGACGAGGATCTCGCGGTGACCGCCGGGGACAGCTTCGCGGCACCTGCCGTCGATCCGCGCGCCGGCGATGCACGGCAGGCGCCGCAGATACTGGCCTGGCGTCCGACCGCGGAAGAAGATCCGTGGCTCTACGCCGGTACCCGTGTCGCCGAGCGGATCATCACGCCGGAGAACGCCTTCCTCATCGCGGACATGATGCGCGACGTCATCCGACGTGGCACCGGTCGCCGGGCCCGGGCACTGGGGCGGGACGACCTGTACGGCAAGACGGGCACGTCCAATGACCGCCGCGATGCCTGGTTCGGGGGCTTCAACGGCGAACTGGTCGCCGTGACCTGGGTGGGTTTCGACGAGGACCAGCCTCTCGGTGCCGGGGAGGAAGGATCGCGTACCGCTCTGCCGTTGTGGATGCACTTCATGGAGAGCGCGCTCGACGACACGCCGACGGTCCGGGTGAGTGAGCCCGAAGGTCTCGTCACCGTCCGCATCTCGCCGGAGACCGGCGAGCCGGTCGGCGCCGATGAAGGCGACTTCATATTCGAGAAGTTCCGGGTCGGCAACGTGCCGGAAGCACGTACAATCGACAGCGCGGACGACATCTACAATGATACCCGCAGCACCAGCGACATCGAGGAACCGCTGTTCTGAGATCAGCCCGGTGCCGGGCAGCCGACGCGGAGGATAGCGCCATGCCCAAGCAGGAAGACGTGTGCCGGACCCGGAAGGTGCTGGCACGGGAAGCCGCCCGCATCATCGCCGACCAGGGGATCGAGAACTACCGGCAGGCCAAGGTGAAGGCGGCCGAGAGGCTCGGTTTCCGGGACCGGGGCGCGCTACCCAGCAATGCCGAGATCGAGACTGCGCTCATCGAGCACCACCGCCTGTTCGGCGCCTCCGACCATTCCGAGCTGCTCGACACGCTGCGACGCGTGGCACTGGATGTCATGCATCGGCTGGCGGAGTTCCGCCCGCGGCTGGTGGGCCCGGTGCTCGCCGGTACCGCCGCCTCTCACTCGGCGATCAACCTGCATCTGTTCTCGGACGCTGCCGAAGACGTCGCATTCCGGCTGGACGGCGAGCAGACTCCCTATCAACTTTACGAGCGCCGACTGAAGAGCCGCCAGGACCGTCTCGATACCTATCCGGGCTACCGTTTCCGGTGCGGAGAAGCGGTCGTCGAGGCCACCGTCTTCCCGGAGAAAGGCCTCCGCCAGGCACCCATCAGCCCCGTGGACGGCAAGCCGATGCGCCGTGCCGACACACGGGCACTCGAGAGGCTCCTCGCCGAAGCGCCGAGCCCTATATTCTGACGCCGTGCGGCCCGGTCAGCCGCGCTGATCGAGAGCCACGTAATCGCGCTGGACGGGACCGGTGTAGAGCTGGCGCGGCCGGCTGATGCGGCGGCCCGGCTCGGTGATCATCTCCTTCCAGTGCGCCACCCAGCCGACGGTGCGGCCGATCGCGAACATGACGGTGAACATCGACGTGGGAATCCCGAGCGCCCGGTAGATGATGCCGGAGTAGAAATCCACGTTCGGATAGAGATTCTTCTCGATGAAGTACTGGTCCTTGAGGGCCACCTGCTCCAGTTCCAGCGCCAGCTCGAAGAGCGGGCTGTCGGCATCGCCGAGCTTGTCCAGGACCTTGTGGCACATCTCGCGGATGATCTTTGCCCGCGGGTCGAAATTCTTGTAGACGCGGTGCCCGAAGCCCATGAGCCGGAACGGATCGTCCTTGTCTTTCGCACGATCGACGAATTTCGGGATGTTCTTGACGTCGCCGATCTCCTCGAGCATCTCGAGCACGGCTTCGTTGGCACCGCCGTGGGCCGGTCCCCACAGTGCCGAGATACCCGCCGCGATGGCGGAATAGGGATTCGCGCCGGAGCTGCCGGCCATGCGCACCGTCGAGGTCGAGCAGTTCTGCTCGTGGTCGGCATGCAGGATGAACAGAAGGTCGAGGGCCTCGGCGGCGACGGGGTCGACGTGATAGGGCTCCGCGGGCACGGCGAAGAACATCTTCAGCTTGTTGCTGCAGTTGTCCATGTCTTTGCGCGTATGATGGACCGGCTGGCCGTCCGAGTGCTTGTAGGCTGCCGACTCGTTAGTCGTCAGCTTGGCGATGTTCCGGTG
>JARRPZ010000164.1:0-7817 GCA_037382365.1 Gammaproteobacteria bacterium
GCTTCACTCGAGAAAAATTGGCCGGCAGCGACACGCGACTTCTACTCGAGGCTTCGGCATCGATCATGACAGAGCAGGGCGTTTCGGTCGACTTCCTGCACATTGCGGATCACGATGTTCCTCCCGGCGTCTTCCCCGATATGACCGACTACGGATACGAGCGGGATGAATGGCCGGAAATCTGGAATCGAATCAAGGCAGCCGACATATTTGTGGTGGGGACGCCGATATGGCTTGGAGAGGCGAGTTTGTGTCCTCTGCGAATCTCCGCGGGTGACTCTGGGGGATCGACCAGGATTCTATTCTTCGGCTCCGGCATTCGCCTGCCGACGCCGGCGAATATCGGCAGTCCCTTCTTGCCGTGCAGATTGCGTTTCGGGTCACCACGGAACTGAACAAAAGGCATGTCCTGAGGTTGGTTGCTTTGTTGCCGACCCCGAGGAAATGGCAAGCGACGCCCCTTAATCGCTGGTTGTGCGTTGCCTCACCCGTTGCGGTATTGTGACCGAATATGCAGCGAGCGATTCAGACCGATTATCTGGTTGTGGGCGCAGGCGCAATGGGCATGGCTTTTACGGATGCGCTTATCGACCACGCGGACGTGCACGTGACACTGGTAGACCGCCGTCACGCCGCCAGCGGGCATTGGCAGGACGCTTACCCCTTCGTCCAGCTCCATCAGGCGTCATTGTTCTATGGCGTAGCCTCGACTGTACTGGGTAGCGGCGCGCTCCAACAGGGCGGGCCGGAGGCCGGGCTGCAGGAACGGGCCCGCCAATCCGAGATCCAGGCCTACTACGACAACATCCTGCATCGGCGCTTCCTCAGCTCGGGACGCGTCAGGTTTCTCAGCGGGAGCGAATACAGGTGCGTTGGAGATTCCCACCTCGTTACGTCGAGACTTACAGGCGAGACGGTGCGAGTCGAGGTCCGACGACGGGTCGTTGATGCCGCCTACCTGTCGCCGACGATCCCTGCGACGACGCCTGCGCCGTTCGGAGTCGCAGATGACGTTCGTGTGATGGCGATCAATGAACTTGTTCGTTTGGACGCAGCGCCGAAGCGATATGTGATCGTTGGCTCTGGCAAAACGGCTACTGACGGGATCATATGGCTGTTGCAGAACGGGGTTTCACCGGAACGCATCGGTTGGGTGCGTCCGCGCGACCCGTGGATGCTCAATCGTGCCGTTGTGCAGCCGGACCCTCTGGTCGCGCTGGGTCTCGCTACCGACACGATGGAAGCCGCTGCCGCTGCCGAATCTCTCGAGGACCTCTTCCTGCGCCTGGAAGCGGCGGGGGTGATGCTGCGAATCGACAGGAAGATTATGCCGACGATGGCCAAAACACCGACACTCGGAACATGGGAGCTCGATCTACTGCGCACCATCGAGAACGTCGTTCGACTCGGGCACGTCAAGCACGTCACCCGCCGCGAATTGGTTCTGGAGCAGGGATCGCTACCCCTCGAAGCGGAATCACTGATAGTGCACTGCGCGGCCTCCGGGCTGCAGTCGCCGCCTTCGGTCCCGATCTGGAAGGCCGACAAGATACGACTTCAGACAATTCGCGCCGGTTTTCCTTGCTTCTGCGCCGCCCTGGCGGGCTACGTAGAGGCGACCCGTGACGACGACGATGAACGCAACCGACTGTGTCCGCCAAACGCGTACCCGAACAACCTCCTGGACTGGGCACGGATGCAGGTGCGGGGAACGATAGCTGCCGGCCGCTATGGCGCGGAGCCGGACATAGCCACCTGGGCGAATGCCTGCGCCCTCAACCCCGCGCGCATCGACCCATCACGGCGCCGCGAACCTGCTGTGCTAGCCGCCGCCGCACGCGCCAGCAGCGCAACTGATCGGGGGCTCCCGCGGATGGCCGAACTGGCGCACGAGACACTGGAATGACTCAGGGCGGTTTGCCCGGGATCTCGGGAATGTCTGTGCGTTTACCGCGCGGAATCTCGCCGGCACGGTCATACATCGGCAATTCGCAGAGTTGGGCGAGCCGAGTGATTCCGTCGGTGCAGTCGACGTGCAGTGGGGTCCCCGGCCCAATCGAAGAGGTACCCAGACGCACGATGGCGACACCGCATTCGAGGTAAGGCGACCAGGCGCTGCTACAGACACGACCCACCGGTTTACCTCCGAAGGCAATCTTGGCGTCGTGACGGGCGATCCCGTCGGGACATCGCAAACCCCAGGTACGTCTGCTTTGTTCTGCCCGCGTGAGCGCCGACTTCCCGATGAAGTCGGGTTTCTCGAGATCCACCAGGGCCCCGAGCCCCGCTTCGAACGGTGTGACGCTGCTGTCGAAATCGGTGCCGGCCAGCAGCAGCCCGGCTTCGATACGGCGGGCATTGGTCGCGGCAGCGGGTATCGTGTGAATCCCATACGGTTCGCCCGCCGCCAGGATCCGGTCCCCGATAGCATCCGCATCGTTCTCGGGGCCGAAATAAAACTCCCAACCCAATTCGTTTGTGAAGCCCGTGCGGCTGATTACGACCGACTGGCCGCCGATGTGGATCCGCGCCAGATCGAAGTAGCGGAAAGTCTCCGGCATCCCTTCGTCGGACACCTGCTCGAGCACATCCATGGAGCGAGGTCCCTGTACCTGGCTGATCCATATTCCGGTATCGAGGACTTCGACATCGAAGCCCTCCGAATGGGCACGGAGCCAGAGGGGGAATTCGCCGTCGCCCTTGACATACCAGAAACGGTCGGCCGCGAACCGGAGCAACACGCCGTCCATGATCATGCCGCCTTCCCGTAAGCAGGCAAGCTGATAGCTGCATCGGCCGACACGCACCCGCGCCACGTCACGGGTGAACACGCGATTGAGCAGCGCCTCGGCATCCGGCCCGCGTATCTCCGTGGCCACCTCGCCGGTATGTGCAATGCCGACCCGTCGACGGAGGCACCAGTAGAGTTCGTCCGAACTCACCCGGGCGTAATGAAGTGACCGCAGCCGCCGGTTGTAGATGCCGAACTGCGGGTCGTACGGCAGTTCCTGGTGCACCAGAGGATGCGGACTCATGCCCTGGGTGAATTCGCTTGGGCCGTCGGCGGACGATACCGCCTTGACGACGAATGCCACCCCGTTCTCCGCGTGCCTCGGCTGATCTCCGGTCATCGCTCGTTTGGAACCGCGTCAATCTGACTGCATCGACAGGCTGCCATGGTGCGCAGGCCCCTCCTTTGCAGCGATAATAGCAGTGGAAGAGCCATGAATACTTCGCTGCAGGACTTCGGATTCGTACCATTCTTCGCCCGGCAGACGTCGCTGGACGAGATCGAGCAGCGTCGTGTCGGACGGGTCATGGAGGTGCAGCGCTCCCTGATCAAGGTAACCGACGGGTCCGGGGAGCTCGCCATCGCGCTGACTCCGTCCTGGCAGGATGCGGCGGCGGAGTACAGGCCGACCGTCGGAGACTGGGTCGTGCTGGACGATCAGCACTCGAGGGTCGAGCGGGTCCTGGAGAGAAAGAGCGTAATTCGCCGTGTCGCGGCGGGAGCGGGCGGGGAAATCCAGCTGATCGCGGCCAACGTCGATATTCTTTTCGTGCTCACGTCCTGCAACGAGGAGTTCAAGGAATCCCGGCTGGAACGGTATCTCGCTCTGGCGGCACAGGCAGGCGTCATACCCGTGATCGTACTCACGAAAGCCGACCTCTCGGATGACGTCGAGTCCTACGTAGAACGAACGCGCCGCGTCCGGCCCGGTGTGCCCGTCGAGTCGATCGATGGGAGGAGCCGCCGCACATTGAGCGGTGTCGCCGCGTGGATCGAGCCGGGCAGTACCGTTGCAATGGTGGGTTCGTCAGGTGTGGGCAAATCGACGCTCCTGAATACGCTCGCAGGGAGGCAAGCCGCCGCTACCAACGCAATCCGGGAGGATGACAAGAAGGGCCGTCATACAACGACTCATCGTGCGCTGTTTCGGCTTCCTGGCGGGGGACTGCTGATCGACATTCCGGGCATGAGGGAGCTGAAGGTCGCGGACGTCGGCTCGGCCCTGACGAGCGTGTTCGGCGACATCGAGGCCGTAGCGTCGAAATGCCGGTTCGCGGATTGTCGTCATGAGGCCGAGCCGGGCTGCGCCGTCCGTGCTGCGGTCGAAAGCGGCGATATGGATGAGCGTCGCTTGCACAACTACCACAAGCTGCTGCGGGAGAACGAACGCAACAGTGCGTCGCTCGCGGAGAAGCGTCTCCAGGACCGCGCTTTGGCCAGGCAGGTCAGGCAGGGGAAGACGGCCAAGCAGGAACGGAGAACACGGAAATGTGATTGACTGAGCTGTCGGGCAAGCCGGTCGGCACGCAACACTGCGATCCGTGGCGCGTGGGACCGCGTTGTTGGTCATGCTATCCTGATCCGGTCCCGAACAATGCCGAGCGAGGATAATCTTGCCTGCGGCGCGGGTTGCACGTGACGGGATATCACCGGCCGTGCCTGGGGGAGATCACCATGTCGAGACCGGACGGAACGAATCGCCGATCCCTGATTCGAAGTGTCACAGTCGTCGTTGCGCTGTCCGTATTCGGCGGCCCTGCATTCAGCCAGGACATGATCATCCATTTGCCCATGGATGACCTGGATTCGAGCAATGCGGCTATCGGTGGCTCACCGCGGATGTACGTCAAGACGGGCGAAGCAACGCCGCAAGTCGTGCCGGGTAAGATCGGTCAGGCAATCGAGTTCGACAGCCGGGCTGTTATCGCATTGCCATTCGACCTGAATCACAACGACTACCCGGCCGTGACGATAACCGCGTGGGTCAGGCAGGGCCTCGCAACGAGCGGGACACGCGCAATACTCTCGTCCGGCAGTGATGCTGGTGCCCGGCTCGGTGTGAATGGCGGACGGCTGGCGGTGAAAGCCGGTCGGACGGGTGTGAGTTTCGATCGCGATATGCCGAAAGCCGAGTGGGTATTCGTTGCTGCGGTCATCGATGTCCAGAACGGGTATGCGCGGTTGCATCAGGATGATGCGGTCTTCGTTCGCGAGGGGATCGATACGTATGAGGAAAACGGCGGAAAACAGCCCTACGTATTCGTCGGCGGTCACCAGTTCCGTACCTGGCAGCAGACTGCAAGACGCCTGACCATCGACGACGTGCGAGTGTATGCCGGCGTGCTGAGTCCGCGTCAGATAGACGAGCTCCGGAGTAAGGCTCAACCCCGATGACGGCGCCGAAGTCGCCCGAGACCTGCCCGGCGCATCCGGAAGAGGCCGGACGGCTGACGGAACTGGCACGGTGCTCGCAAACGTTGGGGCTATTCTCAGGACTAGCTGGATTCCTGTTGCCCGGAACTGACAGTCGACGGCCATCGGATCGGCAGCGATGACTGCCATTGTTCCGGATCGAGATCGGATAACGACCCTGTTTTATTTGTTAGCGGAGCACGAAAACCATGCAAGTAATTGGAGCCGGTGTTGGCCGGACGGGTACCTACTCACTGAAACTCGCGATCAATCAGATCGGGCTCGGACCCTGTCATCACATGGAGGAAGTGCTCCACAATATGCCCGTGCAGGTCCCACTCTGGTCGGCTGCCGTCGCGGGCGATCCGGACTGGTCCCGGATCTACGATGGCTACCAGAGCGCCGTCGACTGGCCGACGGCGTGCTTCTTCCGGGAATTGTCGGCAGCATTTCCGGATGCCCGATTCGTATTGACCGAGCGGGACCCGGAGCGATGGGCAGACAGCTTCGGCGCGACCATCTACAAGCTGCTGGCCGGCAAGAACGAAGCACCGGAGGAAGTCCGGGCCTGGCTGGACATGGCGAGCGCCGTCATTGGGAAGACCGGTTTTCCGGCGGGCCTGGACGACGATGGCCTGGAGCGGGCGTTCGTCGCACACAACGAGGCAGTCAGGGAGGCCATCCCGGCGGATCGTTTACTGGTCTTCGACGTCCGTCAGGGCTGGGGCCCGCTGTGCGATTTCCTGGGGGTGCCGACCCCGGACGGGGAGTTCCCCCGTACCAATCACCGGGAGGAGTTCTGGGATCGCGTCAACGGCAACATGTGACCGATAACCTCCGGACTAGTCTCGGGCGTAAGCCATGACGACGATCGAACCGGTGAGTGAGGTACAGGCATCGTGACCCGCCCGCCGATATCCCGGAGGCTGTAATTCGGGCAATTCGAACGGAAGCAGTGGATAAAAATGCAATATATATTTGTCATTATGACGGGTATATATTACATTCCATGTATGGCGCGGTCGGTCACGAAAAATCGATTGAGAATGGCAAGGGTCAACCGCGACCTGACACAGGCCGAACTGGCCGAACTCGTCGGGGTCACCCGCCAGACGATCGGGCTGATCGAAGGCGGCGGATACAACCCGACCCTGAGTCTCTGTATCCGGCTCGCCAAAGCGACCGGCAAGACGCTCGACGAGTTGTTCTGGATGGCAGGAGAGGAATGATGCTGTTCCACAAGCTCACGGTCGACGAACGCACCCGGTCCAGCAGCCGCTATGCCGCGGCGATCTGGCTCGGTGTCACCCAGGTGCTGCTGGCGGGCGTAGTCTTCTGCCGGCTGTACGTCCTCGGCCAGCCGGACGAGCAGATCCGCGACTTCCAATTGGTGCTTGCTGTCTCGATATTCGGCTATCTGGCGCTGCAGCTGTTCCTCGGAGGTGTCATGCCGGTCCCGACGTGGGCGGGCGCCGCCCTAATGTACCTGCTGCTGACGGCGGCCATCACGGGAGTCTGTCTACTGATGTATGGCTGGCCGGCACCCGCGGACTGGATGGATACCTGGCTGCCCGCGCTGCTCGGTCCCGCCTTGCTGGTCGGTGCCTATATGCTGGTGTCCCGCCTGGGACACTGGCGTATAGAGCGGGCCATTCAACGGATGACGGAATGACTAACAAGTCTTCCGCCGCGTCCTTGAAGCTCAAATGGCGGGCGGCGAGCCGGAAGGTCCGCAGATGATTCAGGGACGGCAACCGCATGGTCTGTTCCGGCGTGGATGAGCGACGAGTCCCGTATTCCCTGCCGGGCGGATCAGTCGTCGGGGTAGAAATCCGCGGCAATGAATCCGAGGAGCGAGGAACCGGAGGTGACACCCCGCATGACGGTCACGCAGGGTCGCTCGGTGACCCGGCTTACATAGGCATCACAGATGAATGCGCCGCGGAATGCTGCATCGTGCAGTACGGACAGGCTAACCGCATAGGGACGACGTGACAGGTCCTGGCCGTAAGCGTCAAGGTCCAGGGAATCCGGCTGCACATTGGAGCTGACCTGCCGTCCTTCGAGATCGATCGCATAGATGAGTTCGCAGCCTTCGAGGGAATGGATGGACTCCGACAGCACCCGGTCCAGCCTTTCGCGGACGAACCAGATGGGTACCGCACGCCTCGCGATCGAACGCAGCGGCCGGTCGAGTCGCCTGCGCAGCCTGTCGCCCGCGGATTCGGATCCTCCGGCGCCCGCTCCCGCGGCTGTCCGTTCACGAGGGTCCATGACCACCTCCGACTGTCGTCTCGATTCGCCCGGCTGCATGCACGGGCGATGCATGTCTCGTGCCAATATTGCCACAGCGGTCCGTCCCCCCGATTCTACGACCCTTTGCCGGTCGCCGTCGGCCGAATTGCCGACCGCCGCATGAAAATGGTGCAGTGCACCAAGGCGACGCACCGTTGCGGTGCCGCGCCTGCCCGTCGGGATACTGCTATTCTCAGCCGCGTTCGATCACGATGACGGGCCTCGCCATGGAGCACCTCGAAGCTGACTATCTGGTGATCGGGAGCGGTGCCTGCAGCATGGCGTTCGTCGATACGATGCTGGAGGAGACGGATGCCAG
>JARRPZ010000165.1:0-4999 GCA_037382365.1 Gammaproteobacteria bacterium
ACCCGGGCGCTGGACACGCTGAGCGGGGATTACGGCGAAGCGGTGCAGACCGCGCGTCAGCCGTTGCTGGCGCTGTACGAGTCGGTTTTCGATCATCGTGCGTTCACGGGCCGGTCGGGTACGATGTTCGGCTTCGAGGGGCTCGGATGCATCTACTGGCACATGGTGGCCAAACTGCTGCTTGCGGTTCAGGAACGGTTCTACGACGCCGCAGAGGAGGGTGCATCGGCGGCGGTATGCCACCGGCTGGGCCGCTATTACTACGAAATTCGCCGCGGCCTGGGATTCAACAAGTCACCCGCCGACTACGGCGCCTTCCCCACCGACCCCTATTCGCACACGCCGAAACATGCGGGTGCGCAGCAGCCCGGCATGACCGGTCAGGTGAAAGAGGAGGTGCTGACCCGGTTCGGCGAGCTGGGGCTGCGCGTGGACGGCGGTGCGCTGACATTCCGGCCGATACTGCTGCGCGAGCGCGAATTCTCGGCTGGGCCGGGACGATTCCGTTTCCTCGACGTCGCAGGGCACTGGCAGACGGCCGACGTGCCGACCGGCGGGCTCGCTTTCACATGGTGCCAGGTACCGATCATCTACCGCCTCGGCGATGACGACGAGGCCTGCGTGACCGTGGAACGAAACGATGGCGACAGCGCGTCCCATTCCGCGCTCGCCCTGCCGCAGAGGACGAGCCGGGAAATCTTCCGCCGTACCGGCGCCGTGCGGCGGATCACCGTGACATTGCCACGCGGCATCCTGTTCCGGGACTGACCGGGCCGTGCAGGACTCGCCCGGTCGAAGAGGTCTCCCGCGCCACGCTGCCGACGAACGGCGTGTCGGGGCGCTCATCCGTGACATGACACTCGAAGAGAAGATCGGTCAGCTGACGCAGGTGCAGGGCGGCGAGGGCGCGATACCGGACTGGCTGCACGACTCGGTCGCCGGGGGGCGCACGGGTTCCGTGCTGAACGAAGTGGACGTCGGGATCGCGAACGAACTGCAGCGGATTGCCAGGCAGGAATCCCGGCTCGGCATACCGCTGCTGATCGCACGGGACGTGATCCACGGTTTCCGCACCGTGTTCCCGATCCCGCTGGCCCAGGCGGCCAGCTGGAACCCGGAGGGCGTAGAGGAGGCGGCGCGCGTCGCCGCGACGGAAGCGGCGGCGGCGGGCATCAACTGGATCTTCGCGCCCATGCTCGACATCACCCGGGATCCCCGCTGGGGCCGCATCGCCGAATGCCTGGGTGAGGACCCGTGCCTCGCGAGCGCGCTCGGTGCCGCAATGGTGCGCGGGCTCCAGGACGGAGCGCCGAACCCGCGGCGCCGCGTGGCCGCCTGCGCCAAGCACCTCGCCGGGTACGGCGCCGCCGAAGCCGGTCGCGATTACGCGGCGGCCAGCATCCCAGAAGGCGAACTGCGCGATGTCTACCTGCCGCCGTTCCGTGCTGCCATCGAGGCCGGGGTCGCGAGTGTGATGACCTCCTTCAGCGACCTGAACGGCGTGCCGGCGACGGCCAATCCGTTCCTGCTGCGCCAGGTACTGCGCGAGGAGTGGGAATTCGACGGTGTCGTGGTGAGCGACTGGAACGCGATCACCGAACTCGCGGTCCACGGTCTGACCGAGGGTGACCGGCAGAGTGCACGGGAGGCGATCAATGCCGGCGTCGACATCGAGATGGCGAGCGGGGCATACGCCGGTCACCTGCCCGACCTGCTCCGGTCGGGCGAAGTGTCCGAGGCGCATATCGACGAAGCGGTGGCGAACGTGCTGCGGCTGAAACAACGCCTCGGCCTGTTCGAAGACGCATTCACGCCGCCCGGAGGCGTCCCGACGAGTACGGCGGAGGAGCATCGCCGTGTCGCGCGGCGTTCGGCGCTGGAGAGCGCGGTCCTGCTGAAGAACGAGGGGGAGGTCCTGCCGCTTCGTGCCGACACGCTGCGCTCCGTGGCGGTCATCGGTTATCTCGCCGACGATCCCTACGAGCAGCTCGGCACCTGGATATTCGACGGTGACCCCGACCTCAGCGTGACGTTGCTCGAGGCGCTGCGCGAGCGTCTCGAGCCCGCCGTCGTCGTGGACTATGCCCGTGGTATGGAGACGACGCGCAGCCGGGGACGCAAGTACGTCGACGAGGCGGTCGCTGCCGCCCGGCGCTCGGACGTCGTGCTGCTGGTGGTCGGTGAGGAATCGATTCTCTCGGGCGAGGGTCATTGCCGTGCGGATATCGGCCTGCCGGGCAGTCAGGCCGAACTCGTCGCCGAGGTGGCGGCCACCGGCAGACCGCTGGTCCTGCTGGTGATGGCCGGTCGGCCCCTGGCGCTCGGCGACGTGGCGGAGCGGGCCGACGCTATCCTCTATCTCTGGCATCCGGGCACGATGGGGGGTGCTGCCGTCGCAGACCTCCTGACCGGTGTGGAATCGCCCTCCGGCAAGCTGCCGGTGAGCTTCCCGCGCATGACCGGGCAGATCCCGATCTATTATTCCCGCCGTAACACCGGTCGGCCGGCGACGGCCGGGATGCCGGTGCCCGTCGAGGAGATTCCGCCACGCGCTCCCCAGACCTCGGTAGGCAACCGTTCCTTCCACCTGGATGCGGGCGACACGCCGTTGTGGCCATTCGGCTACGGCCTGTCTTACGCCCGCTTCGAGTACGGGGACCTTCGGCTCGCCCCCGATACGATTTCGGCCGGGGACGCGCTGGAAGTGAGTGCGAACGTCACGAATGCCGGTGAGGTCGAGGCGGTGGAGGTCGTACAGCTGTATGTCCGCGACCTGGTCGCGAGCGTCACCCGACCGGTCCGCGAGCTGAAGGATTTCCGCCGGGTCCGGCTCGCGCCCGGCGAGACCCGACGGGTCGGTTTCCGGCTCGCCGGGGCGCAGCTCGCGTTCCATGGCCTGGACATGCGGCCGGTGATCGAACCGGGACGTTTCCGGGTCTGGATCGGCGGCAGCTCGGCTGCCGATCTCGGCGCCGAGTTCGAACTGACGGCGTGATGCGTGTGCAGGAAGGTACTCGCTACAGTCTCCTCGTCTCCCTGACCGTCGCGCTCGGCGGTTTCCTCATGGGCTTCGACGCCTCGGTGATATCGGGCGTGGTGGGATTCATCGAGTCGGAGTTCCGATTGAGCGAGATCCAACTGGGATGGGCCGTCGCCTCGCTGACGCTCACCGCCACACTCGCGATGATGACCTGCGGGCCGCTCGCGGACCGTTACGGGCGTCGACGGGTCCTGCGCATCGCCGCCCTGCTATTCGCCGTCTCTGCCGTCGCGTCGGCGCTCGCGCCGAATTTCGCCTCCCTCGTCCTCGCCCGGATGCTCGGAGGCCTCGGTGTCGGCGTGGCGCTGATCGTCGCGCCGATGTACATCGCGGAGATCTCGCCCGCGGAACGGCGCGGGCGGCTCGTGGCACTGAATCAGCTCAATATCGTCATCGGTATCTCGGCCGCGTTCTTCAGCAACTACCTGATCCTGAATCTCGGTCGCACGGATGCGGCCTGGGTGGAGACGCTCGGCCTGCAAGCCTTTAACTGGCGGTGGATGCTCGGCGTCGAGGCCCTGCCCGCTCTCGTCTACTTCGTCGGCTTGCTGTTCGTGCCGGAGAGCCCCCGCTGGTTGAAGATGCAGGGGCGCAGCGCGGAAGCGCTCACGGTCATGCGCCGGGTCTGCGGTGCCGGCAGGGCGAGGCAGATCCTCGCCGAAGTCGACGTGGCCGCGGAGCCGGCCGCGTCCGGTGCGGGTGGCAGGAACCGGTTGCGCGAATTATTCGGTGCTTCGCTTCGCCGCGTACTCGTCATCGGCGTGGTCGTCGCCGTGCTGCAGCAGATCACCGGCATCAACGCCGTCTTCTTCTACGCACCCGTGATCTTCGAACAGTCCGGGATCGGCACGGACGCGGCTTTCATGCAGGCCGTGTTCGTCGGCCTCGTGAATCTGGCATTCACGCTGGTCGCGCTGGCACTGATAGACCGCCTGGGCAGACGGCCGCTGCTGGCCGTGGGCACCGCAGGCGTCGCCGTCTGCATGCTGCTGCTCGCCTGGGCGTTCGGCTCCGCGACCTACACCCTCACGGAGGCGTCCGTGGCCGTCCTGCCGGACGACATCGACCGTACCGCGTTGATGCCGCTCGCAGGTACCCGGTTCGACAGCGACGTGGCCTTCAAGGCCGCGGTAACTGACGCTATCGGGGCCAAGGCCGTCGCCGACAACCAGTCGGTACTGATTGCTGCGGCGATCCGCGCCAACAGCGGTCTCATCCTGGCCGGGATACTCGGGTTCGTGGCGAGCTTCGCCGTCTCGCTCGGGCCGGTCATGTGGGTGCTGTTCTCGGAACTCTTCCCGAACCGTATCCGCGGCCTCGCCATCTCCTTCGTCGGCCTGATCAATTCCGCCGTGAGCTTCCTCGTGCAGCTGCTGTTCCCCTGGGAGCTCGGCACGATCGGCAGTTCCGGCACGTTCCTGCTGTACGGCCTCTTCGCGATCGCGGGGCTGGTCCTGATCTTGCGCCTCGTACCGGAGACCCGGGGACGAACGCTGGAGGAGCTGGAATCACTCCTCGTCGGCTCGCGACCTGGCGCCGCTTCCGCACGCTGAAGGAGAAGGAAAACCTGATGAGCACGTCCAAAACGGGCCCGATCGCCGTCCTGGTGGCGGTACTGACTCTGAGCGCGGCCTGTGGGGCCGAACCGATATCACGGGTAGCCTCCGACGGTCCGATCCGCGTCGAAATCACCGAGCACGAGGGCGGCTATCGTCTCCTGCGCGACGGCAGACCGTATGCCGTACGGGGCGCGGGACTCGAATCGGCGGATCTCGAGACCTTCGCCGCCCACGGCGGCACTTCGATCCGCACGTGGACCACTCAGGATGCGCGGACGCTGCTGGACGACGCACATCGTCTCGGCCTCACCGTGTCGCTGTGTCTCTGGCTGGAGCACGAACGGCATGGCTTCGACTACGACGACGAGGCCGCCGTGGCTGCCCAGTTCGAGGCGATGAA
>JARRPZ010000166.1:0-4984 GCA_037382365.1 Gammaproteobacteria bacterium
GACACTCGAAATAGTCGGGTCCGCCCAGCGGATGACCCGGCGCAATCGCCAGGTGCCCCAGGCTGTGATGGAGCTGAATGTCGGCATAAGACTTCAGCACCGGCAGCGGATCGTGGGCGGCGAGCCCCTCCGCGGTCCACAGGACGGATTGCGCATTCCAGCGCCCGCCGTTGAAGGCGGGATTGCGGGGGGCTGCTTCGGCGACCGCCAGCTGTCCAGGGGCACCGTTCACGAAGATGAACAGTTTGTCGAACGACTGATTGTTTCTTCCGTTCGGCGCAGGCAGTTCGGCCAGTCCCTTCGTGCCCCAGACTTCGCCGTCGCCGTAGATCGCCGGACCGAAATTCGGTGCCTCCGCGTATGCCACGTTCAGACCGAACAGCGCCAGCAGAAGTGCCAGTGGGGCAAGTGTCAATCGTGATTTCATCGTTACTCTCCTCTCTCGATATCGAGATTGTTTCGGAACGATGGAGAGCCTAGCGACGGGAGTTCGCAGGGTATTCACGAATTGATAACGAATTGATCACGGCCGGACCGACAACGGACCCGTCCCGTGAGTATTGCGTGGATCGGACGTGCACCATTCTGCCGGGGGCGCATTCGGGCGACGCACGTTGCGGGCGAGTCAGCGACGTTTCAACTGCCGGTATCCCCTCGGTTGGCCGCGACGCCGCCCGCCACAAAATCCCGACGTAGCGCTTCTTCGAGACGCCCGAAGAGCTCTTCCCGTGCCCGCGCTTTGGTATTGCGGTGCGCCTCCATGTTCAGGCTCGCCAGCGTCTTCGCCATCTCGCCGGCTCTGGCATCGAGGTCATCATCCGCAACGACCTCGTCCAGGAAGCCTGCTTCCGCAGCACCCCGGGGATCGTAGATCCGGGCCAGTCCCACGGCCGGATTGAAGTGCGCAGTGGAGAGTCTGGCGCGGGCGAGTTCCACGCCGAACCAGGGCAGCGTCATGCCGATGGCCACTTCGTTCAGTCCGAGCTTGTAATCGCCATCGATGCCGATACGGTAATCCGCGGACAGGCACAGGAGCGCCCCCATCGCCAGGGCATGTCCGCTCACCGCCAGAATTACCGGTGTCTCGAACGACAGGAGCCGGCCGGCCAGGTCGGCTCCCTGGCGCAGCAGCTTCAGGGCGCTCTCACCGCCCTGCCCCATCACCGACAGGTCGAAGCCCGCGGAGAACCGGCCCGGTCGCCCGGTGATGACCACGGTCTTGCCGGCGGCGGCTGCCGCGTCCAGTCCCGCGTTCAGGCCATCCAGCATGTCGAACGACAGGGCGTTGGCCTTGCCGTCGTCCATGGTGAGCAGGAAATAGTCGTCGCGTTCGGTGACTTCGAGCACTGCGGTCATGGATCTCTCCCGGTTGCTTGCTGCTCAGTCTAGCTTCTGAGCACGTGCGCCGGGAAATAGAGGGGAAACCCCGCCGAAGCGGGGTCTGTCCTTAATCGTTCGTGCCGCGCTTGCCCCCGACTTCCAGCCTGGTCAGCCAGTACTCCGTATCGGGCTGCGGGAAGACGTTGTAGCGGGCGTTGTTCACGTACAAAGCGCCTCCGAAGAACGCGCCGCTTGCCACACCGTCCAGGTCCGGATCGGTGATGATCTGCACCCGTGTTCCCGTGAGCAGGTCCTTGTCCAGTTGCACGACCTGGACCCAGTCTCCTCCGGAGCCATCGCCGAAGGGGGTCAGGATGTACAGCTTGTGCTCGCGCAGCACGATGCCGTCGATGAATCCGACGAGCGGCGGGTTCACTTCGATCCGGTCCGCCTGACCCGTGGTCGGGTCCACCCGGTAGATCTGTGCGTTGTTCGAATTGCCGACGATCAGGGTCCCGCCGTCCGGCGTGGCGACGATGCCGTTACCGGCGCAGCAGAACGGATCGTCGGCCACGAAATCGCCGCTCAGCGGGATCGGCATGACGGCGCTGTCGTCAGGCAGTCGGCCGTTCCTGGACAATGGCAGCCGGAAGAGGAACGGCTGCGTGAAATCCGTGAAGTAGACGGCATCCGTCGTGATGGCGAGATCGTTGATGACTGTCGACAACGGAGGTGCGAGTTGGTATTTCCTGATTTCCTCACCGGTATCGGCGTCGAACACGTAAGCGTCGCCCCCCTGGCAGCCGGCGACGAACAGGTAGTTGCTGCGCGGATCGACTCGCATGCCGAGTTTGTAGCAGTCGGTGAAGATGTCGAAATTCGGCTCGGCCGGCACCAGAACGCCCCCTTCGCCGCTGCGCAGGTCCACTTTGTAGATCGACCCGTCGATCGAGCCGTTATAGGCCGTGGACCCCTTCCCGATCGTGAATCCCTCCGGCGGGGCGCCGGTGAGCGCCGGGACGGTCTTGGCAAACGTTTCGTCAACCAGCTTGTCGCCCGCATGAACGGTCTGGGTCGCGAGCGCCCATGTGGCCAGCGACAGCGTGGCGATCAGTATTCGCTTATTCATATTATGTCTCCTCCGCAGGCATGCGGATCGATTGATTATTTTTTGTCTGCTCAGGCCTGTGGACGGCGATTGCCACTACAATTGTTCGCATCGGCCTGAGACGGCACCTGTCCGATGCAGGCCTTCCGAGTGTGGTTGGGAGGGCAACCGATTGCCTGATCGAACGCTGATTTCCTGCCGACCTATCCCTGATTTGGTCCGGGCGGCTCCTTGAACGCTGCCGACGGCGACAACACGAACCTCCGTGCTTTCGGTGGCTGGCGCTTCGATGCCGGCACCGGCGATCTTTTCGACGGTACGACGACCAGCCGTCTCGCACCGCAGGTCGCCAGGTTGCTGGATTATTTCCTGGCGAATCAGGACAAGCTCATCAGTCGGGACGAGCTGATGGCGGCCGTCTGGGACAATCGGGTCGTCTCCGACGACGCCATCAATCGCTGCGTCTCGATCCTGCGCAATACTCTGTCGCCGGACGAAAAGAATGCCTACATCGAAACGGTGGTACGGCGGGGGTTCATCAGCCACTTCCCGCCGCCAGTGGACGAGGAGCCGCGGCCCGTGGATGAGGAGCCGCCGGAGAGGCGCCGTGTCCGGCACGTCGGGCAGTGGACACCGGTCTTGCTGACCGGACTCGCGCTGGTCGTACTCTTCGGTGCGCTCCGCATCATCGGCGGTATGTCCTCGCCCGCAGGCGACGTGGATCACGCCGGCACCCCGATGGTGGCCGTGCTGCCGTTCCTGTCTGCCGGACTGGCGGGGGACAGCGAATTCTTCGCCCGCGGGGTGCATGACGATCTTCTTACTCAGCTGGCGCAACTGCAGTCGATGCGTGTGATCTCGCGCACCTCGGTATCCGAGTACCGTGACAGCCATCGGAATATGAGGGACATCGGTACGGAACTGGGTGCCGACGCGATCCTCGAAGGTGGCGTACAACGTATCGGCGACCAGATACGGATCAACGCCCAGCTGATCGACGCTCATTCCGACATCCACCTGTGGGCGCAGCAGTACGACCGGGAACTGACGCCGGCCAGCATCTTCGATATCCAGATGGAGATTGCGCGCTCGATCGCGTCTGCGCTGCATGCGACGCTGACGCGGCAGGACGATTCGCGCCTGAATGTGCTCCCCACCGAGAACATGGGTGCCTACCGGGCTTACCACGAGGCGATGGCGTTGCGGAGCACCGAGACGATTGCGGCGCGCGACTACGTCGCCGCCCTGGAGCGTGCGGTGGCGCTGGATCCGGAGTTCGTCCGGGCCTGGGCGGAGCTGGCCGGCTCGCTGAGCTATAGCAACATACAGCGACGCGATCCGGCATCGATCCGGCGCCTGGAAGACATGCTGGAGCGCATCCGGGCCCTGGCGCCCGACTCGTCCGAATACCTGATCGCGCAGAGCTATTACACCTACTACATCCTGAAAGACCATGGCCGCGCGTTCGAACTCATCCGGCAGGCCCGCGATGCCAGGCCCAGCGATCCGCAGTTGATCGAACTGCAGTCCTGGATACAGCGCCGTCAGGGCGATATCGACGGTATGATCGCGTCGATTCGTCAGGCTCGCAGCCTGGATCCTCGCAATCCGTACTGGACGACCCGGCTGGTGTCGAATCTGGCGCTCGCTCACCGTTACGACGAAGCGGCTGCGGAACTCGCGTCGGCGCCGGTCGACAGTTTCGAGTTGGCTGTGCTGGCCGGCGTCCTCAGGGTGAGGGAACACCGCGACCCAGTCCGCATACTGGGCGATCTGACGGTGCTGCAGACCGAGTACGGCAGGGAAGCCGAGCCGTTCGATCTGTGGGAGGCGCGTATTGCCGCCCGGGATTATGAGGGCGCTGCCAGGCTGGTTGGCGCCGCGCCGAGTGCCGATGAGTGGACGGGGTCCGACGTTCCCGACGTCGAGTTGGCTCGGATCATCACCGGGTGGTTCCTGGACGCGCAGCCTCGCAGCGACGCGGAGCGGATCGGCACGGCGGAGCCGGGAAGCGTGCGTACGCCGGGCGTGCCCGATTTCGAACCCAACGTGTATCTGGCCATGGCATACGTGGCGGCGACGGCGGGCGATACGGCAGAGGGCGAACGCCTGGTCCGCGTGTGGTTTCGGGAGGTCCGGCAGGATCTGGCAGAGAAGGTCTCCCTGCGGCATCATGCCTGCCGCGCACTGGGCATGGCCGCGGCGGTCTCCGCTGCCGTCGACTGTCTCCGATCGGGGCTGGCCGAGCCGAGCCTGGTCATGCCGTTCATCGAACCGTACCTGCCCTATTACGATCCGGTGCGAGGCGATCCGCGGTTCGTCGAGTTCCTTGGGGAAATCCGCGGCATCTGAGGTGCCGTACTGACCGTCCCGGGTGGCACGGGCTGTCCTGGATACCCGCTGCGATACAATCGGCATTCCTCGTTCAGGCGCAGACCAGTGACCAGGATCGCTCTCTCCGATGTGTCGGGACTGCTCGGCGAACTAAAACGCCGCAAAGTCTTCCGGGTCATAGCGGCCTATGCCGTCGCCGCCTGGCTCCTGCTGCAGGTCGGT
>JARRPZ010000167.1:0-4968 GCA_037382365.1 Gammaproteobacteria bacterium
ATGATGCCGCCATCGGGCGCACTCACGAAAGCCTGGTTGGAGAGCACCGTGCCGTCGGCAGCGTCCGGATCGACGACGACATCGAACACGATGGTCGCGACGGATTCGACACCCGCAGCGCTCGACGACAGCAGTCCGCTCGTGGCGTCCGCCGCCCCGTTGATGGCGATGCCGTCGACCAGGGGCGAGAGGCCGGCGTCCGTGTCCGGGACTGCAACGCCGTTCAGCGTCGTACTGCCCGGCACGTAGGCGGTATTGGCCGGGATTGCGTCGGCGAACTCGGCATCCCGTGCGTCATCCGTCCCGGTGTTCTCCACCGTGATCGTGTAACGCAGCGTCTCGCCGGCAAGCAGCACATCCGGGTCGCCGGTCACGTACTCGGAGATCTTCTCCACCGTAAAGTAGGGCGCCGACTCGATCAGCACCCGCGTCGGGTCCTCGTCCCCGGCGACGTCGGGCAATGCCGCCCCGTTCACGGCCGGATCGTCACTCAGCGCCACCGTGCTGCCGGCATACACGAAGCGGGACTGATTACTCACGTAGCTGCCGTCGCGGATTACCGCTGCGAGGGTGGCCTCGAACTCCACCACGACGGTGTCGCCGAGGCCCGCCAGCGAGAGACCGTCCACCTCCAGCAGCCCGGTGCCGGCGGCGCCGCCGTTCGGGTCCGTGGCGCCCGCATCCGCACCGGGCGGCAGCGTGACCACGGTCAGCGAGCCCGGCTGGAATGCCGCCGCGGCATTCAGTCGATCGAGTTCGTCGACGATGCTGAAGCTGTCGACCGGCGTGTCGTTCAGCAGCTCGACATAGAGCCGATAACGAAGGGTGTCGCCCGGTGTCGCCACGAGGGCCGGATCCTCGCCCGTCGTGACGTTCACGACGGTCTTCTCGAACAGGAGTTCGGGCGAGAATTCGACCACCGTGTGAGCGTCCTCGTGATCGAGGACGTCCACCGTGCCGTCCGTAATCACGCGGCTGTACGCGCGCGCACCATCACTCGACGACGAGACATCGATGCTGAACCACTCGCTGGCGCCGGCGACGTTCGTCAGCACGGCGTCCCTGACCGTATCGGCATCCAGTGACGCCTGATAAGTGACGATCAGCCGCTGGTCGGGACCGATGCCACCCGCGGCCGAGGTGACCTCGAAGGACAATGTGCATTCGGGGCGGCCGCTGAACGACACGTCGAAGTCGGTACCGGCCTCCAGCGGAGCGCCGACCGCCGTCGTGCCGTCCGCATCGAAGAGCTGGGCCGTCACCTGAACCGGCGCGGCGTCGCAGAATCCGCCGTCCGCGGTGTCCGGCAACAGGTCCAGGATCGTCACGTTCCATGCCGGCGACTCGCCCACGTTGTGGACGTCGAGCGTGAAGGTTCCTGCCTGGCCGCTGCGCAGCCGCAGGGGGCCGGATTTCTCGAGCGTGAGCTCGGGCTCGACGATGGTCATGGGTCCGCTGACGGCGCCCTCTCCGGGTCGTTGCGTGTCCGCCTGCGCATCCAGCTGGTTGTACGTATAGGCCACCGTGTTCGTGAATTCGAGCCCGGCCACGTTCGTCGCCGTGTCGCGCAGGGCCACGGTAATCTCGACGACTACCTGCTCGCCGGCCGGGATGTCGATGCCGTTCACCGGATCCTCGATGACGAGGGAGGTGCCGTCACCCGTGTTCTGCGGCGTCCAGGTATCGGAACCGGCGACCCGGCTCACGCTGACGAATTCGAGATCGGCGGCCGATGCCGCCAGGTCGTCCAGGATGCGCACGTCGTACAGCGGCACGCTGTGGGGCGCAGCCGGCACGGTTACGCGGTAGCTGAACGGTTCGCCGATCGCCGCCGTCGCCTGCGTGGTTTCCTTGCCGAGAGCGCCCGGCGCCTCTGCCTCGATAACGACCCGCGTGGGATCCTCGTCGCCGTCGACGTCCGGATCCGCCTGGCCGTTGACGTTGGGGTCGTCGCTGTCCGCGAGTTTGACCGCACCGATCAGGGCCGACTGGTTCGTCACGACGGTACCGTCGAGTATCGCCTCGGCCAGCGTGACTTCGAAGCGGATGACGAGTTCGTCTCCGGCCGTCAGATTGACGCCGGCGATCTCGAGGAGACCCGTGCCGTTGGTGCCGCCGAAGGGATCCGTACCGGTGGCGTCCGCACCCGGCGGCAGACCGGCCTGCAGCAACTGAAGCGAGCCGGGCTCGAATACGGGCCGTGCATTCAGCGAGCCGAGATCGTCGTAGATCGTGACGTCCTCGAGCGGGCCGTCCGTCGTCTGCAGACGGAGCGTATAGCGCAGGCGTTCTCCGGGTGCCGCCGTCTCCGCCGGATCGGCGCCCGTCGTCAGATTCTCGACGGTCTTCTCGAAGAAGTAGCCGTAGAGTGCCGTCGTCACCGTGTGCGCGTCCTGATGATCGGCGGTGCCCACCGTGCCGTTGGTCACGGGCCGGGAGAACTCGAGGCGATCCGGGTTGGTCGCATCGCCGTTGTACCAGCGGCTCGCGCCCGCCACATTGGTGAGCGACACGCCGTCGCCGGTATCCGGATCGAGCCGGCTCCGGTAGCTCACGACGAGACGCTCGTCGGGCCCGATCACCGCTTGGTCGCTGATCAGATCCAGGGTCAATTCGCACCGCGGACGGTCCTGCCAGGTCAGCTCGTAGTCCACGCCGGCAGTCAACGGTCCTTTGCCCGGCACCGGCGTGACACCGTCGGCACCGAAGACCTGCACGTTGAGTATCTCGGGCTCGACGTCGCACATCCCGCCCTGGGGTCCGTCCGGGAACCGGTCCAGGATAGTGACGTCCCAGGCCTCGCCGAGGCCCGTGTTGTGGACATCGAGTGCGAACTCGCCCCACTGGCCCAGATTCAGGGTACGGCCGAGCGTGGCCGGCCCCGTCTTGGTGACGACGATGTTCGGCCCCGCGATGGTCAACGGCTCGGAGATGCCCCACTCACCGGGCAGCGGCTCGTAGAAGACGCCCTCGATCAGGCGTCCGAAGTCCCACTTGGCGGTATTGATGAACTGGGTGCCGATGACATTGGCCGGCGAGTCCTCCAGCACCACGGTCAGTTCGATCACGATCTGCTCCCCCGCCGGGATGATGGGGAAGTTGTCGAAGGTCAGGACGCCACCGTCGTTATCGAAGGTGTGATCGACCGGCAGGCCGCTGCTCTCCCAGTAGGCCCGGTGACTCACGTAACTGAGGTCGGCCCCGGTGGCATTCAGGTCGTCCACCATCGTCACACTGTGCAGGTCGTTCTCGGATCCGAACTCGTCGATAACCGTACCGGTGCCGGCGTCGAACAGTACGGGCATGGTCAGCGTGTAAGTGAACGGGACGCCGATGGAGGCGGTCGTCGCGCCCGGCGGCACGTCCTTGTCGATCTTCTCCACCGGTATCAGGAGATTCTGGCAACCCTCCTGGATGGAACTCGACGAGCCGTTCACGAACCAGATGCGATGGCCGGCCACGGAGTTACAGGCCATCTCACCTGTGTGGACGACGTTGTCGAAGACGATCAGCCAGCGTTCCTCGGTCTGTCCGGGCTGGGTCAGGAAGCTGAAGTTGGTGTCCAGCGGGTTCGACGCCGGGAAGTTGCGAATGGTGCAGTTGCGGTCGATCTTGATCTGCGCGGGTGCGACGTCACCGGCAGCGCCGTCCAGGGTACCGTTCGGAATCTCGGAGCAATCGATCGCCCACGCGGGTGTGGCGCCAAGCGCGAGCGCCGCGAGCGCCAGCAGCCTGATGACGGTACGGCCGATGCGTGTGGTGTGTGGGTGTCGGTTGCGCGCCATGTGGTGGTTCCGGTCCACCGGCGGCGATCGCTTCACCTGAGTCTCGTGGACCGTGTCCGGTCCGGATTCGGGCGGTCCCGCTGTCATGGAGCCGGCAGGCTCGTTAGACCGGAGACTTTGCGTCGCCACCTTTCGGTGGTTTTGCCTTTGTCAGAATCTCTTCAGTAACCGTTAATCAGTCAGCCGTCTTCATCGCTCTCGCGCTTTCACCAGCCGTCCGGTCAGGTGGTCGCCGGGAGGAAATCGATCGGGTAGATGATGGTCATTGCCGCGATATCCTCCTTCGCGCCGAAGTCGAAGCCGCTTACCCTCGCCACCACCTGATCAGCCAGGCTCGGAGCGTCCATGTCGCTCGAGTGCAGGCTGCACATCGAGACGCTGCCGTCGGGCTCGATGGTGAGCTTTATGACCATCTGCCCGCGCAGCGTCGGATCTCTGCGCAACTCGCGGTTGTATAGCCGGTACAGCGCCGCCTTATAGCGGTCGAACACGATCTGTATCTCCTCGTCGGTCCGACCGGCCGACGGTCCTCCCGCGCGCGGCCGATCAGCCGAACCGTCGCCGCCGATGGAACTGGCGACCTGGCTGACCCGGACGCCTTCGATGCCCTGCCCGCCGGCGCCGCCCCCGACGTCGCGGCTCACCGCCGCGAGGTTGATGCCGCCGCTCGAACCGGGTGCCTGACTCGTCACCATGGCCCGCTGGGGCCGACCCACGGCGGCTTCGCCCGCGTTGCCCACCCGGGCACTGGATCCCCGCCGCGCCGACGGCCCGGAGCGCGCGCGCTTCGCGAAACTGTCGCGGAAGGCGAGGATGCCCTTGGACTGGACCTCCTGTTTGGGCGGTGCCTGCTCGGCAACCTTCGCAGGCTCGGTAACCTCCGGCACTTCCTCGGGCGGCTGTTGCTCCGCCACGACCGGTTCCTCGGGCTTTTCGGGGATCTCCTCGGGCACCGGATCGGGTTCGGAAACGGTGCGGGCGGGAGGAGGCGCGGTCTCCGGCTGGATCAGCTTCGCCACCCGGTCCGGCACTTCGATCAGTTCCTCGCGCTCCGGGATCGGCAGCTCGATCATGCGCAGCACCAATACGACCAGGACGCTCGCGGCCACCGAGACCAGCAACGACTGGCGGAAGCGCGTGTCCTCTTCGAGGCCCCGGGCCCAGGGCATGATCATGCGCCGGA
>JARRPZ010000168.1:0-4934 GCA_037382365.1 Gammaproteobacteria bacterium
GCCTTGTACAGCGAGTGAGCGACGAGATGCAGGAGCGCGAGATCATACAGACCGAGGCCCACTTCCATCAGCAGGAAACCCATCTGCGCGCACGTCGACCACGCCAGGCGGACTTTGATGCTGATGCGGGTCATCATGACCAGCCCGGCAAGCACTGCCGTGCTGCTGCCTGCGATGACCAGCAAGGTGCCGGCCGCAGGCGATGCGGTGATCAGTTCCGCGACCCGGATCAGCACGTAGCCGCCGATGTTGACGATGCCCGCGTGCAGCAGAGCGGACACCGGTGTCGGCGCCTCCATGACCTGAATCAGCCAGCCGTGCAGGGGGAGCTGAGCGGACTTGAGTATTGCAGTCAGTGCAAGCAGGACGGCCGCCACGTTCAGGGCGACCGGTAAGTCCTCGACGGCCGCGACATGGGCAGCGATGCCCTGGAGATCGAGCGTGCCGACTTCCAGACCGATGAGGATCAGCGCCGCGATCACGCAGAGTTCGGATGCCCGACTCACCAGAAATTTCTTGTGGGCCGCAATGAGGGCGCCGGGCCGTTCGCGGTAGAAGGTGAGCAACTGATGGAGGCCGAGGCTGCTGGCCGCCCACGCGCCGAGCAACACCGCGAGGTGTTCGGTAACGACGACGGTGGCGGTCGCAGCGACCGTGAACGACAGTGCGGCAACGTAACGGACCTGTTCCGCTTCGCCTTCCAGGTACCGTCTCGAATAGCGCACGATTACCCAACCGAGGAAAGCCACCATGAGCCCTACAACGAGCGAGACGGGTTCCGCACTCTCTGTCCCGGGAGCCAGCGTGGCCAGCGCCGCGCCGACCATCGCGGCAAGACCGGCCAAGGCGGCCGCATTGGCCACGGACCAGGCGTGACCGGGCAGCAGGAGGGCTGCCACCCACGCTCCCAGGTACGCGCTCGGCAGAAGCCACGGCAGATGGTCGACAAGTTCGGACATGTTCATGCTGCATCCCGACCGATTGGAACGGCGGCAGAGTTTGCGCTAATCCGCTTGTTCCGTAAAATAGATTTATTAATACAATTCGTTCTCTTTATTAGAATGGTTCTACTCAAGCGACTGAACTTCCGCCACCTGCACTATTTCTGGGTGGTGGCGAAGGAAGAGCACCTCACTCGTGCGGCCGAGCAGCTGCACGTCTCGCAGTCGGCGATCTCCTCGCAGATACGCCAGCTGGAGGCAGAACTCGGCCACGAACTCTTCGTCCGCGAGGGACGGTCGCTGCGGCTGACGGAGGTCGGCAGTCTGGTTCTCGACTATGCAGACGGCATCTTCAACCTCGGTTCCGAGCTGCTGGAGACCGTACACGCCGGCGAAGCGCAGGCGCAGCCCCAGCTGCGGGTCGGCGCGGTGGCAACGCTCTCGCGGAATTTCCAGCAGAATTTCCTGCGACCGGTGATCGGGGACGAGGCGCTGCGGCTCGTCGTCGAATCCGCCAGCCTCGCAGAGCTGCTGGAACGACTGCGCGTGCACAAACTCGATCTGGTCCTGTCCAACCGCCTCGTCACCGCAGACCATCGGTTCTCGTTGCGCTGCCGTCGGCTGGCCCGCCAGCACGTCTGTCTCGTCGGGCCTGCCCGGCGCGGCAGAAGCCGCTTCCGGTTCCCTCATGATCTCGCGGATCGGGCGCTGCTGCTGCCCGGACACGGGAGCGAGATCCGCAGTCAGTTCGATCTGCTCTGCGAAGAGCACGGACTGGTGCCGAAGGTCTCGGCGGAAGTGGACGACATGGCGATGCTGCGCCTGCTGGCTCGCGACTCCGGCAGCTTGGCCCTGGTGCCCGAGGTAGTCGTGCAGGATGAGCTCGGGAGCGGCGCACTGGCAAAGTATTGCGAAATACCCGACGTCTACGAGAACTTCTATGCGATCACGGCGCCGCGCCACTTCCGCTCCCCGGCACTGGAAAAGGTTCTCGATGCCTGGACGGCTTCGACGGACTGACCCGCATTTCGCCCGTCAGCCCATAACGCTATGCTTACCGGCGGACCATCCGGAGTACCCGCATGCCGCGCCTGGCCCGTCTCGCCTGTCTTTTCAGCCTCCTCTGTGCCATTACCGGACAGGCTGCCGTCTATCCTCCCGAGAGTGGCACGGATCGCGAATCCGATGCGTATTTCGCAGCAACGGAGCGTTATCTGAGCACGCTGGACCTGAACGACGATTCGATCGAATTCGAACGGCTTGGGGGCACGACCGCGACCAACTGGGCGGTAAAGAAGGACGGCAAAACCGTCGCCAATCTCAAGTGCACCAGCGGCAACACAAACCATCATGGCGCGGTGATCGCCTACCGGCTTGGCCGCGAATTCGGCTCCCGCATCTATCCGGTCGCGGTCTACCGTGACGTGGACCGACGCATCGGGGACCGGCAGGTCTCCGAACAATGTGCCCTCAAGGAGTGGGACAGCGTGTTCACGCAGTATTACTGGACCCGGGATACCTTCGCCAGCACCGACAGTGCCGACAAGCGGCGCCTGATCGCCGCGCTCGACTGCCGGCAGCCCGGACCGTCCGCTGCGGACGAATTCCGCTATTACGCCCGATCCGCCTACGGCGATCCGGGTATCCCGGGGACGCGGCGCGCGCCTTATGTCGGTACCACGAATCTCCTGCGTGCCGCGCGGGACTTCAGCAATATGATGGTCGTCGACGTACTGATCGGCAACGAGGATCGTTTCCCCGGCGGAAACCTCTTCTTCCGCTCGGTTACCACCGCCTATTCCCTCGCGGACGGCACGGTGACGTTCGACGACGCGCGGTTGTTCTCACTGGATAACGAGGCAGCGTTCAAGGCCCGGGGGCCATCGTCGACGCATGCTGCAAGGGACCTCGAGAACCACGTCTCCCGGTTCGACCAGGCGATGATCGAGGACCTGCGTGCCCTCGCCGCTGACCCGGCCAGGCTGGCAGCGATCAGCGATGGCAATGAGGCAGTCGTCGCCTTCATCCGGGAAGGGATGGGGATCGTCCTCGAGCGCCACGCTGCGGCCGGGCGCCGGTGCGGCGAGGAGATGGCGCTGTTCCCGGAGTGACTTTTTCCGGAGTGCCGTGGACGATCGCCGCGGCGGTGCGGCTCACGGGCAAATCGCCGCGGCCTGCTCCTCGGTGATGTCGAGCTCGGGATAGGGCTCGAAATCCCGGATCCGCTGACGGATGCGCTCGTAACGCGGCTCCGCATTGTGGCCGTCGGTGTTGCGATCCCAGTACGCTACGGCTTCTTCGGCGCCGAGCCCGCAGAACTGGCGGAGGATCTTGGCGGCGATCAGCCCCGAGGCGTGCCAGCCGTTCCAGCAGTGAAGGTAGAGCGGGCCACGTGCATCGTCCGTAATCGTCGCGTGGACGTCGCGCAGGATGTCGTAGGCGTGCTCCTCGTCGAAGGGGCTCAGCTGCAGGTAGTCCAGGCGGCGTGTGTCTCCCGACGGCGTCCGGCACTGCATCTCTTTCGGCGCCGTCTCGTAGTTGGTCCGATACAGGTAATAGGAGCGCTCGAATCCTTCCTCGCAAAGATTGACCAGGCCATGTTCGGGGAGCGGATTGCGGTTATCCCGCCGTCCGTGCCGATTCAATTTGTTGTTGGCACCGCCCCGATATGCCACGCCCTTCAGGATGGTCCGGAAATTGCGCGTTCCGTAGAGTTCCTCGAAACCCTCGCCGCGGTTATCCGTGCGCTTCGCGAAGATATCCTCCAGCGCATAACGCTCCGAGTAATGCTCGATCCGGTCGGGCATTGCGTCCTCCAGCCCGTCGGCGGTCACCGCCGAAGGATGCAGCCACAGCGAGATCAGCAGCACCGGCCAGACCTTGTGCTTCGTACGTCCGGTCTTAGTCATAGGGTCGTCATGCAATAGTCGGAGTCGCGTATTCTAACTGATCGGCGCGGGCAGACGGCAGCCGCCGCGCGCACTCTCCCGGGACCGTCGGAAACAGGCACGACGCAGGCCGGTGGTGTGAACCCGGCATCTTCCATGGCATCCTCCGCGTCTCGGTTGCCGAGGGAATGGAATCGCGCGTCCCGATGGAGAGTCTTCTGACGAGCCACGAAGCATGGATCCGGGCCGGCGCTTTCGTCGGCATACTGGTCCTGATCGGCATGCTCGAGGCGGCACTGCCCCGACGGGCGCGACGCTATCCGCGCCGTACGCGCTGGCCCGCCAACCTCGGAATCGTGCTTATCGACACGGCCGTACTGCGTGTGGCCTTCCCGCTGCTCGCCGTCGGTGCCGCCCTGCTCGCCGAGGAGCGCGGCTGGGGGCTCCTGCGGCTCGCCGACGTACCATGGTGGCTCGCCTGGCCAACCGCTCTGCTCGCCCTCGATCTCGCCGTCTACCTGCAGCACGTCGTGTTCCATGCGCTGCCCACGCTCTGGCGGCTGCATCGCATGCACCACGCCGACCTCGACTTCGATGTGACGACCGGGCTGCGCTTCCATCCGCTGGAGATCGTGATCTCCATGGGCTGGAAGATCCTCGTGATCCTGGCACTCGGCGCCCCGGCCGGCGCGGTCATCCTGTTCGAAGTCGTGCTGAACGCCACCTCCATGTTCAATCACAGCAATCTGCGCATCCCGACGGCTCTCGACCGGGCGTTGCGCTGGGTGGTCGTGACACCGGACATGCACCGGGTCCACCATTCGGTACACCCGGACGAGACCAACAGCAATTTCGGGTTCAACCTGCCCTGGTGGGACCGGCTGCTCGGCACCTACCGGGACCAGCCGCGCGACGGGCACGAAGGCATGACGATCGGCCTCAACCGCTTCCGGGATGCCTCTGAACTCCGCCTCGACCGACTGCTCCTGCAGCCGTTCCGGGGTGACGCCGGCGGCGGCATCAACGACCGGCCATCCCGGCCGCGCCGATGACGGGCACGGTGACAGCGTGCAGAACACGTTCCTGACGGCACTCGGCGCGAGTC
>JARRPZ010000169.1:0-4927 GCA_037382365.1 Gammaproteobacteria bacterium
GCGCGCGTCCTGTGGCGGATCTATCTCGTGCTGACGATCGCCTGCGCGGCCCTTTACTGGTTCGCCGGGATGGAATTGTACGATGCGATCGCTCACAGCCTGACGACGGTCTCCACCGGCGGCTTTTCGACCCACGATGCGAGCCTCGGCTATTACGACAGCCCGGCAATCGAAGCCATTGCCGTCATCTTCATGCTGCTCGGCGCGATCAACTTCAGCGTTCACTTCGCCGCCTGGGCACGGCTGGACCCGCGCACATATCTGCGCACGGACGAGGTCCGAAGCTTTCTCGCCATCATCGGTATCATCATTCTCATCGTGAGCGCGATCCTGCTCCGCACGCACACTTACGGAACGCTCCACGATTCCATCCGCGCCTCCGTATTCACCGTCGTCTCCGTCATCACCAGCACGGGATATGCCATTACCGACTTCTCGGTGTGGCCCCTGATGCTCCCCGTGTTGCTGATATTCATCAGCTTCATCGGTGGTTGTGCAGGATCGACGGCGGGCGGTATGAAAGTCGTCCGCTTCTTCATCATGGCGAAGCAGGCCCAGATCGAGGTGCTCCGACTGATCCACCCGAATCTCGTGAAACCGCTGCGCATGGACGGGCGTACCGTACCCGATGCTGTGATCCGTTCCGTCTGGGCCTTCTTCGCCGCCTACGTCGTGGTCTTCGCCGCCCTGATGATGGTGCTGATGGGCGACGGACTCGATCAGATCACCGCTTTCGGCGCGGTGGCTACCTGTCTGAACAACCTCGGCCCCGGGCTCGGCGACGTCGCCAATAATTTCGCGAGCACGGGACCGCTGGAGAAATGGGTGCTCACTTTCGCGATGATCGCGGGCCGGCTGGAAATCTTTACGATTCTCGTGTTGCTGACCCCTGCATTCTGGCGCGAATAGACACGACCGACGGAGGAACCGAGGGACATGCGAGTCAAGAACGGAAAATCACGCGACGGGGACAGGGCGGCTTCCGAAGCACGGCGCAAGGTGGCTCTGCCGCCGTATGCCAGCGACGTCGGCCCGATCGGCACCGCGCTCACGCTGATCGGCGTTACGATCCTGATCGTCGGGCTCGGGGTGCTCGTCGCGGACTATCGCAACGACCGCCACGCCAGCGTGTATACGCCGGTGGCGGAGCTGCCATTCGCCGATCCGATCCTGCGCGACTGCGTCATCGCGGAGGCGGATCGCCAGGGCTGGAGCACGTCCGGAGAGGTGCAGACCCTGCGTTGCACGAATCCGGAGACCGACCAGATCAGCGATCTGGCAGGTATCGAGAATCTCATTAACCTCGCCGATGTCAACCTGGCCCACAACCGGATAGCGGATACCGCCCCTCTCGCGAAACTCGTCCGCCTCGAGAATCTGGATCTCGGCTACAACGAGATCAGCGCGCCGGCACTGGCGCCCCTGCGTCCCAGCCTGCACTCCCTGAATCTGGACCACAACGCACTGACCGATCTCCGGTGGGTCGATGGCCTCCCCCACCTGGACTATCTCTCCGTGGGCCACAACCGGATAGGGTCGATAGACGGCGTGGGCGAACTTGCCGATCTGCGCCTGCTGAACATCGAGCAGAACGGAATCCGCGAGCTGGCGCCGGTCGCGGCTCTGGACGGGCTGGAAGTGCTCATCGCCGACGGCAACGAGATCGCGGATCTCACGCCGCTTCAGGATCTCGCCGGCCTCCTCGTACTCGATCTCGGTCGAAACCGGATCAGCGACATCCGGCCGCTCGACGGACTGTCACTGCTGTTCGAACTCGACCTCTCGCGCAATCCGCTGAGGCGCATCGATGCCCTCGCGGACAGTCCGCGCCTCGCGCGTGTCGATCTGTCGGGCACCGATATAGAGGACTTCGCGCCCCTTGCGAAACTGGGCGAACTGGAGAGCGTCGACCTGACGGCGACCGCACTCGACTGTGACGGCTTGCTCGACCTCCAGCGGGCCGTCGGCGCCGACGCGATACGCCACGGTCTCGAATGCGCTCCGTCCGGGCCCGACGAATGATCGGTTCCGGCGGGCTCAGCGATTCTTCTTCGGACCGCCGCCCTTGTCGCTGCCGTTGCCTCCGCCTTTGCCACCGCCACCACCACCACCGGACTTCGGCTGGATCGTGACGGTCACGGCCGCCTCCGGGGAGGCGGCGCCCAGATTGTCGGTGACGACGAGCCGGAAGTCGTAGCTCAGGTCCGTGCCGACGGCGAGCGTCTCGGTGATCGTCGGGCCCGTACCACTGCCGGAGGAGCCGTCGGATCCGGTCCAATCCCACTGGTAGCCGACGACCGAGCCGTCCGGATCGACGGATACCGAGCCGTCGAGCGTCACCTGCTCCGTGCCCGACTTGCCGGAATCCTGGAACACGATCATCCCGTCCGCGTCTCCGGCGATGTCGGCGAGCGGCGGTTCGTTGACGATCTCGGGTGCGTCCGCCGGTACCACCATCCGGAGACGGCCGAACCCGGACGTCGAATCGTAGCCGGGGGTGACGATGGCGTCGTCCGCATTCGTACGGAGAATCTCGCGCAGCTGCAGCCGATCCGCATCCGGCAGCCGGGCCTTCAGGAGCGCGAGATACGCCGTGACCAGCGGGGCGGCGAACGAGGTGCCGTCAGCGGCGCTGTAGGTATCGATGCCGGGCGGCCAGTTCGGATCGCCCAGCAGCTGATAGAGCAGCGAATCGTAGGCGGCGAAGACCCAGGTACTCCAGATGCCTTCACCGGGCGCCACGACGTCGACCACGTCGTCCGTCCACCCGTTGCCGTCGTCGTCGATGCCGTTGTCCGGGATCTCGCCCGCGGGGCCGGAGCTGGAGAAGAACGAGATATTGCGATTGACGTCGATCGAGCCCACGGCGATCACGCGTGGATCGGCGGCCGGGTAATGCACGACCGGCGTTCCGCCGTTACCGGACGCCGCGACGATCACGACCCCCTGCCCGATCGCGGAGTCGATGGCTTCGGCCAGCGGGGCGATCTCCGGATCCTGTGGTCCGAACTGGGTGGTGTCGAAGCCCCAGCTCGCATTGATGAAGTCCGCACCCATATCGGCCGCGTAATTCACCGCGGCTACCGCGTCGGACAGATGCCCGCTCCCTTCCGCGTTGATCATGCGCACGGCCATGATGCGGCAGTTGGGGCAGCCGCCCGCCATGCCCTCGTAGGCATCGGTCGCCCCGGGCACGAGGTTGTCCGTCATCGCCGCCACGATCCCGGCCACGGCCGTGCCATGGAAAACGCCGAGATCGGCATAACCGTCGCCGTCGTTGTCGTGGGCGTCGCCCGTGGCGGGATCGCCGTCCCAGCGTATGCCCCAGATGGTGTTCGGGTCATTGACCCATCGGCCCTCTTCCGGGATATCCGGATTACCGTCCTGGGAGGCGACGTCGTCGGTGAAACTGCCGACATTATCGCCGGCGAAGTCGGCACCGTGCACGTCGTCGACGATGCCGTTGCCGTCGTTGTCCTGTCCGTCGCCGGGGATCTCACCCGGGTTGGTCCAGATATTCGCGTAGAGATCGTCGTGATCCAGATCGACGCCGCTGTCGAGCACCGCCACCACGACGGACGCATCGCCCAGCGTCTCGTGCCAGGCCGCCTCGGCGTTCGCATCGAACAGCCCCCACTGATCGATGCACAGTTCCAGCAACGGATCGCAATAGCCCGTGGGGGGTGGCAGGTACATGGGATCCCGCGGGACGAAGTGGTCCAGTATCGTGACGACGAGATCCGGGCTCGCTTTCACCGCACCGGGCAGGGCCGCGGCACGCCGGGCCATGGCCCGTGGGTCCGCGCCGGCGGGCAGACTGACCGTTATCCAAGAGGAGCCGTAGATGTCTCCCCGCTTCGCGAGACCGAGTGCCTTGCCGGCCGCCAGGAATCGCTGCTCCGCATCGCCGTTACCGAGCTTCACCAGGATGTGCTGCGGCGCCACGGCCGATGCCGGCGCCGTCGACGCCGGGCCGGAACGCTGATCGATGCGTGGCGCGATCTCGGCCGCGCCAGCGACATTTCCGAGCAGGATCAGTGCGCTCAGCGACAACGCCGCAATCCCCCTCCCCCTTCCTCGAGTCTCGCATGACCTCATCGCGCGTCCCCCGGTCTCTCGCCGCGAAGGCAGTAACCTGCGAGCTAATCACGCGCGAACCGGCGAATGGGGTCAAGGCTACATAAAGGGAGACCAGGGCAGCAAAGTGCCGAGTGCGTCCGGCGTTATGCAAAGAATGCGCCGTGGGATCACTGGCATCTCCCGTCAGCGGGCCTCCTCAATCGGACCTCCGCGGCTCGGCTGGTCGTCCGGGATGGCATCGAAAACCGGAAACGGGTCTCCGCCCAGCGCCTTCGTCCCGGCGGTCACCGCTTCGGTGCACGGGTCGGAGGAACGGCGCAGACGATCCCAGGCGGCTTTCGCGAGGATCGACCACCCTCCCGTCGCGAACGCCACGCCGCTCCTCACCAAAGCCCCTTTTTCATCCATCGCCAGACCCGGAGAGGCCAGGGTGCCGACGACCTTGACGTAAGGATTTATCAGTTCCGCCGCACTGATCGTCAGCCCCTTGCGTGGCGTCGTCCGGAAGACGATCTCGATCTCTTCGGTGCGGAGATCGACTTCGGGATGAATGCTGATATTGAGCGTGTCGGAGCGCAGGAACACGTTCGCCGGGGCGGTCAGGCGTCCGTCAGCAATGGTGAGTGGCACGACGATGCACTCCAGCCGACGCTCGACGCTCTTGTCGATGAACGGATTCACCGTCGACAGGATCTCGCGCAGCATGTCGCCATAGATCATCTGCACGATGCGTCGGGAAATCAGCTGCCCGCCCCGGCTGTCGATATAGATGTGCCCGTTCGCCCCGGCAGCCAATTCCCGAATGTCCGTCCCGGTCCCGGTCAGCCGTATACCGACATCGGCACGC
>JARRPZ010000170.1:0-5804 GCA_037382365.1 Gammaproteobacteria bacterium
ACCCCGGCGGAATCGTACCCGCGGTATTCCAGGCGACGCAGACCCTCCATGAGGACGGGTACCACGTTGCGTTCAGCGATGGCGCCGACTATGCCGCACATAACGATCTGCTCCTCGACCCGGCCGCTGCCTCAGGACTGCTTCTTCCGGGGCCGCTTCCAGTGTTCCAGTGTGATCTGCTTGCTCCGCGCCAGCGTCAGCTTGTCCGCCGGGGCGGTCTTGCTGATCGTGGAGCCCGCTCCGATGGTCGCGCCCGGTCCCACCTCGACCGGCGCCACGAGATTGACCCCGGAGCCGATGAATGCGCCGTCGCCGATGACGGTGCGGTGCTTGTTCGCCCCGTCGTAGTTGCAGGTGATGGTGCCCGCACCGACGTTCACCCCGCGCCCGATGCTCGAATCGCCGATATAGGTCAGGTGATTCACCTTGCTGCCTTCGCCGATCACGCTCTTCTTCACTTCCACGAAGTTGCCCGCCTTCGCGCCGTCAGCGAATTCCGCACCGGGACGCAGACGGGCGAACGGACCGATCTGGCAGTCCGCTCCGATGGTGCTCTCCTCGATCACCGTGTGCGGATGCACCACCGAGTCCGCACCGATGCGGCTGTCGCGAATCACCGCGCCGGGGCCGATGCGTACCCGGTCCCCCAGCGTGACGTCGCCCTCGAAGACGACGTTGACGTCGATCTGCACGTCCCGGCCACAATCGAGATTGCCGCGAATGTCGATGCGCGCGGGGTCGGCCAGCGTGACGCCGGCCGCCATGATCTCGTCCGCACGGCGGCGCTGCAGGGCCCGCTCCGCCTCGGCCAGCTGCCGCCTGTCATTGATACCCATCACTTCCGTCCAGGTCGCCGCCTTCACGCCGTGCACCGGCACGCCGTCCGCCACGGCGCTGGCGATGATGTCGGTCAGGTAGTACTCGCCCTGGGCATTGTCGGCACTCAGCGCCCCCAGCCAGGCCCCGAGGCGGGCCGCCGGTGCGATGATGACGCCGGTATTGATCTCGGCGATGTCGAGTTCCGCGCCGCTGGCATCCTTCTGCTCGACGATCCGTTGCACGTCGCCGTCCGCACCGCGGACGATGCGCCCGTAGCCCCGGGGGTCCGGCACGTCGACGGTCAGCACCCCGACGCCGTCGTCACCGCAGGCCGCCACCAGCCGTTCGAGGGTGTCCCGCGTTATGAGGGGCACGTCGCCGCACAGAGCGGCCGGCCGGCCAGCGGCTGCAGGACCTTCGGCAGATCCGATCGCATGCGGGTGCCCTGGCCGGCGGCCAGGATGACGATACTCAGCGGCACTCTATCCCGGATTCCTTACGCAAAGCCGAATCATATCCCAGTCCGTGGAGGCGGAATGTTACCGGTTTCACGAGGCGAATGGTGTCACGGTACCGGACGGCGTCGGGGTGCCGGGCGTCGGTCGAACGCGGCCGCCTTTAGTAGAGCACCAGGGAACCGACAGCATGGACGAAGTCACTGCCGGCGGCCGCGAGGCCGTTCTCCAGCGCCCGGGCCGGACGGCTAGGCTTTGCCCTTCAGTTTCTGCGCAGCCCGGTAGCGGGCCTCGGCCTCGGCGAGTTCGGCCTGCGCCTGGGCCAGATCCGTCTCTTCGGAAGCGCCTTCCAGTGCCGCTTCGGCAGCTTCCTTCGCCTGCAGCGCGGCAGCCTCATCGAGCTGTTCACCCCGCAGGGCCGTGTCCGCGAGTACGGTCACCATGTGCGGCTGGATCTCGAGCACACCGCCGGTGACGTAGAAGTTGTGCTCACCGCCTTCCTCGTCCTCGACCCGGCACATGCCGGGACGGAGCGTCGTCAGCAGCGGAGCGTGACGGGGCGCGACGCCGATTTCGCCTTCCGACGCCGGGACGAAGACCATGGCGGCGGTGCCGGAATAGATCTCGCCCTCGGCGCTGACGATATCGACTTTGATATTTGGCATTGCTGGTTAGCCTCGCGATCGCGATACAGTGATGCGCGTCACCTCACTGCATCTTCTTGGCGTTCTCCACGGCTTCCTCGATGGTGCCCACCATGTAGAAGGCCTGCTCGGGCAGGTGATCGTACTCGCCGTTCACGATGCCCTGGAAGCCGCGGATGGTGTCCTTCAGCGTGACGTACTTGCCGGGCTGGCCCGTGAACGTCTCGGCCACGAAGAACGGCTGGGACAGGAAGCGCTGGATCTTCCGCGCCCGACTGACCGTCTGCTTCTGCTCCTCGGAGAGTTCGTCCATGCCGAGAATCGCAATGATGTCCTGCAGCTCCTTGTAGGTCTGCAGCACGGCCTGCACGGCACGGGCGCAATCGTAGTGCTCCTGCCCGATCACGTTCGGGTCCAGCAGGCGCGAGGTGGAATCGAGCGGGTCCACGGCGGGGTAGATGCCGAGCTCGGCAATCTGGCGGGAGAGCACGAGGGTCGCATCCAGGTGAGCGAAGGTCGTCGCGGGCGACGGATCCGTCAGGTCGTCCGCCGGCACGTAGACGGCCTGGAAAGAGGTGATCGAACCCGTCTTGGTCGAGGTAATGCGTTCCTGCAGTACGCCCATCTCCTCGGCCAGCGTCGGCTGGTAACCCACGGCGGAGGGCATGCGGCCGAGCAGCGCCGACACCTCGGTGCCCGCCAGCGTATAGCGGTAGATGTTGTCGATGAACATCAGGACGTCGCGGCCCTCGTCGCGGAAGTACTCCGCCATGGTGAGGCCGGTCAGCGCCACACGGAGGCGGTTGCCGGGCGGTTCGTTCATCTGACCGAACACCAGCGCCACCTTGTCGAGTACGTCCGCTTCCTTCATCTCGTAATAGAAGTCGTTACCCTCGCGGGTACGCTCACCGACACCCGCGAACACCGACAGGCCGGAATGCTGCTTGGCGATGTTGTTGATGAGCTCGAGCAGGGTGACCGTCTTGCCCACACCGGCGCCGCCGAACAGGCCCACCTTGCCGCCCTTGGCGATCGGCATGATCAGGTCGATCACCTTGACGCCCGTTTCCAGCAGCTGGGTGGCGGCCGCCTGGTCCTCGTAGGCGGGCGGCTTGCGGTGGATCGGCCAGCGCTCTTCCGTCTTTACCTCGCCGGCATCGTCGATGGGATTGCCGAGGACATCCATGATGCGGCCCAGCGTCCCCTGGCCCACCGGCACGGCGATCGGCTGGCCCGTGTTCTTCACGGCCATGCCCCGCTGCAGACCCTCACTCGAGCCCATGGCGATCGTGCGGACGACGCCGTCGCCGAGCTGCTGCTGCACCTCCAGCGTCAGTCCGCCGTCCTCGAGTTGCAGCGCGTCATAGATATTCGGGATCGAGTCACGCGGGAATTCCACGTCCACGACGGCGCCGATGATCTGCACGGTCTTTCCAGTGCTCATTCCTGTGTCCTCACAATCGATTCGGGCCTGACGGCCCTCCTACAAAAAATCATGGTCAGCCGCTGACGGCGGCGGCACCGCCCACGATCTCCGAGATCTCCTGGGTGATGGCGGCCTGACGTGCCTTGTTGTACTGGAGCTGCAGGCTCTCGATGATATCGCCCGCGTTGTCCGTCGCCGACTTCATGGCCACCATCTTCGCAGCCATCTCGCAGGCGAAGTTCTCGACCGCACCCCGGTACACCTGGGATTCGATGTAGCGCTGCAGCACGTCGTCCAGCAACTCCTCCGCCGCCGGCTCGTAGATGTAATCCCAGTGTTGCTGCAGCTCCTCATTGTCGCCGTCGATCTCGCTGACCGGCAGCAGCGTCTTGACTTCCGGCTTCTGGCTCATGGTGCTGACGAACTCGTTGTGCACCAGGAACAGGCGGTCGATGCGGCCCTCGCTGTAGGCGTCCAGCATCACCTTGATGGAGCCGAGCAGGTCGTTCATCTGCGGCTTGTCACCCAGATGACTCGCCGTCGCCACCACGTTCCCGCCCACGCGGCGGAAGAACTGTACCGCCTTCGCGCCGACCAGGGCGAGGTCGAGTTCCACTTCCTGCTCGCGCCAGTGTCTCAGTTCCTGGATCGTGCGCTTGAACATGTTCACGTTCAGGCCGCCGCAGAGGCCCCGGTCGGTCGAGATGACAATGAAGCCGACGCGCTTCACCGCACGCTCGTCGAGCCAGGGATGGCGGTAGTCCGGATTGGCCTTGGAGAGGTGCCCGACCACCCGCCGGATCCGCTCTGCGTAAGGACGCGAGGCCTCCATCTGAGCCTGCGCCTTGCGGATCTTGCTTGCCGCCACCATCTCCATGGCGCTGGTGATCTTCTGCATGTTCTTCACGCTCTTGATCTTGGAGCGTATTTCTTTCTCGCCAGCCATAGCTCTCTCCGGACTCTCCGTCAGATGCGCTGCGTGTGCGCTCGACCGCGGCGCCTTACCAGGTGCCGGTCTCCTTGAACGCTTCCAGGGCCTTCTTCAGTCCGGCCTGGATCTCGTCGCCGTAGTCGCCCGTCTCGTCGATCTTGGTGATCAGCTCTTCGTAGTTGGCGTGGGCGAAGTCGTGCAGCGCGGACTCGAAATCCACGACCTTGTCGACGTCCACGTCGTCCAGGTAGCCCTCGTTCACCGCGTACAGCGACAGGCCCATCTCGCCGACGGACAGCGGCGAGTACTGCTTCTGCTTCATGAGCTCGGTCACGCGCTGACCCCGCGCCAGCTGCTTGCGGGTCGTCTCGTCCAGGTCGGAGGCGAACTGGGCGAATGCGGCCAGCTCCCGGTACTGGGCGAGTGCCAGTCGCACACCGCCGCCCAGCTTCTTGATGATCTTGGTCTGTGCGGCACCACCGACGCGGGAGACCGACAGACCCGCGTTGATGGCGGGCCGGATACCGGCGTTGAAGAGATCCGTCTCGAGGAAGATCTGGCCGTCCGTGATCGAGATGACGTTGGTCGGCACGAAGGCGGACACGTCACCGGCCTGGGTCTCGATGATCGGCAGTGCCGTCAGCGAGCCCGTCTGCCCTTTCACCTTGCCGTCGGTCATGCGTTCCACATAGTCCGCATTGACGCGGGCGGCGCGCTCCAGAAGCCGGGAGTGCAGGTAGAAGACGTCGCCGGGATAGGCTTCGCGGCCCGGCGGGCGGCGCAGCAGCAGGGAGACCTGGCGATAGGCCCAGGCCTGCTTGGTCAGATCGTCGTAGATGATCAGCGCATCCTGGCCGCGATCGCGGAAGTACTCTCCCATGGCGCAACCGGCGTAGGGCGCGATGTACTGCATCGCGGCCGACTCGGCGGCGGAAGCGGCGACGACGATGGTGTGATCCATCGCGCCTTCTTCCTCCAGCTTGCGGACCACACCTGCCACCGAGGAAGCCTTCTGGCCCACGGCGACGTAGATGCACTTAATGTCCTTACCCTTCTGGTTGATGATGGTATCGACGGCCAGCGCCGTCTTGCCGGTCTGGCGGTCACCGATGATCAGCTCGCGCTGACCCCGGCCGATCGGCACCATGGAGTCGATGGCCTTCAGGCCGGTCTGCACCGGCTGATCGACGGATTGCCGGTCGATGACGCCCGGCGCGATCTTCTCGATGGGCTCGAATCCGGCTTCCTTGATGTCGCCCTTGCCGTCGATCGGCCGTCCGAGGGAATCGACGACACGGCCCAGCAGATCCTCACCGACCGGCACCTCCAGGATGCGCCCGGTCGTCTTCACCGTGTCGCCTTCCGAGATATGCACGTAGTCACCCAGGATCACGGCACCGACGGAATCCTGCTCGAGGTTCAGCGCCAGCCCGAAGGTGTCGCCGGGGAACTCCAGCATCTCACCGTACTTGGCATCCGTCAGGCCGTGGATACGGGTGATGCCGTCGTTCAGGCCGATGACGGTGCCG
>JARRPZ010000171.1:0-4889 GCA_037382365.1 Gammaproteobacteria bacterium
GCCTCCTCCACGGTATTCACCATCGGCACGATCACCCCTTCCGCGCCGACATCGAGGGCCTTGCCGATCTGATCGCTCCGATTGGCCGCCACGCGCACCAGCGGCGTCACCGGCGAGGCGCATACCGCCGGCAGCAGGCTCGTCAGATCACTGTAGTCCATCAGCCCGTGCTGGAGATCGAAACACATCCAGTCGATACCCGACCGTGACAGGAGCTCCGCAATGTGGATATCGGGCAGATTGGACCAGGCGCCTATCGAAGGAGTGCCGGTCCGCCAATTCGCCAAAGCTGAATTCTTCATGGTGCGTCGCTCGCTGGATAGGTCGCTCGAATGAAGCAGGTTCAGATGAACGTCAGATGGATATCCCCGAAGCCGTTGTCGAATCGGGCGAGTACTTCGTCGCCTGCGTCCACGGGCAACGCACGGATGAACGAGCCCGACAGGGCCACGTCGCCCGCTTCGAATGAGACGTCGAACTCCGAGAGCTTGTTCACCAGCCACGCTATCGCCGTGACCGGATTCCCGAGCACGGCGACGGACGAACCCTCCTCACGGATCTCGCCATTGATGGACAGACTGCCGCCGACATCGCGGACGTCGATATCATTCAGGGAACGGGGATTCCCGCCCAGGACCACACCACCGACCGCGGCCAGATCGGCGATCGTGTCTCTGACGTCCATACCCGGCGCACGCTGCACGCGGAAATCGACTATCTCGATGGCGGGCAGGACGAAATCGGTGGCGCGGATGACGTCGGCCGCGTTGACGCCGGGTCCACGCAGGCTGTCTTTCATGACGAATGCGAGTTCGATCTCCACCAGCGGATCGCGCCAGTCGGCCCTGGGCGATTCGCTGGCCTCCGGGATGAACATGTCGTCCAGTATGGCACTGTAATCCGGCTCGGTGGTTCCCGCCATCTCCTGCATGGGTTTCGACGTCAGACCGATCTTGTAACCGCGGACCCGGCGCCCTTCGGATCTGAACTCGCCGACCACGTACTCCTGGATGCGGTACGAATCCTCGACTTCGATATCCGGATATCGGGCCGTGAGCAGCGGGATCTGGGATTTCTCACGAAAACACCGGTTGATATCCGCCGCGATTTCCCGCCGTACTTCATCTGACAACATCATCCACCCTCGAGCGTCAGGGAATTCAATCAAACCAAAAATCGAACCAATGATCAGCTGGATGATCACGGCGCGTTGTGACCATGGATTCTATAGCAGGGGTATATGGCCCTCCAGAGTGGGCAATTACCCGGATAGGCACGGGCGACCGCCCGCTGATATCCTCGAAGCGCAGCACCTTTTCCGGGATGTCGCCGCGACGCGGGCATTTTTGACGGAAATCGGGGGAGGATTGCATGAATCCAGAATGTCTGCCGGAGATGACCCGGCGCGTGTTTCTGAACCGCACCCTGCAGGCCCTGGGGGCGGCCGCCGTACTGCCCCTGACCGCCATGCAGCCGGCCGATGCCGGGGAACCGGGCACCGCTCGCCGCGTTCCTCGGCTCCGATTTCTCAACCCCGCGGAATACGCGACGCTGGAGGCCGTGGCCGACACCTTGATCCCGGGCGGCGGTGCTTTTCCGCTCGGCGCCCGTGACGTCGATCTGGCACTGCGGATCGATCACTATCTGCCCGGACTGGATCCGGCTGTCGCCGTGGGATTCCGGGGCGCACTCGCATTCATCGAGGCAAAAGCGCCGGCGCTGGCCGACGAGACGGGTGCCTTCTCGACACTCGACGACGACGCCCGCCACGCGGTGCTCGATGCGATGCTCCGGGAAGCGGGGCTCCCACGTGGGGTCCTCGTCGCCACCAAGTACTTCTGTGTACTTCACTTCTATACCAGCGAACGCACCTGGAGCCACACCGGATACGACGGACCCATGCTCCTGGAGGAGACGCGATGATCATCCAGGGACACGAGATCGAGCGGGATCACACCGTCGCCGCACACACTGTCGTCGTGGGCTCGGGTTCCGGTGGTGGCGTGGCCGCGTTCCATCTGGCCGAGGCCGGGGTGGATACCGTGGTGCTCGAGGAAGGCGGATACCACGTTGCCAGCGAGTTCAATCAGCGCGAGGAAGACATGTTCCCGATGCTGTATCGCAACGGCGGACAGCAGGTGACCAGCGACGGCATGATCAACGTGATGCAGGGCTCCTGCTACGGTGGCGGCACCGTCATAAACACGTCCGACTGCGTACCGATCCCGCCGGAGGTACTGGATCACTGGCAGCGGGTCTCGGGAACCACTGAAATATCGCCCGGGACTCTCGAGGAATCGTACGAGCGCGTCGGCAGATTCATCAACGTCCGGCGCATAAACAAGAGCCTCGTCAACCGGAACAATAACCTGCTGGGGGACGCCGCCGGTAAGCTCGGCTGGAAATCCCACGTCATGGAATCCAATCGGAAGGGCTGTGTCGGCAGTGGCTACTGCGTCGTCGGCTGCAGCTACGATGCCCGTCTGGGGACGAATCTCACCTACCTGCCGTGGGCCATGGAGAAAGGCGCCCGCGTCTATACGGACGTGCGCTGTGACCGTATCGAGAGACTCGGCAGCGGCAGGTACCGGTTACACTGCACCGTCGTGGAGCGAGGCCCGCGTATACCGCGAGCGCCCCTCATCGTCGACTGCCAGCGGATCGTCCTGGCGGCCAGCGCGATACACTCGCCGGCGATTCTGGCACGCTCTGGCCTGCAGCCCGATCTCCCGCAGATCGGCAGGAATCTCACGTTGCAGCCCCAACTCGGCATCCTGAGCTTTTTCGACGAAGACATCGTGCACTGGCGGGGGGCGCCTCAATCCGTCGCCGTGGACGAATTCGACGAGTCGACGTCCGAGCACGGGTTATCCGGCTTCCGGATGGAGGGCTGGGGCGGCGTAATCGGTATGCCGTCTGCGCTGCTGCCGGGCTTCGGGCACGATCACAAGCGGCTCACTGCGAAGATGAGGCAGATGTCCATCACCGCGCTGCTGGTACCGGATCAGCCCTCCGGGTCGATCAACTACCAATGGGACGAGGGGGGCCGGGTAATACCGAAAATCGACTACGTGATGACGGCGGAGTGGAAACAGCGCCTGACGAGGGGCATGAAGAAGGCCGGGGAACTGTTGTTCTCCGCCGGCGCCAGAGAAGTGTCGTTCACGAACCAGGCGTTCCCGTTACTGACCGGCCCGGATCAGCTCGACCGGCTCGACCGGTTCCCGATCGAACCGGGACTCGCCAATTTCGTGTCGGCTCACAACCAGGGCACCTGTCGGATGGGCTCCTCGAAACGCAACAGCGTCGTCGACCAGAACCTGCGATTGCATTCCGGTGACGACATCTACGTGATGGATGCCTCGGTCATGCCGAGCAGCGCCTCCACCCATACCATGCTGCCCATCATGGTGATGGCGGACCGCGCCATTCATCGCATGCTCGACGCCTGAGCCGGGTCGCTAATCGACCGACGCGGCGAACTCTGCGGAACGCGCCGGCTCATACCAGATCGGTGACGAATACGCGCGTTGCTGCACGACGACCGGAATCTCGTCCGGCAGCTCTACGCCGTAGCGCACGGCGTCGTAGAGCGTCCAGCGAGGTGTCGGAATCTCCAGCACCCGCACGTAGTAGAAAGCGGGTTCCGAAGCGGCAAAGTCCGGGTCGGTCCAGACCGTGGTCAACGCCGGATCGCCGATACTGTCCTCCCAGGTCGCCGTCTCCACGTCCACCGTATTGCCGACCGGCTCGGGTCTCCCCTCGCCGTCGATCCTGCGGGACCCGGCATCGCTCCAGACGACGTCGTAGACCCGCTCCCGGGAGACCCCGTCGGCGTCGAGCCAGCCCTTGATCACCTGGACGCGATCCAGGTTCGCATGCTGCGGGTCTTTCATGGCCGAGATCAGGAAACGGGGCGCGCCCGCTCCGGTCTTCGCGGACAATACGCCGCCCATCGGCACGCCCTTGTCGTAGCCGACGGCAGCGATTTCCGAGGCCTGCGCATCCCCGGCGTCGAAGGACCATCCGCCGAAGAAGCGGAGGATCATGCGAGGGCCGGTGGTGGCATATACCTCCCGCCGCTCCAGCGCATCGAAGATCGCTTCCCGGGTGTTCTCCGTGGCCCAGACGCCGGCGTAACCGGCCGCGACCATCTGCCAGCCCATCACGACGATTTCACCGGCACCGCCCACCGGCGTATTCCACCGGTCGGGCGAGGGCTCCATCCCGGCACTGTGCTTGCCGAAGAAATTGTCCGACTCGGCCGAGGCGATCGCGGTGTGCGAGTCGGTGGAGCCGATCATCCCGAAGCGGTAGGGATTGACACCCACCTCCCGCTCCAGGGAGAGCCCGCGTTTCAGTCCGGCACGCGCGTACTCGTACCTGAGCATGTCGTCGGTCTTCGGTACGCCCTGGAAGTTGCCGAAGTCCCAAGTCCCGAAATCGGCGAACTCGTCGTCCGGCGAAAGGAACGGATGCGTCTCGCCGTCGCCCTTGATCTGGGTGACCTCGACGAGCGGTTCCCAGCGCGCGCGCGTGGCGGCGTACTCCCGATCGACGGGATCGCCGCGGAAATCGACCCGCGGGAACATCCTCCCGTTGGAGAGATTGCCGTTATGAGGGATCGCGAGTGCCCGCCCGCCGGTGGATGCTTCGTAACCGGACAGGAATCTCCACAGGTCCTCGGGATCTTCGCTGTCGTTGGCGGAGAACGGCAGCACCTGTCCCGCCCGGTCGTCCGAGTCTCTGAAGACGACGACCCGATGCAGATTGTCGCCGCCGGGCCACGACGTCCATTCATAGCCGATGAGTGCGGTGAAAACGCCCGGCTCGTTGAATCGCTCCGCGATCTCGATCTGGTGGTCCCACGCGGTACGCTTCACTTCCGG
>JARRPZ010000172.1:0-4832 GCA_037382365.1 Gammaproteobacteria bacterium
CAGCGCCGGATCCGTGCCGAGGACGTGGTGCTTTACCCGCTTCGGCCGCTGGTGATCGTCACGCTCGATGTAGTAGAAGGACGCTGAATCGGCAGCCCATACCGCATCGCCGTCCGTGGAGTGGATCGTCTCGGGATACTCTTCGCCGCTCGCGACGTTTCGCACACGGATGTCGTAGTACTCGGAGCCGGTGCGGTCGACGCCGTAGGCGATCAGGCGGTGATCGGGGCTGTGCTCCACCGCGCCGATGTCGAAGAACTCCTCGCCCTCGCCTTCCGCGTCACCGTCGTAGACGATGGTCTCCTCGCCGCGTTCGCTGTCATCGCGTGCCGTGCGGACGAAGACCGGGTACTGACCGCCTTCACGGTAACGTACTGCATACGCATACGCGCCGTCGGGTAGCGGCACCGAACTGTCGTCTTCGCGGATGCGCCCGCGCATCTCCGTAACCAGTGTGGCGCGCAGGCCGGCGAGCTCGGCGGTCGCGCGCTCGTACCAGGTATTCTCTTCCTCGAGGTGGCGGCGGATGTCCGGTTGCAGCCTGCCGGGATCGCGCAGTACTTCCTGCCAGTTCGGGTCCCGCAGCCAGGCATAGGGGTCGGTGCGGCGTTCGCCGTGCAGCGTGATCTCGACGGGTCTTTTCTCGGTGAGTGGTGCCGTCGCGTCGGCGGGCACTGAGAATCGGTGCTTCGGATGGGTCACTGGTCTTTCCGTTCGAAAAGACCGGGATGATAGCTTGCCGGCGCGGTTGCTGCGCGTCGGCCTTCAGGGTGACCGGCGGTCAGTCAGGCGACGGGCTGGGCAGCCGGTACCTGTCGAGCGGGATGTTGACCGAGGACCGCGGCGATCTCCTGCAGCAGGACCTCGTTGTCCGTCACTTCAGCGGCCTTGCAGTAGGCCGACGGCGAGATACCGACATAGCGCGTGAATATCTTCGTGAAATAGGAGGCGTCCGTGAAGCCGACGGCATACGCCACGTCGGTGATGGAGACATCCGGGTTACGCAGCTGACGGCAGGCCTCGCCGATCCTGTAGCGGAGGAGGTAGTCCTGGAACGTGATATCGAAAGTCTGACGGAACGCGCGGCTGAAGTGTGACGAACTCATCTCGCACAACCGTGCCACCACGTTACTGTAGATACGCTGATCGTAATACTGCTGTACGTAGTAGATCGCCGGGGCCAGCTTCGAGGTGATGCTGCGGCTGCCGGCGGGTACGTCGGTCGGCATGGGTGCCCGGGCCGTCGGCAGTCGACGTCGATCCTGGCCGCGCTTCAGCTTCTCGATCTCCAGGATGCGTTCCAGGCAGCGGCGAAGATCATTCTCCGGTATGGGTTTCACGAGATAATCCAGTGCGGCGTTTCGGTAAGACCAAGTGGCCATGGCCTCCGAATGCTGCACGGTCATGATGAACATCGGGACGTGACTGTGACGCTGCTTGATGTTGACGAACTGCGTAAGCCGCCGCCGGTCCGGATAGTCGAAGTCGAAGCAGACACCCGCGGGCTCCAGCTCTGCAATACACTCCTCGGGTGCCTCGTTGTTCATGCATGCGCGTACATCGAAATGACGGGCGCACTGCTCCGGCAGCTCCGACTCCGTGGTCGCTACCGTTTGATCCACCCATAGAAGGATTGGCTTCGACATAGACGATTCCCTGTCTGCGTCGCGGGTGCTCCTTTGCGTAATCCGGACGGTCGTGGGAGCTCCGCTTCCCGGACGCTCTTTTTATAGTTATCGCGGGCACCGCACCATGAACTGCGTCGGGTTTTGAAAATGTGCAGTCGCTGAGCCGATGCAGATCCGCATTTCATAATTGAAGAAAAAGTATCGTCGGTGCGCCCCTCGCAACTACCGGGATACGGACGGCGCACATTTTGTTTAATGCGTGACACCGTTAACTGCGTGCCACTCCTCATTAACGGCAGGATGCATGCGTCGTGTCGGGGGAGCGCAAGATGTTCCCAGCTTCGGTCAGAACCTTTCTATCGCCATCCCTGCCTCCACGCGTACCTTAGGCCTCGATCATCAGGGCCGGCTCGGAACCCGAAACAGACAGAGCGGAACCGGATGATCGGACTCGTACGAGTTCAGTCGAAACCACACGGAGGAGTTAACGATGAAAGAGAGAATGCTCGCTATTTTGCGCAAAGAGGAAGGTCTGACGGTTGTGGAATACGCCGTGGCCGCCGGTCTGATCGCCGCTGCCTGCATCACCGCGTTCGTGGCGCTGGGCGGTGAAGTGACGGCCATCATCAACGGCCTCTTCGGCACCCTCGACGCCAACAGCCCGTACTAAGACGGTCTTTGGTGGATTGGTTCCGCCGGCACTGCCGGCGGGATCCTCCAGGATCCCGTCGGCAGGCCAGCGGCCTCTCCAGAGAAAAAAGTGAACATGATTGAGTTTTCGAACAGCCCGATAGCAAACGTCAGTACGCTGACACTCCTCTGCGTTCTCGCCGTGAGTACGGCGTCCGATCTGGCAGAGCATCGCATCCCGAATCAGTTGCTGCTGCCGGCGCTGATCATCGCTGTCGGGCTGCATCTGATCGCCGGCGGCATGCCGGCCGTTCTTACGTCCCTCGCGGGATTGACCGTTGGCCTTGCATTCATGCTCCCGCTGTATCTGATGGGTGGTATGGGCGCCGGTGACGTCAAATTGCTGGGTGTAGCCGGAGCTTTCATTGGTCCATGGGGCGTTCTGGTGGCGGGGACCGTCACTCTGATTGCCGGTGCCGTTCTCGCTCTCGTCTTCGTCGCCTGGCAGCTGGGCAGCCGGGCAGTGGCAGATCAGGCGGCGACGTACATGGAAGCACATGCCGGGCCGGAGACAGGCTCACGCGAGAGCAACACTGCTTCTGCACAAGTCCGTGGTGCGAGCTTTGCCTACGCGCCCGCAATTTCGGTCGGTGTCGTATTCGCCATGTGGCAGCAGGGTCTGTTCACCGCGCTACTCCCGACAGGTTGATTCATGGAGCATGAAATGAAGAGCAATACGATGTTGAACGCTCCGGACCAGGTCGGGTTGATGCGTCTCGCCCGCCTGGCCCCGCGGCCGACGCGGGTGCAGGATACCGGACTGACACGCACATTCCTCAGCGATCTGGTCGCGAAGCACCTGCTGGAAAAGGGCACCCTGTCGCTGGGAGAGTTGTCGCAGAGTCTCATGCTGGCGGGATCCGTCGTGGAGTCCGTGCTGGATTTCATGCGGACAGAGGCCCGGATCGAGGTGCGACCGGCTTCGACGGATCGGCTGGGTCTGAACTATGGGCTCACCGACCGCGGACGCGCTAGCGCGCTGGATGCGATGCATCGCAGTGGCTACGTGGGACCGGCCCCCGTACCGCTGAAACACTTCGCACAGGTCGTCCGCGCACAGACGGTGCACAACCGTCAGGTCTCCCGAGACGATATGCAACGGGCATTTCAGGACGTCGTGCTGGAAGAGGATCTCCTCGACCGGCTCGGTGCCTCCCTGAACTCCGGCCGAGCCATCTTCCTGTACGGCCATGCCGGGACCGGCAAGACCTATATATCCCAGCGCCTGACCCGTCTGTTCCCCGACCTCGTCCTGGTCCCGTACGCGATCGCGATCGACGACCAGGTCGTGCAGATGTTCGACCCGCTGATCCACAGCCGGGTCGAGATCGCCGACGACGACAGCCACAAACTGGACAAGGGACACGACCCGCGTTTCCTGATCTGTGAGCGGCCGGCGGCCATCACGGGCGGCGAGCTGACCGGCGACATGCTGGAGATCCGTTACGACCCGTCCACACGTCTCTACGAGGCGCCGTTACAGCTCAAGGCGAGCAACGGGGTCTTCATCATCGACGACATGGGTCGGCAGAAGATCGAGCCGACGGAGCTGTTCAACCGCTGGATCGTGCCGCTCGAGGAGAAGAAGGACTTCCTGACCCTGGCGTCCGGGCGTCACTTCTCGGTGCCTTTCGACGTCATCCTGATCTTCTCGACGAACATCCACCCGCTGGATCTGGCTGACGAGGCCTTCCTGCGGCGTATCGGCTACAAGATCGAGTTCCGCCCGCTGAGTGCCGAGGACTACGAGCGCATCTGGCAGGACACGTGCATCGCAAGCGAAGTGGACTACGAGCCGGAAGTGCTCGACTACGTCATCAACGAACTGCACAGCAAGAACAATGTCCCGCTGCTGCCCTGTCATCCGCGGGATCTCATCACCATGGCAGTCGACCGCGCGCTCTATCACGAGAAGAGCCGCGCGATCGACGTCCACCACATGCGTTGGGCCTGGGAGAACTACTTCGTCTCCCTGGACAGCGATTCAACCACCGGTACGCACCGGATGCTCGGATAGGAGACCGTCACAATGGCAAGGAAGAGAGGACTGATACTGATCATGCTGTCCATGGTCGTGGGGCTCGCCGCCGCCTGGACGGCGAATCGCTGGGTGGATCAGCGCACCGCGACGGATGACGACAGCGCGAAAGGCACCCGGGTCGTGGTGGCCGCGCTGGCCATTCCGTACGCGACAAAGGTCGAAGCAAGGCACGTGAAATACGTACAGCTGCCTGAAGACACGGCACCGGCTAATGCGTTCACGTCGATCGAAGACGTGGAGGGACGTGTGTCGACGCTGGCAGTGGAACGCGGTGAGATCCTGCTCGCCGATCGCTTCGCCGAGCACGAGTCCGGCAGCACACTGGCCGCGCTGGTGAGCGAGAACATGCGGGCCGTCACCGTCCGTGTGAATGACGTCGTCGGCGTAGCGGGATTCCTGCTGCCGGGTAACCGTGTCGATGTCGTATCCGCCCGGCGGCTGCAGGGCAGCAGCAGGCAGGCTATCGCGGAGAC
>JARRPZ010000173.1:0-4803 GCA_037382365.1 Gammaproteobacteria bacterium
TGGCAGATCGGCGGCGGATACCGGACGCTCGAAGGCGGCGTCGACACCGACGACGTCTACAATTTCGGCTGGCTGCACTACGCCGTCGTGGATCTGCGCTACCGATTCTGAAGTCGGGAAATCTTCAGCGGCCTGACGAGGGGGGAGGGACCGGTCGCAGTTCCAGGTCGTGGAAGTCGAACGAGAAATCGGTAGCGGGTGAAACCGCCTTCATGCCGACGTGTTCGATATCGCCCTCAGGACCGATATAGAACGTCACGTAGGCGTCCGCCATCAGGCGACGGTCGGTCCAGCGCGCGACGAATGTGTCGTACTGAAAGTGCACGAGCGGGCCCCGCAGCGGCTCGTTCCTCTGCGATTCGAACCAGAGCTCGCCGTCCTCCGTGAGACGGATCCGCACATCGCCGTACCAGGGGTCCCGGTAGGTGCCCGTATAGTGGTCGAGCGGCAGCGACGGCCCGCTCTCCGCGGCCCGTGATTGCCACGCCTCGGCGACCGCTTTTTCCGCCTCGGACTGCCGTTCCGTGGCCAGCCGGTCGAGGATATCGATCCAGTCCTTGCGGTCAGCGGCCGCGGGGTCCGCCAGCGCCTGTTCCATGACGGCATACACCAGAGCCCGCGGGGCGGCGGTCATCAGATTATTGCTGGCGAACACGGCCAGTCCACTCTGCGGCAGGACGGCGATGAAACTGGTCATCCCCCACACGCCGCCGCCATGGGAGAGCATCGGCTCGCCATGAAAGGTCGAGACGCCCCAGCCGAGAGCGTAGGCACGCAGAGAGGTACCGGCATGTTCGGCGAGATACGCCGGCACGCTGCTCAGCGTGATCGGACGGATCAGTTCCCGGAACTGCGCCTCGCTAACGAGTCTCTCACCTTCCGCGGTTTCGCCCTCCCCCAGCACGAACGCCATCCATGCGGCCATGCCGCGCGCGCTGCAGACGATGCCCCCTGCGGCGGCCACGGTTGGCGTCAGCCGCGTCGTTGTCGATTCGATCTCCCCTTCCACTGTCATGTGAGGTATGGCGACCGGAGCGTCGGGGAGGATGCGGTCGTCCGACGCCACGCAGTCCGCCATACCGAGCGGCGCCAGGAGACGCATCTCGAGGAAATTCTGAAAGGGCATGTTCGCAACCCGGGCGATGACCTCGCCCGCCACGATATAGAGCAGATTGTCGTAATCGAACTGCGAACGAAAACTGCTTGCGGGCTCGAGGTGGCGCAGGGCCCGCAGGATGTCGCTGGGCGTGGACCTGCCGTCGGGGAATATCAGCAGATCCCCGGCTCCGGGCGGCAGTCCGCTCCGATGAGTCAGCAGGTCGCGGATCGTGAATTCCCTCGTGACCCAGGGATCGTGCATGCGGAATTCCGGGAGATGATCGATTACGGCGTCGTCCCAGCCAATCCGGCCTTCGTCCACCAGCAGAGCCAGGGCCGCTGCGGTGAACGCCTTGGACACGGAACCGATGTGGAACAGGGTGTCGGCATCCACGCGCCGCCCGGTCCCGTTACCCGTGGTGCCCACGCCGCCGGCGTACACCAGCTCGCCGTCCCGGACCACGGAGACAGCCATGCCCGGGGCTCCGAAAGTCTCGGCAGCACGCCCCAGCAGCGAGGCGACGGCCGCCGGCTCCGATGCGATTCGATCGGTATCGGCCGTATTGCCTATATCGGCCATACCGGCGAGCGCCGCGCCGCATGCGAGGACGGCCGCGAGCGCCGCCAGCCGGCTCGTCATCCCCAGAGGTCCGGCGTCGGCGGCGAAACCATGCCATGCTCGTAGGTCAGGGCATGCGGACGGTCCCGCTCGAGGAACAGCGCGCCATCCAGATCGATGAAGTGACACAGCTGGGCGACCACGAAGGCCGGTGCGATCGCGAGCGAGGTCCCCATCATGTTGCCGACCATGAGGTCTATCCCGCGACCCTCGGCCAGCCGCGCGAGTTCCAGCGCCTCCGTAAGACCGCCGGTCTTGTCGAGCTTGATGTTGATGATCTGGTAGCGCCGGGCCGCCTGCTCGAACTCGCTGATGCAAAGACAGGATTCGTCGGCGCAGAGCGGGACGGGCGGATCGTAGCCCTCCAGCGCATCGTCGCCGCCACGCGGCAGTGGCTGTTCGATCATCGCGATGCCCAGCTCCGCGAACTGCGGCGCCAGCTCCCGGAGTTGCTCGAAGCGCCAGCCCTGATTCACGTCGACGATGATCTCTGCCTCCGGCCGTGCCTCCCGGACGGCACGGATCCGCTCGAGTGGCATCTCCTCGTTCAGCTTCACTTTCAGCCGCGGGCTGTCGAGCTCACGGGCAGCTTCCGCCATCTCCCCGGGCGTCCCTATGCCGATGGTGAGCACCGTGCAGGTGGGCCCCGCTTCGATCCCGGTCAGGTCCCAGATGGTCGTGCCGGCCCTCTTCGCCTCCAGATCCCACAAGGCACAATCGACGGCGTTCCGTGCGCCGCCGGGCGGCAGCAGTTCCCGCAACTCCTGCCGGCCTGCGCCTCCTTCGATCCGCGCCCGCACCGACTCGATCTGCCGGCACATGGCCTCGCCGGTCTCCTCCAGGTAGTAGACGCCCGCCGCTTCGCCCTGACCGGTCTCTCCGCCCTGGCTCAGCGTCACGTAGACGATGTCGGCGGACCGGAACGTATGGCCGGTGATGTGGAACGGTTTCCGGAATTCCCACCGCTCCGCGCTGACGCTCATGCTCCGCGCGGCCGACATCAGGAACCCCCGGTGTCGGCAGGCATCCGGCGGGGCCTGGCGAGCGTATCCGCGAGCGGCGGCCACCCCGGAAAAATCGTCTTTCTCATGATGGCCGTCCCCCGTCAGTAGTACTGGAAGCCGAGTATGTTCCAGTAATAATAGAACCAGCACATGAACAGCGCGCAGGCCGTCACGAGCGTGTAGCGCAGACGCGCCCACACGCCGGAGAAGCGGCCACCGAACCACACCGGCAGGGTACGCAGCGCCAGGTACAACCCCGCCAACGTTGCGATGATCGGGAGCACCAGCCACAGCTTGAAGAGGAGAGGTATGCCCGTGAACAGCTGATCACCGACGATAGCGAGAACGATGGCGCCGACGACCAGCGTGACGAGGTTGGCGACGCTCGCATAAACCGCCGCCCGGTAGGCCGAACGATCCTCGGGCGGCCAGGAACCGATGACCGGGCGGGCATACCAGCGTCGGGCCGCGACGCCGAGGAACACCAGCACGGACAGACCGAGGAGCGCGTAATTGAAACTCGGCGTGGCCGCGAGCGGGAGTCTGCGCAGCGACATGAACGGCAGTCCGTCCAGCACGAAGCCGTCGATCGCACCGTCCTCGTCCTCCTGGAAGGCGAGCAGCGGCGGGCTGATGCCGCTGATCAGCGAGATATTCGGATTGAGCTGGCGGAACAGGTTATCGTCCACCTCGACATACTGCTTCGCCCCGTCGCCCAGGCTGACCACCAGCGTGCCGTCTTCCGTCGGCGCCACCTGCACGACCGCTGTCAGCCCCAATGCCTTCTCGATAGTGGAGAAATTGGCGCGCCAGAAGCCGTAGGCACCGGCGTAGCGGCCCGCCCGGTCCGCGAAGTCGCCCGGCGGCTCCGGTCGGGGTTCTGCCTGCGGGAAGTACTCGTTGTAGAGCGCCGGGGCGAACGCGGAGCGCACCGCGCCGCCGCCGCCGCTGCCGAAGCTCACGAAGAAGGTGAGTTCGTTGGCCTGGTCGACGCCGAGATAGGAGTGGAACCAGCGGGTGTCGCCGCCGTGTCCGACCACCCGGAACCCGTTCAGATTCGTCTCGTAGAAGCCGAGGTCCATCCCCATGAGGCGCTCGTCGTGACTGAAGGCGGGTGAGAGCATCAGCTGGACGGTCTCCGGCTTCAGGATGCGCCGGCCGTCGAGTTCGCCCTGGTTCAGCAATGCCTGGCCGAAGCGGACCATGTCGGTCGCCGTCGAGGACTGCGCCCCGGCCGGCCCGAAGTTGGAGATGATCTCGAAGGGCTTCTCCACGAACCGACCCGCCTCCACGCCATAGCTGGTCGCCATGTCGTCGGCGAGGTCCTCGGGCAACGGCTCCTCGAAAGTCGAGCGGGTCATCCCGAGGGGTTCGAAGATATTCTCGCGCACGTAGTCGTTGAACGACATGCCGGAGACGTTTTCCACGATCACGCCGGCCAGCGCCGTCGCGTAGTTGGAGTAGGCCGAATGGGTGCCCGGCGGATTCACGCGAGCCGGCTGGTAACGTTTCATGGCTTCGGCCAGCGGCATGATCCGGTCCGGGTCATCGACGATGAGGTAGCCGAGAGAGCCGTCCTCGAAGCCGGTGGTATGGGTCATGACGTGCCTGAGCGTGATCGGCTCGTCGAACGTCTCCTCGATGCGGAATGTCTCCAGATAGCTGTTCACGTCCGCGTCCAGGTCGAGCTTTCCCTGTTCGAACAGCTGCATGACCGATACCCAGGTGGCCAGCTTGGAGACCGAACCGGGCCGGAACAGCGTGGTCTCCGGATCCACGGGGATCTGCTTCTCGACGTCCTGGTAGCCGTAGCCTCCCGCGAAGATCAGTTCTCCGCGGTGCATGACCGCCACCGTGCCGGAGGGGGAATTATTGTCTTTCATCAACGGCTTGATCATGCCGTCGATGAATGCCGCCAGTGCCTCCCGGTCGTCGAGCTGCGCCGGTCCGGCGGCACCCGACACGCCGGCCGCGGCCAGCAGCAGGCAGGTCACGAGTGCGCGGGCGAAATTTGTCATCGGCGTTCCCCTACGATGGTGTGGCCGGAAATCATAGCCTCACCGGCCGTTTGCGGGTTAGGCC
>JARRPZ010000174.1:0-5901 GCA_037382365.1 Gammaproteobacteria bacterium
GAGGTCAGTCGCCGCCAGGCTTCGGCGGCCGTGCGGTCGAAGTAGGTCTCGAGTTCGCCGCGGCGTTCCTGATACGTCATGCCCGTCATCAGTCGAATCCCAGGAAATCGAAGATGTCCCGATCCTTCATGGGTGCCGCTTCGAGGGGATCGGTCCCGTCCCAGAGCGTCTGCGCGAGACGGAGATACTCCTGCTGCACGGCCTCCAGTTCCGGCGAAGCCTCCATCTCGAACAACGTGGACTTCTTCAGGCGGCTGCGCCGGATCACGTCCAGATCGGGGAAGTGGGCGACCCGGTTCAGGCCGATCGCCTCGTTGAAACGGTCGATCTCGTCCGTATGTTCGCTGCGATTCGCGACGACGCCGCCGAGACGCACGTTGTAGTTCTTGGCCTTCGCCTGGATCGCGGCCACGATCCGGTTCATCGCGAAGATCGAATCGAAATCGTTGGCAGTGACGATCAGTGCCCGGTCGGCATGCTGCAGCGGCGCGGCGAACCCGCCGCAGACGACGTCACCCAGCACATCGAAGATCACGACGTCGGTGTCGTCCAGCATGTGGTTCTGCTTCAGGAGCTTCACCGTCTGACCGACCACGTAGCCCCCGCAGCCGGTGCCCGCGGGCGGACCCCCGGCCTCGACGCACATGACGCCGTTGTAGCCCTCGTAGACGAAGTCGTCGGGCCGCAGTTCCTCCGGGTGGAAGTCCACGGATTCCAGTACGTCGATCACGGTGGGGACCAGACGCTTCGTCAGCGTGAAGGTCGAGTCGTGCTTCGGGTCGCAGCCGATCTGCAGCACCCGCTTGCCGAGCTTGGAGAAAGCCACGGAGAGGTTCGACGACGTCGTGCTCTTGCCGATACCGCCTTTGCCGTAGACCGCGAAGACCTTTGCCCGGCCTATCTTCTCGGGCTCCATGTGCACCTGCACACTGCCCTCGCCATCCAGGCCCCGGCTGCGGTTGCCGATCTCGGCCATCGGTACGCTCGTCACGTTCATGCTGCTGCTACCCCCTCGACCACGCCTTCCAGCCGGTCCTCCAGTTCATCGCCCGCCCGCTGCAATGCTTCGAGCATGTCCTCGTCGGGCGTCCAGTACTGACGTTCGTGCGCCTCCAGCAACCGGTTCGCGACCCGGGCCGAAGCCGTCGGGTTCAGCTCTGCCAGGCGCCGGCGCATCTCTTCGTCCAGCACGAAAGTCTGTGTCAGCTGCTTGTAGACCCAGGGCGCAACCTGCCCCGTCGTGGCCGACCACCCCATCGTGTTCGTGATGTGGGACTCGATCTGGCGCACTCCCTCGTAACCATGCTGCAGCATGCCCTCGTACCACTTGGGATTGAGCATGCGGGTCCGCGTCTCCAGTGCCACCTGTTCGGACAGCGTGCGCACGGCACCGTCGCCGCGCGTCTGGTCGCCGATGTAGACCGGGACACTGTGCCCGGCCGCCGAACTCACTGCCCGGTTGATACCGCCCAGGGTGTCGAAGTAGTGATCGATGGTGGTCACGCCGAGCTCCACCGAGTCCACGTTCTGGTAGGCCAGTTCGACCCCGGCGAGCACGTTCTTCAGCAGCCCGGCCTGCTGCATCGGCTGTCCGTCGCGACCGTAGGCGAAGCACTTGCGCCGCGTGTAGGTTTCGGCGAGTTCGTCCTCTTCGTCCCAGCAGCCGCTGTCGATCATCATGTTCACGTTGGAACCGTAGGCGCCGGCCGCGTTGCTGAATACGCGCAGCGCGGCGGTCTCGAGATCGCAGTCGTGCTCGGCCTGGTAGGCGAGCACATGCTTGCGGACGAAGTTCTTCTCGCAGGGCTCGTCGGCACTGGCTGCCAGCCAGGCGGCTTCCGCAAGCATCCGGGTCTGCAGCGGCAGCAGGTCGCGGAAAATACCGGAGAGCGTCACGACGACGTCGATCCGCGGTCGGCCGAGTTCTTCCAGCGGCACGAGCTCGGCGCCGCTGAGGCGGCCGTAACTGTCGAAGCGCGGGCGGGCCCCCAGCAGAGCAAGCGCCTGTGCGATGGGGGCGCCTTCGGTCTTCAGATTGTCCGTCCCCCACAGCACCAGGGCCGTCGATTCCGGCACCGGGTTGCCTTCCGAGAGATGGCGCGCCAGGAGCTGATCGGCCTGACGTGCGCCTTCGCGTACCGCGAACGTGCTCGGCATCCGGAACGGATCGAAACCGTGCAGATTGCGGCCCGTCGGCAGGATGTCCATCGTGCGCAGCAGATCGCCGCCGGGCACGGGCCGCACGAAGCGTCCGTCCAGGGCGCGCAGTATCCCCTCGATCTCGTGGTCCCGCGTGAGCAGTGACGCCGCCCGCGCGAGATCTTCGTACAGCGCCAGCGCCTCCTCGCCCGGCTCCAGCCCTCCCGCCGCCAGCGCTTCGACGGCGTCGGCGCCGGCGATCAGTGCTTGCACGGCAGCCGCAGGGGGGCGACATCCCGTGGCACCTTCGGCGATGGCCGCCAGGAGGTCCGCCCGTTCGAGCTCGGAGGGCGCCTCACCGACGACATGCAGGCCGCAGGGGATCAGCGCATACTCCATTTCGAGCATTGCTTCGTTCAGCCGCGTGATTTCCCCGGAGATCTCGGCTTCACGCCACGCCGGTTCCAGCGCCGCGAGATCGAGATCCGCCGCCTGTGCCTGGATGAGCTGCGCGAGTTCCGCCGCCTCGCCGACCGCTTCCGGGGGCAGCCCGCGCCAGCGCTCGATGCTGGATTTCAGGTCTGCGAGCCCGCGATACAGACCGGCCTGAGCCACCGGCGGCGTGAGGTAGCTGACCAGCGTCGCTGCCGCGCGCCGTTTCGCGATCGTGCCCTCGGACGGATTATTCGCTGCATACAGGTAGAGGTTCGGAATATCGCCGATCAGCCTCTCCGGCCAGCACGCCTCGGACATCCCGGTCTGCTTGCCCGGCATGAATTCGAGCGCCCCGTGGGTGCCGAAGTGAAGCACTGCGTGGGCCCCGTAGTCCTCGCGCAGATAGCGATAGAATGCGGAGAACGCATGGGTGGGAGCGAATCCGTGCTCGAACAGCAGTCGCATCGGATCGCCCTCGTAGCCGAACGCCGGCTGGATACCGACGAACAGATTGCCGAAGTGCTCGCCCAGCACGAAGATCGAACTGCCGTCGGTCTGTTGCCGACCGGGTGCCGGCCCCCACTGGGACTCGATGTCGGCGAGCCAGGCTTCCCGCCGGACATGATCATCCGCATCGATGCGCGCGCACACGTTGGCATCGGCGCCATGCTCACGCGCGTTGCCGGCGAGGAGGCGTTCGCGCAACTCGTCCTCGCTCTGCGGCACTTCGACGTCGTAGCCCGCCTCTTTCATCGCGCGCATCGTCCTGAGCAGCGACGCCCAGACCGAGAGGTGCGCGGCGGTACCCGTAGCGCCGGAGTTGGGCGGGAAATTGAACAATACGACGCCGATCCTGCGCTCGGCCCGCGGCGTACGCCGCAGTTCGATGAGACGCTCCACACGCGCAGCCAGCGCCGCCGCCCGCTCGGGATGGGCGTGCATGTCCCGCGAGCGGTCTTCCGCCGCCGCGGCGGACCGGCCACCGAAGAGCATCGGTGCCGTCGCGCCGTCCAGCTCCGGTATCGCGACCATCATCGTGGCCTCGACCGGCAGCAGACCATGGGTCGAGCCCTGCCACTGTTCCAGCGACTGGAATTCGACCGCGTGAGCCGCCAGATAGGGAACGTCGAGCTCGCCGAGCAACTCCTCGGCCGCCGCCGCATCGTTGTAGGCGGGGCCGCCGACGAGGGAGAAGCCGGTCAGGGAGACGACCGCGTCGACCAGTGTCTCGCCGTCCCTGCGGAAGAACCGTTCGACCGCCGGCCGCGCGTCGAGACCACTGGAGAATGCCGGGATGACTCTGAGACCCCGTGCTTCGAGTGCCTCGATGACACCGTCGTAGTGGTCCGTGTTCCCCGCCAGCACGTAGGAGCGCATCACCAGCAACCCGACCGTACCGGCGGCATCCCCGGCGGCGGGCAGCCGACCGGCGTCCTCACCCATGCGCGCCTTCAACCGTGGATGGTAGACCCCCACCTCCGGATACTCCGCGGGGAGGGCCGCCCTGACCCGGCCCCTGAGGCGGCGACGCGGACCCTCCGCGTAGCGCCCCACCAGGAAGCGCACCATGTTGGCGACGTTCTCGTCCGAACTCGCGAGCCAGTACTGCAGCGTGAGGAAATAGGCCCGCACGTCCTGTGCCGTACCGGGGATGAAACGCAGGATCTGCGGCAGCCGCCGCAACATCGCCATCTGTCGGGCGCCCGGCGTACCACCTTCCGCCTTTTTCGGCTTCAGCTTCTTCAGGAAGCTGAGCGGTCCCTTGCTGGAGCCGTCCATGCGGAAGTGCCCGAGCTTCGTCAGGCGCGCTACCTCGGCGGCCGACATACAGCACACGAGAGCATCGCAGTGCTCCGCCCGCGCCCGGAGGTCCTCCAGCACCGGACGGATGTGATCCTCCATGAACAGCATCGTCACGACGATGATGTCGGCAGACGCGATGTCGTCGCGACAGCGTGCCAGCGCTTCGGCATCCGCCGACCACTCCGCCGCCACGTGCAGACGCATCCTGAGACCCGGCAATTCGTCGCGCAGGTCGCGATGCGCCCGCTCGACCGCACTCGCCATGTGACTGTCCAGCGTCACCATGACGAAGTTGAGCGCCGTCGTGTCAGCGGCCGAAGTGTGCTTTGGCATCGTAGAGTGTCTCGACGGTGATATTCGCCACGCCCCGTTCCGTCGCGTAGCGCTCGGTATATCCTCGGTCCACACGGCCACCGTGTCTTCCGAGTCCGGCGTCCCGGCCGCCGCCCGTACGCCTCCCGGGCGTGCGCCATGCCCGAGATGCGAGGGCATCGCCTCGTCATGGAATTCGAAGTCCTCCCGGAACATCGTCAGCAGGTGCTCCTCCAGACCCATCATCAGCGGGTGCACCCAGGAATCGAAGATGACGTTCGCACCCTCCCAGCCCATCTGCGGCGAGTAACGCGCCGGGAAATCCTGCACGTGCACCGGGGAGGAGATCACCGCACAGCCGATCCCGAGCCGCTTGGCGATGTGCCGTTCCATCTGGGTGCCGAGGACCAGCTCGGGCTCCAGCTCGGCCACTTTCCGCTCCACTTCGAGATAGTCGTCGCTGATGAGGGGTTCCACCCCGTATCCCTTCGCGGCCTGACGGACCTCTCTCGCGAATTCGCGGCTGTAGGTGCCGAGGCCGACGACTTCGAATCCCATCTCCTCTTCCGCGATGCGCGCGGCGGCCAGCGCATGGGTGGCGTCGCCGAACACGAAGACCCGCTTGCCGGTGAGGTAGGTGCTGTCGACGGAACGGGAGTACCAGGGGAGCCGCGACGCTTCCACCGCGAGCGCCCGGCCGACATCGATGCCCGCCACCGCGCCGACCTCCGCGATGAAGTCCCGCGTCGCGCCGACACCGATCGGGACGGTCTTCACCGTTGGCTGCCGGAACATGCGTTCCAGCCACGCGCAGGTGGTCAGCGCAATCTCTGGATAGAGGCAGACGTTGAAATCCGCCTCGGGGATGCGCCTGAGATCCTCCGGCGTCGCCCCCTCGGGCGCGACCACGTTCACGTCGACGCCGAGATCGCGGAGCAGCCCGGTAATCTCGAGGACATCGTCACGGCACCGGAAACCGAGCGCCGAGGGCCCGAGCAGATTCGCTTTCGGCCGGGCATCGGCGGGTCGCGCTGGAGGTTCGCTCCCTGGCGGCGGCACGTCCGCGGCCAGCATCGCGCGCACCAGCTGGTAAAAGGTCTCGCTCGCGCCCCAGTTCTCCTTGCGCGAATACGACGGCAGCTCCAGCGGCACGACCGGCACCGGAAAATCCATGCTTTCGGCCAGAGCGCCGGGCTGATCCTGGATGAGCTC
>JARRPZ010000175.1:0-4740 GCA_037382365.1 Gammaproteobacteria bacterium
ATTACCAGTGATTACACCTATGACTTCTCCGGCGGTTCCAGCCTGAATTTCAACCTCAACTATGCCTATCAGGATGATTTCTTCCACGACCCCAGCAACGCGAACGGTTCCGGCGAGGATGGATACGGACTGCTCCGGGCGGGGCTGACGTGGACCAGTGCGGATAGTGCGTGGGACGTGACGGCGTGGGGCAAGAATCTCACGGACGAGGAGTATCGAACGCACACGATCATCAGCAATATCGCTGGTACGGTCGACCTGTGGGGCATGCCCAGGACCTACGGTCTGACGGTGAACTACCGGATGCAATAACCCGCGCGCGGGGGTTACTTATGCCGGTTCCGGCGAAGAGGCGCCCGCGTGTGCCTCAACCGCGGGAGGCTCCTCACGCATCTCGCCGGACAGCAGCAGGTAGAACGCCGGTACCACGAACAGCGTGAACAGGGTTCCGATACCCAGTCCGCTCGCGATGACCAGACCGATATTGAAGCGGCTGACCGCGCCCGCGCCGGACGCGGTGAGCAGAGGGATCATCGCGAAGATCATCGCCGCCGTGGTCATGAGTATCGGGCGCAGGCGAACGGCGGCAGCCTCTTCCACGGCCGCCCGTTTGTCCAGTCCCTCCCGTCGGCGGAGCTGGTTCGCGAACTCGACCACCAGGATGCCGTTCTTGGAAACGATGCCGATCAGCGTGATCAGCCCGACCTGGGTATAGATGTTGATGGTGGCCAGACCGAGGCTCATGAAGATGAGGGCTCCCGCGACGGACATCGGGACCGAGATCAGGATGATGAACGGATCGCGCCAGCTCTCGAACTGCGCCGCGAGCACCAGGTAGATAACGAGCAGCGAGACGAAGAAGGTGATCACCAGCGCGCTGGACTGCTGCCTGTACTGCCGCGCCTCACCGGCATAGTCCCAGGAGAAGTCGATCGGGAACGATGCGGCGGCCCGCTCCTCCAGGAACGACAGCGCGTCACCGAGCGCCACTCCGGGCGCCATCGAACCCTCGACCGCTACCGAATTCAGCTGCTGGAACTGGGTGCGCTCGGCCGGTTCCACCGTGGTCGAAAAGGTGACGAAGGCCGACAGCGGGACCATTTCGCCGCTGGCCGCCGGCACGTAGTAATCTTCCAGCATGGACGCATCGAGACGGAACTCGCGGCTCACCTGAGGGATGACCCGATAACTGCGGCCCTCGAGATTGAAGCGGTTCACATAGCCCTCACCGACCATCGTCGACAACGTACGGCCGATGTCCTGCATCGAGATGCCCATGATGCCCGCGCGATCCCGGTCGATATGCAGCGTGATGCGGGGCCGGGAGAATTCGATGGACTTGCGCAGGAAGGCGAACAGCCCGCTCTGCATGGCCTCGCCGATCAGACCGTCCACGACCCCGTCCAGGCGTTCGTAACCGGCGGCCGAGGTGACGACGAACTGCACCGGCAGCCCCCCCGCGGATCCCGGCAGGTCGGGGCGGGGGAAGACGGCGATCTGTAGTCCCGCATTCCGGGCCACCGCCTGCTGCAGCTCCGGCTGCACCTCCATCTGCGTGCGCTCCCTCTCGCCGGCCGGGGCCATCTTGAAGCCGCCGAAGACCGTACTGTTGTCCCCGCCCAGCCCGAGAAAGAGGAAGCTGTCCTCGTACTCCGGCACCGTCTGGAACAGCTCCACCATCCGCCGGGCATAGGCCTCGTTGTACTCGGGCGTGGCAGTCTGAGGACCCCGCGCCTGGGTAAAAAGGATCCCCTGGTCCTCCACCGGAGCGAGTTCCTCCGGCACGTTCATGAACATCCAGACGATGCTCCCCAGCACGATCATCGCGAACACGATGGTGACCGCTACGGTATCGAGCGAGGCGTGCAGGGCTCGGCGATAACGATCGGCGAGCCACTGGAAGAACTGCTCGACCCGCCGTTCGAATCGTCCCGGCTCTCCGTAACGGGTGAGCGCCTTCGCCGACAACATCGGCGACAGCGTCAGGGCAACGATGCCCGATATCAGCACTGCGCCCGCCAGCGTGAATGCGAACTCCGTGAATAGCGTACCCACCAGTCCGCCCATGAAGCCGATGGGCGCATAGACCGCGATGAGCGTCGTGGTCATGGCGATGATAGGCAGCCCGATCTCCCGTGCGCCGATGATCGCCGCCTCGAAGCGGGATCGCCCCTCCTCGATATGACGGTGTACGTTCTCGACCACGATGATAGCGTCGTCCACCACGAGACCGATGGCGAGCACCATTGCGAGCAGGGTGAGCAGGTTGATCGAGAAGCCGAGCAACAACATGACGAAGGCGCCCCCGATCAGCGAGAGCGGAACGGCCACAGCCGGGATCAGCGCGGCCCGGATCGACCCGAGGGACAGGAAGATCACGGCGAGCACGATCAGCACCGCCTCTGCGAGCGTCCGGAATACTTCGTCGATGGAATCCTCGATGAAGCGGCTGGCGTCGAAGGAGACACGGCCCTCCAGACCGGCCGGCAACTGCCGGCGGATGTCCTCCATCGCCGCGCGCACCCTGCGCGAAACGGTCAGCGGGTTGGCGCCCGGTGCCGGGTCGATCGCGATGACCACCGACGGCTGACCGTTGAACCAGCTCACGGAGTCGTAGTTCTCCGCGCCGAGTTCCACATCGGCGATATCCTGCAGCCTGACCAGCGTGTCGTCCCCCGTGCGCACGACGAGGTCGCGGAATGCGTCGACGTCGCTGATGTCCGTGTCGGCCGACAGATCGATCGCGACATACCGGCCTTTCGTGCTGCCTACCGCCGCCAGATAATTATTCTCGACCAGCACCTGGCGCACGTCCTCGGCCGAGACGCCGAGCGCCGCCATCCGGTCGGGATCCAGCCAGATACGCATGGCGAACGTCTTGCCGCCGAAGAGGTCGGCCGAGGCGACGCCCTGCAGAGCCTGAAGTCGTGGCTGGACCACGCGCAGCAGATAATCCGTCGTCTCCGACGGACTCATCTCGCCACCATAGAAGACGAGATACATCAGGGAGGTGCGCCCTCCGACGGTGGCTTCGATGACGGGGTCCTCCGCCTCGGCCGGCAACACGTTGCGCTGGCTCGCGACCTTGGCCTGGATCTCCGCGACCGCGGCGTTGGGATCGTAATTCAGCACCATGTGTGCCTCGATCACGGAACGGCTCTGCAGGCTGCGCGAGAAGAGGTAGTCGATCCCGTCCGCCTCCGCGATCGCCTGTTGCAGGGGCGTGGTGATGAAGCCCTTGATGAGTTCGCTGCTCGCGCCCGGATAGCTGGTGGTCACGGTCACGACCGTGTTCTTCGTCTCCGGGTACTGGCGCACCTCCAGCGCGGTGATCGAGCGCAGTCCGAGAACCAGGATCAGCAGACTGACGACGCTGGCCAGCACCGGTCGACGGATGAAGACATCGGTGAATTTCATGCCCCGTCCGGCCGGGACTCCAGATCGACAGAGTTGTCGATCGATACGGGCTGTCCGTTCCTCAGCTTGTTCTGGCCGGCGCCGACAACCCGGTCACCCGCAGAGAGCCCGCTCACGATCTCGATGCGGCCGTCCCGGACCTCGCCGGTCTGGACCTGGCGGCGCTCCGCCACGGGTCCCCCGTCGCCGTCCCGGACCAGAAATACGGAACTGCCGTAGGGATCGTAGGTCACTGCCCGGTCCGGGAGCGTCAATACCTGGCGTGCCACATCCTCCAGCACGACGACCTCCGCGAACATGCCCGGGCGCAGCGCACGATCCCCGTTGTCGAACAGTGCACGCACCCGCACGCTCCGGGTCGCCACGTCCACGTCCGGGGTGATGGCGAATATTCGGCCCCGGAATACCTTGTCCGGATAAGCGCGGACCCTCGCCTCGACGGTCTGTTCGAGGGCCAGTCGGCCGAGGAAACGTTCCGGCATCGTGTACTCGACGAAGATGGGCGTCAGCGAGACGAGGCTGACGATCTCCTCCCCGGCGGCGACGTAGCGGCCGGCACTGACGCGGCGGATGCCGAGTTCACCGGTGAAGGGAGCTCGCACGTCCTTCTTGCGGATGATCGCCTGCTTCGCCGCGACCTGCGCCTGCAGACTCTCGAGCCGGGCTTCCGCCTCGTCAAGCTGCGATGCCGATGCCAGGTTGTCGGCGATCAGCTTGCGGATGCGGCCCAGCGTCACTTCGGCGAGCCTGCGCTCGGCGAGCAGATTCGCGAGTTCCGCCTGATCCACCTCGTCGTCCAGCTGCAGGATGCGCTCACCCTTCTCGACGTGATCGCCCGTCTTGAAGAAAATCTCCCTGACCCGACCTGGCACCTCGGCTGCGACCATGATGCCGCTGGTCGGCACCGCGCTCCCCACGGCGCGGATCGTCGGCGTCCAGCTCTCCGACTCGACCGAGGTCGTGCTGACGACGGCAGGGGGGCGCTGCTGCTGGCCACCGCCCTGGCGCTGCAGAGAATTCCAGCCGAAGACCGCGCCGAACAATAGCGCGACGACGGCCAGCATGATGATGAACCTTCTGATCAGAATGTTCTGCTCTCCGCTGCCCGGCGACCGATCGCTACATTGCCGACTGTACGTGTCGTACCGTCGCGCGACCAGTCGGGAATATCAGGGGGTACCGTCTGTGGAGATTATGCGTCAGACCCGAGTCGCTTCAGCGCCCGACGACGAAACTGACCGTGGTCGTGGCGCTGCCACCGATGTTCAGCGTTGCCACCCGTTGCGCACCCTCGATCTGGTAGTCGCCGGCGTTACCGGTGAC
>JARRPZ010000176.1:0-4701 GCA_037382365.1 Gammaproteobacteria bacterium
GAGGCAGCGGCGGCCTTCGCGAAGGCGACCGAGCTCAACCCGGGGCTGGTGGCCAGTTGGAAATCGCTCCTGAATCTCTACGAGGCCGCAGGCCGGGAGGAGCGTGCGCGGCATGCCGACTCCCAGGTGCGCTACCTCACCGCGCTGCCTCGCGATCTGCTCCAGGTCATAGACCTGATTCACGAAGGCAAGCTCTACAAGGCGGAACGCCTCTGCCGCCGCTTCCTGCAGGAGAACCGTCACCACATCGAGGCGATGCGGCTGCTCGCGGACATCGGCGTGCGTCTGCGCGTCCTCGACGACGCGGAGTTCCTGCTGGAGAGCGCCGTCGAACTCGAGCCCGGCAATCGCCGCGTGCGGATGGACTATCTGCGCGTGCTGAACCGCCGGGCGCGGTTCCGCAAGGCGTACGAACAGGCCCGTATCCTGCTCGAAGCGGAGCCCGAAAACCCGGTATTCCGGCTGGCCATGGCCAGTGCCCTGAGCGGTCTCGGGCGTTTCGAGGAGGCCATCGCGACCTATCGGGAATGCCTCGGCTGGACTACCAACAAGGCCGGTGTCCACGTCATGCTCGGTCATGCCTGCAAGGCGCTGGGCGAGACGGACGAGGCGATCGAGGCCTACCGGGAGGCCTATCGGCTGCGGCCGGACTACGGTGATGCCTACTGGAGTCTCGCCAATAGCAAGACGTACCGGTTCAGCGACGAGGAGATCGCCCGGATGCGGGATCGGGAGGCCGGAACCGGCATCGCCGGTGACGACCGTATCCACCTGTGTTTCGCCCTCGGCAAGGCGCTGGAGGACCGGGGAGCATTCGCGGAGTCCTTCCGCTATTACCGCCGTGGCAACGCCCTGAAGCGCGAGCGATCCGGGTACGATCCGGACGATACGGAGGCCATGGTCGATGCCCAGATCGAGGTTTGCACGGGGGAGCTCTTCGATGCCCGGGAGGACGCCGGCTGTCCGGCCCCGGACCCGATCTTCATCGTCGGCCTGCCGCGCGCCGGGTCGACCCTGCTCGAGCAGGTGCTCGCCTCCCACTCGATGGTGGACGGCACCATGGAGCTCCACGACGTACTGGCTCTCGCGCAAAGGCTGCGGGGGCGCACGGCCGGGGACGAGTCCCGCTACCCGGCCATCCTCGGCGAGCTGGAACACGACTACTTCCGGCGATTCGGCGAGAAGTTCCTCGAGGACACGCGCATCCATCGCGGCGACGCCCCGTTCTTCACCGACAAGATGCCGAACAACTTCCTGCACATCGGCCTGATCCGCCTGATCCTGCCGAACGCGAAAGTGATCGACGCGCGGCGCCACCCGATGGCTTGCTGCTTCAGCGGTTTCAAGCAGCTGTTCGGAGAGGGCCAGGACTTCAGCTACGGGCTCGAGACGATGGGGCGCTATTACCGGGATTACGTGCGCCTGATGGACCACTGGGACGAGGTATTACCGGGATTCGTGCTCCGCGTCATGCACGAAGACGTGGTCGATGACCTCGATGCCCAGGTCCGGCGGCTGCTGGAATTCTGCGGCCTGCCTTTCGAAGAGGCGTGCCTCGAGTTCCACCGCACCGAACGCAGCGTACGCACACCGAGCTCGGAGCAGGTCCGGCAGCCGATCTACCGCAGCGGTCTGCAGCAGTGGCGGCACTACGAAGAGTGGCTGGACCCGCTGAAGGTCGCGCTGGGTCCGGCGGTCCGGGAGCGTTACGATATCGACTAGAGGGCGGGCCAGTGATCATCTCTCATCGCCACCGCTTCATATTCATCGCCGTACCGAAGGTCGCCACGCGGGCTCTGCGCCAGGCCCTGACCATGCATCTCGACTCGATGGACTGGCAGCAGCAGAATCTGTTCGCGGCGCGCCGTCTGCCGATCGCCGAACTGGCGCGGAAGACGCATGGACACCTGTCCGCCAGGGAGATCCGGCCGCATCTGCCGGAGGAATTGTGGCAGGCCTACACCAGGTTCGCCTTCGTCCGGGATCCCCACGAGCGCTTCGTCGACATCTGCCTGTTCCTGGACGGCGCACAGGATCTGCCGCCGGCGGAAGCGCGCGGACGCATGAAACAGGCCATCCGCACGGAGCGTTTCCGGCAGCGGCCGCTGGCGCTGCCGCAGAGCGAATTCCTGGTCGACCGGGAGGGACGCCTCGCCGTGGACTTCATCGGTCGCTACGAGAATCTCCAGTCGTCGTACGACGAACTCTGCGCTCTGATCGGCATCGAGACCAGCCGGCTCGAGCGCCGGCGCGTGCCGGAGAGCCGCGACTGGCGGTCATATTACGACCGGGAACTGGCCGACCTCGTGTCGGATTTCTACCGTGCCGATCTCGAGAACTTCGGCTACGCTCCGGACGGGTTCGCGGCGCCCGCCGGATGACGTCCTGCCGACGCTAGTCCGCCTCCCGCTCGATATCGCAGCAGTGCACCGGCAGGGGCTCTGCGGCCGCATCCGCGGTCAGTACCGCGCCACGCACCGGGTTTGGCCTGAAGACCGTGCAGCCCTTCAGCCCGAGTCGCCAGGCTGCCAGGTAGATATCCTCGAAATCCTCGCGCGAACAGTCCTCCGGCACGTTGATGGTCTTGGAGATCGCGTTGTCCACCAGGTCCTGGAGGGCCGCCTGCATCGCCAGGTGATCGCGTGGCGCGATGTCTCTGGAGCAGCGGAAAGCATCGGGCAGGGTCTGCGGTCGCCCGTGATGTTCCCGCCAGTGGGCATAGGCGCAGTCGGTAACGTCGAAATTGCGGTAATCACCGGACTCGTCGAGCACGCGGCGATGGCCCTCGAGAGAGAATATCGGTTCGATGCCGCTGGAGACATTCCCGGCCAGCAGGCTGATCGTCCCGGTCGGAGCGATCGCCAGCAGATGACTGTTGCGGATGCCGCCGGCGGCGATGGCGTCCCGGATATCTGCCGGCAGGCGTCGAATGTAACGGCCGTCCAGATACGGCTCGGTCTCGTAGAAGGGGAAGCTGCCTTTTTCCCTGGCCATGTCGACCGATGCCCGATAGGCCGTATCCCGGATCAGCGTGAGCCATTCCCGGGCTCGCTCACGGCCTTCGTCGCTGTCGTAGGCGACACCGAGCATCGCCAGGGTGTCGCCGAGCCCGGTCACGCCGAGACCGATCCGGCGGCTCCCGCGTGCCTGAGCGCGCTGAGCCTCGAGAGGGAAGCGGGAGGCGTCGATGACGTCGTCCAGGAAGCGGACCGCGGGCGGCACCGTCCGGCGGAGCGCTTCGGTGTCGAGTTCGGCGTTCCGTCCGAAGGCGTCGCGGACGAAGCAGGTGAGATTGAGTGAACCGAGGTTGCAGGCGCCGTAGGGTGGCAGAGGGATCTCGCCGCAGGGGTTGGTCGTCGTGATCCTCTCCCGATAATGCAGGTTGTTCTCCCGGGCCACGGCGTCCACGAACAGGACGCCCGGCTCGGCCGAATCCCACGCGGCCGTCATGATGTGCCGCCACAGTTCCTGCGCCCGCACGTGACCATGGATACGACACCGCACCGGTGTGTCGCTGCCGGTCCAGGCCCGTTGCAGCGTCTCGCCGGCGTCGCTTCCGTCCGCCGGGAAGCAGAGCGGCCAGTCCTGGTCCTGGGAGACGGCGAGCATGAGGGCGTCGGGCACCTGCACCGAGAGATTGAAATTGGTGAGGACGCCCGGTTCGCGCTTCGCGTCCACGAACGGGAGGATGTCGGGGTGGTCGCAGCGCAGGGTCCCCATCATGGCGCCCCGGCGGGCACCGGTGGAGAGTACGGTGGCGCACATGGCGTCCCAGACCCGCATGAAGGAGACGGGGCCCGAGGCGATGCCGCCGACGTGATTCGTGCGGTAGCCCGCCGGGCGGAGTGTCGAAAAGTCGTAACCGACGCCACCGCCCCACTGCATGGTGACGGCTCCCTCCTTCAGGTGATCGAAGATGCCGTCCAGGGAATCCTCGATGATCCCCATGACGAAGCAGTTGAACAGGGTGCGGTCCCACGCCGTGCCGGCGCCGGCCAGGATCCGCCCAGCGGGCAGGAAACGGAAGCCCTCGAGCAGGGCATCGAACTCCCGGTTCCAGTGTTGCGGGTCGTCTTCCGGGGCGGCGACCGCCGCGGCAACCCGCCGCCAGGTCTCGCCGATGTCCTTCTCCGCGCTGCCGCCGGGGGCGTGATAGCGATACTTGGAGCGCCAGACATGCTCGGCAATCCGGGTCTGGAAGTAATGCCGTGTCATCTGAGGCGCCGCGCTTCAGCCCCGTGCCTGCCGGAAACGGGTGACGAACCAGTCGCGGGTGAGCAGGCCGATATCGAAACGAAACTCCCGGGTGACGCCGTCCACCCGGCCCTCCTCGGCGGTCAGCAGATCGAACAGCAGCACGCCGCGTCCGCCGGCGCGGATGGTGATCTCGGGCCTGTCCGCCTTTTCCATCATGGTGCCGAACACCTTTCGGCGTCCCGGTTCACCATGCTAGGGCGCCGGGCGAGGCGCGTTGAATCAGAAGAAATACCTAACCCCGCTGGGGCCTCCCGGCCGAGGCGCCGATCCTCCGGTATCCGCGCGGGCGGTTGCAATGGCGCGGCGGCTGCGGAGAATGCATCCGGTGATGCCGCGCTTCCTGATCCTCTATGCCACCCGCGAAGGCCAGACCGCGAAGGTCGCGGCGCGCATCGCGGATCATCTGCGCCAGGCAGGCGCCGAAGCGACCCTCATCGATGCGGC
>JARRPZ010000177.1:0-5986 GCA_037382365.1 Gammaproteobacteria bacterium
CGCCGAAGGCAGTACGACGGGGAACGGCCATGCCTATTTCCGTGCCAGTCCGTGGGTGAGCAGCGACATCCTGATGACCCTGCTCTACGACCTGCCGCCCCAGGAGCGAGGCCTGGTGCGATCGCCGTCCATGCCAATGTGGATATTCCCGGAAGATTACCCCCGGCGCATGCGGGAAGCGCTGGCTTCATCGAAGCCGGAATTGTTCCCGGAGGAAACCGAGTAGCACGTGACGGACCGGTCAGCCCGCGGAGCGGATGAACAGACGGAGGTACGGAGCATGATGATCAACCGATGGGCCGTCGCGACGATGCTGATGCTGCAGGCCGCCTGTGTCAGTTACAGCTCCGTCGACGGCGTCGACAATCTCTGGCGCGAGATACCGCTAGAGGAGTTCCGTCGTGGCGAAACGACCCAGGCGGAAGTCCTGGATCGCCTCGGACCGCCGTCTCAGCTCATCCGCCTGCATGACAGCGTGGTCTTCTATTACCTGAGCCAGAAGACCCAGGGTAAGGGCCGGGTGTTCCTCGTGTGGAACCAGGGGGAGCAGCGCAGCCGTTACGACCGCGCCGTATTCTTCTTCGATACGGGCGGCCTCCTGACCGAAATGGCGTACAGCAATGAGTCGATCTCCCGTTAGGCCCCCGATGCCCGATTACGCCGTGACTACCGTACTGATTGCGATGGCGGTGGTCGGAACCGGCTGCGCCTCCCTCGAACAGCACCTCGGTGACCCGCTGCCGCTGGAGCGGTATGAACAACTCCCGACCGGATCTCACTACGGCACCGTGCTGGCCCTCTTCGGTCCTCCGCACCGGATGACCGCCCTCCCCGCCGGCATGGCATTCCAGTATGAGTATGTCCGGATCGACGAGCGGCAATACGGGCTAGTGCTGCCTGGAGACATCGGCAAGTGGATCAAGGCGGTCTACGGAACGGCCGAGGCCACCGTCCAGGCCGTGGTGCTCCTCTTCGACAGCGACGGGTCGCTCCGTGGCGCGGATTCCGAAATCTTTCTCGCCGATGGCGGCGGCGGTTTTTCGATGACGCTGATCTTCTCGATGGGCAGTCTCACCGACACCCGGACGTACGAGGAATCGGCCGACAGCGCAACAGTCTGGGGTCGTGGGATGATCGATCCGTTGACGCAGGTCCTGAACCGGGACAGCAACCTGGAGACCGGTGCGAACGGACTGCAGCTTCCGGGGACGCCGGTGAGGGCCGGACAACACAGCCTCGAAATGAGAGCGCCATGACCGACCGGCGGCACCTCGGCAGGGCTCTGCGATCGGCCCGATCACGTAGGCGTGTTCCCTTATTGTGTCGCTGGACTCGGCATCCGGATACTCGAATGAACCCTCCCCACATGTACCCGCGGCCGCGCGTGAAGCGGACCGGATCGCACCTCGGAGTGTGGCCGATGAACAGATCACTCGTATTCGCCTGTATGCTGCTCCTCGGGAACGCATTCCGGTACCCAGCTGAACTTCGAGGACGATCTCAATCTGGACAAGGACAAGCAGACGCTGCTGGCCGGGTTCCGCTGGCGCTTTGCCGACCGGCATTTCCTGGAAGTCGAGTATTTCGACCTGAAGCGATTCGGCAGGAAACGGCTCGAAACGGAGATCAAGTTCGGCGACGAGGTCTTCCCGATCGGCATCGACATCGACTCGTCGTTCACGACCGAGGTGACGCGTGCCAGTTACTCCTATCGAATTGTCAGGGACGTCGACTGGGGTCTCGCATTCAGCGCCGGCGTCCACGTCACGAAGCTGGAGACGCGACTCGAGGGAGTGACCTTCGACAATCTCGACCGGCCGGTGCGCACCAGGGAGATCGCGAGCGTCACGGCCCCGTTACCGGTCCTCGGTCTGAGCGGCGGCCGACGCCTCGGCGGGAAATGGTCCTTCGTCGCCCGTGGCCAGTTCTTCTTCCTCGCGGTCGACGACATCGAGGGCTCGATCAGCCACGCGGCAGCTTTCTTCGAGCACGAGACATTCCGTCACGTGGGATTCGGCTTCGGTTACGACTGGTTCGACATCGACGTCGACGCGAAGGACACGAACTGGCGGGGCGCTGCCGACGTACGATTCCAGGGTCCCGTGATATTCCTGCAAGCATCATTCTAGGTAATCGATTCGAGGGTAAACGGATGACTTTGCGACAACGGCAGACAGCGGCAGCGGCAGCCCTCGCGGCCGTGCTCCTGGTATTCGGCGGCATCGACAGCGCCCAGGCGGATTCGGCGATGCAATGGTCCATCACGCCCTATCTCTGGGCATCGACGACGACCGTCGATCTGTCCGTTCGGGATACCAGTATCGGTGGCGAAGTGAGCTTCCGCGATCTCCTCGACACGATCGACGCCGCTTTCATGGTCCACGCCGAAGGCGGCAGTGGCCAGTGGAGCGCCTTCGTCGACCTGACCTATATCGACACCTCGGACACGAACCAGCGGACATTCCTGTCGGTCGACACCCGCAGCAAGCAGACAATTCTGGATGCCGCCGTATCCTGGTGGCCGACCGGAATCGGCACGCCTCTGAGCGTGTTCGGGGGCCTCCGGTACTCCGGCTTCGACGACCGATACGAGTTCCGCTCCCTCGGGGACAACACGCTGCTCGGCAGTACCCGCTCGGAAAAGGACTATTACGACGCGCTGCTCGGATTGCGCTATGTCTTCGATTTCTCGGATCGCTGGGCGCTGCACACCCGCGGCGACGTCAGCTTCGGGGATTCCGAGGGGACGCTGCTGTTACGCGCGCTCATTGGCTACACAGTGGGCCAGCGACGGCAGAACAGGATCCTGTTCGGCTACCAGTACAAGCAGGCCGAGTTCGAGGATGGTGAGGTAACGACTGACTTCGAGTTTCACGGACCGATGGCCGGCTTCAACTTTCGATTCTGATGGGAGTGGGTCTCGCTGGCGGCGCGCCCTCCCTGACCGAGATGTCGATGACTGCCAACAGAACCCGTTTCCCGACCGCGCTCATGGCGCTCATGTCCGCGATTCTCTGCTCGCCCGCCATGGCTCAGGAGCTGTCACCGCGCGCCCACTGGCCGGCCCCGGTCGGGACCGACGTCGCGATCGTAAGCTGGCAGCGTAACGATGGCGACATACTCATCGATCCGTCGCTGCCGATCACCGGTGTGGAATCCGAAATCACCTATGTGCAGGTCGCCTACCAGCGATTTCTGGACCTGTGGGGGCGCACGGCTTCGCTGCAGGTCAATCTGCCGTACGCCGATGGCACGACCGAGGGTACCATCAACGGAGAGTTCCGCCGGCGTCAGACGAGCGGACTGACTGACGCGCGCCTGCGACTTACCGTCAACCTCAAAGGCGCACCCGCGATGGACCCCGCCGGCTTCCGCGACCTACGCGCGAATCCCCAGACGATCATCGGGGCCAGTGTGATCGTGCAGGCGCCGACCGGCGACTACGACGGGGACCGGGTGATCAATCTCGGCACCAACCGGTGGTCGATAAAACCCGCCATCGGCATGATCGTACCGTTGCGACCGACATGGCTGTTCGAGGCGGAGGCAGGCGCCTGGTTTTTCGAGGACAACGATGACTTTCTCGGCGCGACCCGTGAACAGAAGCCGGTATTCTCGCTGGAACTCCATCTCGTGAAGCGGGTCGCACCGGGTTTCTGGGCAACGCTGGATGCCAACTACTACCGCGGCGGCGAGACGCGTGCCGGCGACGGCGAGTGGCAGAATCTGCAACGCAATTCTCGAGCCGGCTTCACGGTGGTCTTCCCCATACAGGGCCGCCACGCGTTTCGTGGCAGTTTCAGTACCGGCGTCGCGACGCGCTCCGGCGGCGAGTACGACATCTATTCGCTCAGTTATATCTACGCGTGGTAGTGGCCGGTATCCCCCGACGTAACTGCCGGTACCCGACCACGGAGTGGATGTCGATCGTGATTCTTTCGAGAGCCATCGCTGTCGCTTCTGTCATCTCGCTGCTACTGCCTTCGGCCCGGGCATCCGAGGAGGAGGAGGAAGCGCCGTTGCTCGACCGCGCGCAGCAGCGCGTTCACGGGGTCGTCAGCGGTTCTGCGGCGTATTTCGACAGCTTCTTCGGGGAGACCGATCTCGATGAAGGATCCAACGTCTCGCGAGGCAGCCTGTCGGTCGCGGGACAGTGGGACGAACGCGACGGCTTCGAGGAACGAGTCCGGCTGCATGCGAGGATCGCGATGCCCGCGCTGAAAGACCGGACCCGAATTACCTTCGGGCGTGGGGATGCGGAGGATTTCATCGATGGGACGGTGATGGATGACGTCGATACGCTGCCGGAGCGATTCAAGGATTTCCAGGACGACGAATGGCTCTTCGGCGTGGGTTACAGCCGCAACCAGCACTTCGCGCGAGGTTGGGACTTCTCGTTGGGCGTGAAACTCCGGACGCCGCTGGAGCCCTACGCGCGGGCCACGTATCGTTGGAACCGCACTTACGATGACGCCTGGCTCTGGCGACTGCGCCCGAGGATCTTCGTCCAGAGCCAGCGCGGCCTGGGGGCGTCGCTGAACAACACCGTCGACCACGCGCTTAACGACAACTGGCTGTTGCGTTCCGGAACGACGTTGCAGGCGGAGGACGATATCGAGGGTCTGCGCTGGAGCCAGCAGTTCACCGGCTATCAGAGCCTGTCCAACAAGACCAGCGTCTCCTACGCCGTCTTCGGCACCGGTGAGACCGGCGCGGAGGTGCCGGTGCGCGATTATGGAGTGGAAGTGCGCTATCGCCGACGGATCGCGCGGGAGTGGCTGTTCGTCGAACTGCTCTCCTACCTGAGCTGGCCGCGGGAATTCCGATTCGAGGAGCGGCAGAGCAACCTCGGCGTCGGCGTCGAATTCGAGATGCAGTTCGGCAGATGGCCCGGTAGAGAATCAGGAGACAATCGATGAATTTCAGGACACGGCAAGGACCCAAGATCGGCCTACTCTTCACGGGCGTAATCCTCTTCGCGGGCTGTGCCGCGTCGCCACCGGTTCTCGATACGGGTGCCGACGCGGAACCGACCTTCGACGGCCTCTACCCCGTGCGGAATTCCGTCATGGACCATGCCTGGGCGCGGCCCGATATCGATCTGACCGATTACTCCAAAGTCATGCTCGTCGGCGCCGGCATCGCTTTCCGTCCCGGCGGCGAGACGCGGCACACGAGGATGCCCGCCAGCGCTACGACTCACTTCGAAGTGAGCGCACAGCAACGCGACGCACTCCGGGAGATCATGGTGGAGGCTTTCACCGCGGAATTGAGCGCAAGCGACCGTTTCGAACTGGTTTCCAGCCCCGGCCCCGACGTTTTGATGGTCTACGCCGCGTTGCTGGACGTCGTTTCGAATCTGCCCCCGGAACCCGCCGGAAGGGGCGACATCTACATCCGCCAGGTCGGCGAAGCGACACTGCTGCTGGAACTCCGGGACCCGATATCGGGCACGGTCCTGGCGCGTGCCATCGACCGCCGGGCGGCAGCCGGATCCGGCGACTTGTTCATTCCTACCAACCGCGCGGCTACGACCCGGGAGGTCAGGCGGGTTGCTCAATTCTGGGCCCGGCGACTCCGCGAAGGTCTCGAGGCGCAGATGGGGACCGCAGCCGGCAACTAGCCGGGCTGCCGATACCGTTTTCTAGTCGTAGCAGAGCAACTGGATTTTCCGGACGGCCCGCTCCATCGCGTCCTCGCTGTCCGCATCGACGAGTTCCTGTTTGGCCGCAGCGCATTCCGTGGCTTCTTCACGCATCTCCGCGACCATCTCGGGCTCTTCGATCACGGCCTTCGACTCCGGCTGGCACGCGGCCAGCGGTGCCCGCCGGATGTTGGCGGTGCCGCCGGCTTCCTCCACGTAGACACAGTCGTCCACCCGGATCTCCGTCTGTTCGGTCGCGATCTGGATGGAGGTGCCTTCGTTGGTCTGCACCGTGTAGAGCCGGCCCGGTGTCCGGCTGGCAGCGGCGGCCGTGCCGCCGAT
>JARRPZ010000178.1:0-5362 GCA_037382365.1 Gammaproteobacteria bacterium
GGCAATGACGCACTTTTGTCTTCCGGATGGAGCAACCAAGCAGGATCTCCGAGCCCACGACCGACACGGTCGAGACCAGCGCGCTTCTAAGCGCCGGCTGCATGTCGGAAGCGCCGGAATTCCTCTTCGTCCGCGCCTTTCTTGATAAACCTTGCCGCCAGGACGTCCCACTCGATGTCCTGACCCGACGCCACCATCACCGCCTGCTCCCAGGACTGTCGATCGTTCCAACCACTCCTGTCGGTGGCATTACGTGGATTCACGGATTGACGACCTTCCGGTCGTGGCGCACAAAAAAAGTATGTTTGGATCGGCTCTCGATCGACCGAGCCGGTCCGGTAGCTGCGGCACCTGTGGCGCAGAAAACGAGGGAATGCACACGCAACGTGCCGCCAGTCAGCAGGGGGCGTAGCGTATGTCAGTCCGTTGTTCCCGCCGGATGCGATCACTCGCCACGACCATTCTCCTCGTGTTCGGTGTAACCGCCCTGGCAGACGATGCAGAAAACGGCCAGGGGAACCCGGAATCGACTTCGGCAGAAGAAGAGTCAGATCAGTACCTCGACGAAATCGTTGTAATCGGTTCCAGGCGCCGCGAGTTGCTGCAGGAGGTCGGCCTGGCCATATCCAGCATCGAGCCTGAAGAATTCGTAACCGAGGGGCTGGTGATGCTGGAGGACGCCATCGATTACACGGCCGGCGTGCATTTCACCGGAGAAGGTAACTGGGGGCTGGGTAAGGTATTCATGCGTGGGGTGACGCAGGAAAGTTCCACGCCCGTGGTCGCCGTCTATGTCGATGACGTACCGCTGACTCCGGAAGTTCCTTACGTCTGGGCACAGATCCGGATGTTCGATGGAATGCTCGGCGACATCGAGCGAGTTGAGTTCATCAAGGGACCTCAGGGAACCCTCTACGGTGCCAGCGCAGTTGGTGGTGTCATTCGATACGTGACCCGTGATCCGTCGCTGGACGAGGCTTCTGGCCGCGTAGCTGTCGATCTGTCGAATACCGCTCACGGCGAGTGGAACGAGCGGTACAAGTTTTACGGTTCACTTCCGATCGTCGAAGACCGGCTGGCAATTGCGGCGACGGGCATGTACGCGGACCAGGGCGGGTACCTCGATCGCATCGATCCTGCGTCCGGCTCGGTCGAGCACGATATCAATCCATTCGACCTCGCCGCGGGCAGCGTGACCGTATTGTGGCGAGTCAGCGACGCCAGCAGCCTGAAACTCCTGGCGTCCCGGCATGAGTCGGATTTCGCGCACGGCACGCAGGGCGTCAATTACGACTATCCATCGCTGACACCCACCTACAGCTATTACACCACTGACGCACCGTCGGCGCCTGGCACGATTACTTTCGATATCTACGCAGCTACGCTCAACGTCGATCTCGACTGGGCGAGCGTGACGTACGTGACCGCCCTGACCGGCTACGATGACCGCGAATGGCTTGACGTGACGCCTGCGTTTGGCGAGTTCGTCGATGAGGAGGTCGGAGCACCGCCGGGGACGAACACACTGCCGATTACGATTCATGCCGAAGTGGAAAAGCGCACCCACGAGTTTCGGCTGACCTCCGATGACAATGACGCGCTCGAATGGCTGACGGGCATTTACTTCGCCGGCGTCGAGACCGATCTGTCGCAGCACAGCTTCAGCGTGCCGTCCGGCTATCATCTTTTCACTTTCGAAATCCCTTCGAAATACCGAGAACTTGCGCTTTACGGAAACCTGACGTGGTTCCTGCGTCCGGATCTGGACATCACGCTGGGGGCCCGTTACAGCGACATAGAGATGCGCGTGCAGAGCCGAAACGCGGGGCTGCTCGGTGCGGGCGATCCGGACAGCGAGGTCTTCTTTGCCGGCGAAATCGACGATCGCGTCACAACGATGCTGCTCGGCGCCAGATGGCGGCCAAACAGCGAGTCATCGTTCTATCTGCGATTCGCCAACGGCTACAGACCGGCCGTTCCTCGCCTGGCTCTGCCCGGTGAAGTAAACTCCGATTCCCTCGCGAAGTCGGACGATCTCCGGAGTTATGAGTTAGGCACGAAGGGAACCTCGCTCGACGGCAACCTGGGGTACGACATCGCCCTTTGGGCAGTCGACTGGAACGACTTTCAGGCAATAGTCAGGGTGAATTCCATTGCGACCATCGGGAACTCGGAATCGGATATCTCGGCCCATGGCTTCGAGGCCGGCTTTGCATATCGGCCGAATGACGAATTCGAGATCGACCTGTCTATCGGCTATGCGGACAGCCGCCTCGACGACGACGCACCTACGATCGGCGGTCTCGAAGGTGATCGATTGAGATACCTGCCGCGATGGACCGGATCGCTGCGCGGCACGTACAAGTTCCCGCTTGCCGGATTCGATGCCAGCGTCGGCGCAGGCCTGCGCTACGTCGGCAGTTACCCCACCGCCTACAGCAGCGGGGTTCCCGGCTGCGGCTGTGAACTGAACTTCCCCGTCGACGACTATGTCCTGGTCGACGGGAACATGACGATGGCCGCGGAACGCTACGGCTTGTCGCTGTATGCGACCAACCTGCTGGACGACACTGGACTGGCGTCTGCGGGGGCAGCCGACGCTTTCAGCAATCAACTGGCGTCCGGCGCCAGCGTAAGGCCGCGAACCATTGGCGTCTATCTGTGGACCAACTTCTGACGCTTTGGCTCGTGACCGGCCATGGCCGGGTCTGGTTTTTTGATCTCATTCCTTTGAAGCTCGGCGGAATACAGTCGCGATTTCCCTGAACCAACGCGCCCGTTTTCTACTGCGACGCAATTTGCGCATTTAGTTCCTCGAGTGTCGGTACTTCGCCTTGCCGCTGCATCTCACGGACGTTTTCGAGTTGCTGCGCCATGTCAGCCTCGATCGTGGCAGCGATGGCGCGAAACCTCTCGTGGTCACGAACCGCATCGAAACGGACATCGCAGCAGAAGATAAAGCCCAGGCGCTTCTTGTAGCGATCACCACGCCAACCCGACGACACCACCTTCTCCAGCACGTCGAGCGCTGCGTCCGTTCGTCCCGCGGTAGCGAGCGCACCCGAAAAATCAACCTGCACCCATGTCACCGGATACTCCTCGGCTATTAGTTGATATCTAGGAACACCGGCGTCGCTGAGTGCCCGCGCTGTCTTGTAATCACCCAGTACCTGATAGACGCGAACAAGTTCGTCCGGGCAAGGGTTACCGAACATTGTCCGGACTTCTTTCGCGCCTACACACTCGGGCGAGAATTCCTCCATGCGGGCAAGTGCATTCCCGGGGCTAGCGGTTGCCAGATCGACGAATACGCCCAATCTCATGCGTTGCCAGGCCGTGGAGTTCGGCCTCCTGGCCAGACTCGCCGGAGGCAGTAGCTCGGGCGCCTGATGCACCTCGGTCTTGCCCGACACAAGCCGGACAACGGCCTGCTCCACGAGCAATCTTTCCTGAGCTGGCTGGTTGTCCGGCGCAGTCAGGACTTTTGCCAGGTCGAGATAGGCAAGCGCCATGTTGAAATCACCGAGAGCGGCGTAAGCGAGGCCAATAAACCTGGGATATCCCGGAGTTCGCGGATCGATTTCCATAGCCTTGGCCATCCAGCGGATCGACTCGTCAATTCGTCCATTTATCTCCCATTCCTGTCTTCCAACCGTTCCGTAGCCGCGCGGCGAGCGGGGCGCAATCTCGACCATCCGGTGTCCGTGCCACTTCGCCTCTTCCTTGCTGCTCACCGTGATCGGGTACCACGATTTATCTTCATGCAAAGAAATTGAGAGCGGATCTACTTCGAGTCCTTTGTCGAAAACGGCTTCCCAGCGTCCGGCTTGCCAGGCTTTGATCCAGCCGAACGGCGGGTCCGGGTAGACGTGAATCCACATAAGGCTGTACCCGTACCCATGGTATCCCTCGGATAGAGTAGGGTTGAGTTCCAGCCCACGCTCGAAGGCCGCGATTGCTTCGTGGAGCTTGTCGTGAATCCTGGATTGGGTTTCGGTCTCATGCAGGCGTGCAGCCTGTTCCGTAATCGAGGCTCCGAGGCTTATCCAGGCCTCGGCGGATTCATGATCAAGTTCGAGCGCCTTCCGTGCGAGCTGTTCACGCCCGGCCAGCGATGACGGGCAAAGCTCATTGCTCTGGCCGCCCGAGTACGAAGCGTAAAGGCCACATGCGTCGGCGAAGCCCGCATAGGCGCCGGCAAATTGCGGATCGAGCTCGATCGCCTGCGAAAAGTGCTCGACGGCATCGGCCAGATCCTCGACCTTATGATGTTCCAGCCGCTCGCGGCCAAGAAGATAAGCCGCATACGCTTCGGTATTCGCCGTCGGTACCCTTGCCAAGCGCTCCTCGTCCTCGCCGGTCAGCGTCATGCGCAAGCGGCCTGTAATGGCACGCGCGATTTCGCTCTGGACTTCAATAAGATTGGCGGCACTGTAGTCACGGTCATAGGATTCGGACCATAATTGACTACTATCCTTCGCATCGATCAGCTGCGCGGTGACGCGCACACGGTTGCCGTCGCGCCGCACGCTGCCTTCGAGGATATGCCGGACGTTCATTTCTTCCGCCATCGTCGCGATATCGACATCCTTGCCCTTGAACGAGAACGACGAATGGCGCGCCGAGCGCCAGATCCAGCGCCGGGAACGGCGCGATGCCTCCCCGCGCGAGGATTCCAGCCGGCCCTGCTCTGATACACCGATGCCGGAGACCGGCAGTCTCAGGCGGTATCCCTTCTTCGGCACCGTCTGGATGACGCTCTGGCCGTCGCCATCGTCGCTTAAGACATGCCGGAGTTCCGCCACGCAGTTGTAAAGCGTCGCGTCGGAGACAATCTTCCCCGACCACAAGTCGTGCATCAGGGTCTCGGAGGGCACCACTTCGCCCTGTCGCTCCGACAGATAGACGAACAGGCGCATCACCTGAGGTCGCAGGTGGATTCGCTCTTCCCCGCGAGAAATTCGGTCGAGGTCCGGTTCTACCGTCCAGTCCCCGACGCTGAACGGTCCGTTGGCGGCCATATTCTCGGTCTCTGGTGGCCGACAATACCCTCTGGTGCAGAGTTCCTGAGGGATTTGAATTCAGTATAGCCCCTGTGTGCCGACTGTGGGAAAAATGTGAGGCTGATATCGCATAACTGTCAGGTATTCGGATCACCGTGCTCGTATCGTTGAACTGCGGCCACTGCAACGATTTCATACGGGGGGCAGGTGGAATGAGCATTCTGGTACCCAAGCGAATCCTCACCCGGCAACGGCGGCGGCAACCTACCCGGGAGACCGAATTTCGTCCCTGGCGGCCTATTCGGCGTAAACCACTCCTGACAACACCAACCGCACCGCACAATCGGGCTTACATCGAT
>JARRPZ010000179.1:0-4580 GCA_037382365.1 Gammaproteobacteria bacterium
CACCAGCACCCCGGTCTCGGCGGCCTGTCGGGCGGCCAGGCCCTGCGCGAGCATGGCGCCCACGATCCCCGTCAGTACGTCTCCCATGCCGGGGGACGCCATGCCCGGATTGCCGTCGCTGCAAATGGCTGCCAACTCGTCGCCGGCGTCGCACACCACCGTGCCCGCGCCCTTCAGGATGACGACGCCACCGTAGCGCTCGACAATGCCGGCGGCCGCACGGACCCGGTCGGACTGCACGTCCGCCGTATCGGTGCCCAGCAGACGCGCGGCTTCGCCGGGGTGCGGGGTCAGGATCCAGCGTTCGTACCGGCGAGGCGATTCGGCCAGGAGATTGAGCGCGTCCGCGTCCACCACGGCTGGGAGGCCACTGGCCAGCGCTGCATCCAGCATCTCGCGCCCCCATTCGCCGGTCCCGAGCCCCGGCCCCAGGGCGAGGTGGGTCGCCCGGGCCATTGGCTGCTCGAGGTCTGCGGACCGTGTGACGCCCCGGCACATCAATTCCGGCCGGGCGGCAGTGATGATCGCGGCATGCTCCGGATGGGTGGCGACGGTGACCAGGCCGGCGCCCGCCCGCAGCGCGGCCTCGCCGGCGAGCCGGACGGCGCCCGGCATGCCCGGGGCACCACCCACGATCAACAGGTGGCCGAAGGCCCCCTTGTGGGCGCTCCGGGAGCGCGGCGGAAACCGGTCCGGCAGGCACGCCTCGTCGAGGCGACGCAGGACCGGCTCGGCGGCGTCGGCGCAGGCAGGCGGGACCGCCAGGTCCGAGAAGCGGAGCCGGCCGCGGAGATCGGGACCGACGCCGGTCACCAGACCGGCCTTCAGGCCGACGAAGGTGACCGTGGTGTCGGCCCGGATGGCAGTGCCGCGAATGCGGCCATCGTCGGCGTCCAGTCCCGACGGGATGTCGACGGCCAGCACCGGCAGCCCGGCATCGTTGATGGCGTCGACGGCAGCCCCGAAGGCTCCGCCGACATCGCGGGTGAGCCCGGTCCCCAGGATCGCGTCCACCACCAGGTCCGCCTCGGTCAGCAGCCGGGGGTCCCAGTCGATTACCTCACCGCCGCCCGCCGCATAATCCTGCCAGGCCCGGGCCGCATCGCCGGTCAGGGAATCCGGCGCGATCAGCGCCGTGACCATGACCCGGTAGCCCTCCTCGCGTGCCAGCCGGGCGAGCACGTAGCCGTCCCCCGCGTTGTTACCGGCGCCGCAGACGACCAGAAGACGACCGCATGCCGGGAAGTCGGACTCGACAGCATCCAGCAAGGCCGTGCCCGCACGGCACATCAGCGTGTAACCCGGGATGCCTTCACGCTCGATCGCGCACCGGTCCAGCGCGCGCACGCCCTCGGCATCGTGGATACGGGTCGGCAGTCGGCTCATGCGCCGCATTATACTGGGGAGTCACGGCCGATCGCCCGACCCGGCGCCGCCCGACTCATGATGACAGCAGGACACTCAGAACAGCCGACGGACATGGCCACCCTCGCCGGCCGGATCCGTACCTGGGCGGCCGATCTCGGCTTCCAGCAGTGCGGCATCGCCCGCCCGGAGCTTGCGGCGGACGAACGCCGCCTGGCGCGCTGGCTGGCCGAGGGGCGGCACGGCGAGATGGGCTACATGGCCCGGCACGGCACCCGCCGCAGCCGACCAGCCGAACTCGTGCCGGGCACGGCGCGCGTGATCTCCGTGCGCATGGACTACCTGCCGGAGGCGCCGGAAAACGCGCGGGCGCTGCTCGATCACCCCTCCCGGGCCTACGTCTCACGCTATGCACTGGGCCGGGATTATCACAAGCTGATGCGCCGCCGGCTGCAGCGGCTCGCCGAGCGCATCCGGCAGTCCATCGGCGAGTTCGGTTACCGGGTGTTCGTGGACAGCGCCCCGGTACTGGAGAAGCCACTGGCGCGTGATGCCGGCCTCGGCTGGATCGGCAAGCACACCAATCTGATCAATCGGGCGGGCGGCTCCTGGTTCTTCCTCGGTGAGATCTATACCGACCTGCCGCTGCCCGCCGACGAGCCGGCCGCGGATCACTGCGGCACCTGCCGGGCATGCATCGAGGTCTGCCCCACCCGAGCGATCACCGCCCCTTACGAACTCGATGCGCGGCGCTGCATCTCGTACCTGACCATCGAATCGCGCTCGGCGATACCGGAGGAGTACCGCGAGGCGATCGGCAATCGGATCTACGGCTGCGACGACTGCCAGTTGTTCTGTCCCTGGAACAAGTTCGCCACGCGCACGAGCGAGCCGGACTTCGCGCCGCGCCACGGCCTCGACCGACTCTCCCTCGTCGAGGCCTTTTCCTGGGACGAACCCGAATGGCTGAAACGCATGGAGGGCAGCGCGATCCGGCGCATCGGCCACGAATGCTGGTTGAGAAACGTGGCCGTTGCGCTCGGCAATGCGGCCACGAGCCCCGAGGTCCTCGCAGCACTGCGTTCCCGCGCGGACCATCCCTCCGGCCTCGTCCGCGAGCACGTCGCCTGGGCACTCCGTCGTCACGGCGCCTCCTGATCCCGTCCATACCACGCTACGGAGAATCCTCATGTTCGAAGCACGCCCATCCCCCTGGCTCGTCCCATTTGACGGCAGTTTCCGCGTTGCGGACGCACCGACGCGCATCGACGACGGCAAGGGTTCGGCGAAGAAGCGTCTCGAGAAGGAGGTGGACGAACTCGCGAAACAGCAACGCGTACTGTTCGCCCAGAACCGCTATGCCGTGCTGCTGGTGTTTCAGGCGATGGATGCCGCGGGGAAGGACGGTACGATCCGGGCGGTTCTGAGCGGAGTCAACCCGGCCGGCTGTCAGGTATTCAGCTTCAAGAAGCCGAGTTCGAAAGAACTGGACCACGATTTCCTCTGGCGTACGACCCGCGTGCTGCCGGAGCGCGGGCGCATCGGCGTATTCAATCGCAGCCAGTACGAGGAGGTGCTGGTCGTGCGCGTGCACCCCTCGATATTGGATGGCCAGCAACTGCCCGGGCCCATCGACATGCACCGGATCTGGGACCAGCGGCTGGAGTCGATCGCGGACCAGGAGAAGCACCTCGCCCGCAACGGCACCGTCATCATGAAGTTCTGGCTGAACGTTTCCCGGGAGGAGCAGCGCAAGCGCTTCCTCGACCGTCTCACCGAAGAGGACAAGAACTGGAAATTCGAGCCCGGCGACGTCCGTGAACGAGCGCACTGGGACGACTACATGGACGCCTACGAGGCGGCGCTGAATGCCACGTCGCGGCCATGGGCACCCTGGTACGCGATCCCCGCCGACGACAAAAAGGAGATGCGGGTCGCCGTCGCCCGCATCATCACGGACAACCTCCGTTCCCTGGACCTCCATTACCCCGTGGCCGGCGCGGCGGAGTCGTCCACGTTCGAACAAATGAAATCGATGCTCGAGAGCGAGTGATTTCACATATCGTCCGGCCAGGCCGCAGGCGGTCGGGAAAGCGGTCGGGAAAGCGGTCGGCGTTCGTTGTGTTTGTCCGCCTGCTGGCGTATATGTGCCTTATTCCCCGGAGGGGTGGACCGGCCCCGGCGGCCGTCCGAGAGACTGATGCACGAGACGATGGAATACCGCCCATGGGAAGGGCAGGACCGGGACGAGCCGGCGATCAACTCGGACTATCCGGAGTCGCTGCTGGCAGGACTGCGGCTGTTCCGAGGGGTCGATGCAGACGCGGTCCGGGAGCTGCTGCAGGCCTGCGACCGACGTGATGCCCGGCGCGGCGAGATCGTTCTCGCGCCGGATTCGACCAACGAATCGATCTACGTCGTGCTGTCCGGCCGCATGAGCGTGCACGTCGGCAGACTCGATGCTCCGCCTCTCAGAACCCTGCACGTCGGAGAATGCGCCGGCGAGATGTCTATCATCGAGGACCGGGATCCCTCGGCCTGGGTCCTGGCCGACGAGGATTCACACCTGATGGTCATCCACAAGAACGTCCTGTGGAACTTGGTCGACGCCTCACACGCTTTCGCGAAGAACCTGCTGCAAGTGCTCTCGGAACGAGTCCGTCAGCACAACGACTTCCTCGCGGACAGCATCGGCACGTTGCGCAAGTACGAACAGCACGCGACCACCGACGCGCTGACCGGCCTCAACAACCGGCACTGGATGGAGGACATGTTCCCGAGGGAACTCTCCCGCTGCCACGCGGACGCACGGCCGGTTTCGCTGATCATGATCGACGTGGACCACTTCAAGACCTTCAACGACCGCTACGGACACCTGGCGGGCGACCGGGCGCTGTCGGCCGTCGCCGACGCGCTCCGCGCGCACTTCCGTCCCACGGATCTGCTCGCCCGCTTCGGGGGAGACGAATTCGCCGTACTACTGCCCGGCCTGGCAGGGCAGGACGCACACGCCGTCGGCGAACGAGTCCGGGAAGCGGTGGGCTGCCGTTCCGGGCGATCGGACGAGGAGACGACGGAGCCGGGTGTGACGATCTCCCTGGGTGTCTGTGAAGTCGGCTCCGAGTACGACTTCAGGAAGCTGCTCAGCCGGGCCGACGAGGCCCTCTATCGGGCGAAGGACAGCGGCCGCAATCTCGTCTCCGACTGAGCCGTCA
>JARRPZ010000180.1:0-6124 GCA_037382365.1 Gammaproteobacteria bacterium
ACGGCGGGTATACTCTTCGTCCGGTATCCAGAGGGGGAGTAACCGTGAAAGAACTCGTCTACCACCAGCAATTCTTTCCGGCACTGCGTCAGTACGCGGACAGGACGGTCATCGCGGACGGCACCTACAGCGCGACTTTCGCCGAGCATGCGGATCGGGTGTTCCGGCTCGGCCACGGGCTGCGCGAGCGCCTCGGCGTCGGCAAGGGCGAGCGCTTCGCCGTCATGTCGATGAACTCTCATGAGTTCATAGAACTTTATCATGCCGCCTTCCTCGGTACCGGTGTCATCAATCCCCTGAATCTCCGGCTCGCGGGTAAGGAACTCGACTACATCCTGCGCGATTCGGGGACGAAAGTGGCATTCGTGGATCCCACATTCGCGCCCCTGCTCGCACACGCGCGCCAGCTGGGAGGCTCGGACTGCCCGATCGAGCGGGTGGTACTGATCGGTGCCGCGGATGCGACGGATACCCCCTACGACCTGACCTACGACGAACTGCTGCAGTCAGCCGAACCCGTCGAGCCGGAGGTGCCCGAGGAGAGCGATCCGGTGGTACTCATGTATACCGGCGGCACGACCGGTCTGCCGAAGGGCGTTCTGGTGACCCAGCGTGCCGAGATGCTGAATGCTTATCACGTGACCATGGTCATGGGACGGCGCTCGGACGATATCAACCTCATGCAGACACCGGTCTTCCATGCGGCATCGATGGTCGGTTGCCTGGCGACCATGACCTCCGGCAGCAAACTGGTGACGATGCCGATGTTCGACCCGGGCGGTGTGCTGAAACTGATCGAGGCCCACGGCGTGACCCAGACGACCATGGTGCCGACGATGGTGGGGATGATGCTGCAGCATCCCGACTTCAAGCCGGAGGCACTGAAGAGTCTCCGTCAGCTCACCTACGGTGCCTCGCCGATGCCCGCGGCGCTCCTCGATACGCTGTTGAAGATCCTGCCGGATCTCGAGATCCAGCAGGGTTACGGGATGACCGAGTGTTCCTCCGTGCTCACCATGCTGACGACCGCCGACCATCTGAAGGGCGGACCGAGGCTGCGCTCCGTCGGCCGTTCCGTGCCCGGCGTGGATCTGTGTGTGCAGGACGAGGAGGGCAATCTGCTGCCGCCGGGCGAGGTGGGCGAGGTGTGCGCACGCGGCGGTAACTTCATGGAAGGCTACTGGAAGAAGCCGGAGGCGACCGAAGAGGCGTTCCGCGACGGCTGGTATCACACGGGCGACGCCGGTTATCTGGACGACGAGGGCTATCTGTTCCTGGTGGACCGGGTGAAGGACATGATCGTGACCGGCGGCGAGAACGTGTATTCGGCCGAGGTGGAGAGTGCCGTCTCGACCCATCCCGCCGTCGCCCAGGTCGCGGTCATCGGCATCCCCCATGATCTGTGGGGCGAGCAGGTACACGCCATCGTGGTGCCGCGCGAGGGTGCCGAGGTGACCGAGGACGACATCATCGCTCATGCCCGTGAGGCCATTGCGGGATACAAGGCACCGAAGTCCGTGGAGTTCCGTGCCGAACCGCTGCCGCTGTCCGGGGCCATGAAGGTACTGAAACGCGAACTCCGGGAACCCTACTGGAAGGATCAGGAGAAGCGCATATCCTAGCGCGGCTGGCGCGAGCCGGACGCACCGGTGTGCCGGTATCCCGATCCGTGAGCACGCGATGTCCGTGATCCGTTACCGCTATCGGACCCTGGAATTCCGGGACCGGGACATCCACGTCCGTACCCTGCGTGACCTGCAGCAGTTCCGTGACGAAGGCGGCGAGGCCGAGAAAGTCGGGATCTCTTCGGCGCTGTGGCCGATGTTCGGCGTCGTCTGGGGCTCGGGCGAGATGCTGGCCACGCTGATGCAGGACGAGCCGGTCGAGGATCGACGCATCCTCGAGATCGGCTGCGGTATCGCCCTCGCCAGTCTGATGCTGAAGTACCGCGATGCGGATATCACCGCGACCGACCACCATCCCGAGGCGGCCCGCTTCCTGACAGAGAACGAGCGGCTGAACGAGCTCGGGCCCATCCCGTTCGTCCGCACAGGCTGGCAGGACGAACGGACCGGCCTCGGCACCTTCGACCTGCTCATCGGCAGCGATCTCCTGTACGAGCGCGACTCGGCCGTCGTTCTCGCCGGCTTCATCGACCGCCACGCGAGGTCGCGCTGCGAGGTGATCATCGTCGATCCGGGCCGCGGCAACGCGGGTCGTTTCACGCGCGAGATGCAGTCCCGCGGCTACGCGCAGCAGGCGGAGCCGAAAAGGACCGAGATGACGTGCCCGAGCGGCCCGTTCAGCGGCTACGTGCTGCGCTACCGGCGCTGAGCCGACGACCGGGGGAACGGCCCGGTCGCCGGGGTGCGTTCAGGCGCGCTTCAGGGCTCGTCGACCCGCGATACCTCGGTGATGACACCGCAGGCCACGCGGCTGCCGGCATTACCCGTCGGCTGAGTCGTGAAATCGTCGGCACCGGAATGGACGATGACGGCCCTGCCGAGCACGCTCTTCGGTCCGTCGTCGAGTGTCATCTCGGCATCGACTACGTCCACCAGCGCGATACCTTGTTCGTTGGCGACGATATTGCCGAGGTCGCCGACGTGATGCTGTGACGGAGGACTGTCGGGCGAGCCGTGAGGATCTCCGTCGGGCGCGAAATGTCCGCCCGCCGACGTCCCGTCCGGTGCCGAGCAGTCACCCTTCTCGTGGATGTGCAGCCCGTGGGGTCCGGGTGTCAGACCCATCACGCGGCCGTCGATGACGACGGCGCCGGCGGCTCTGGAGAATTTAACCATGCCACGGGCGTCGTTACCTTCGGTGGGTTCGAGTTCGGCCCGGGCGACGAGCACGGGTTCCCCCGTCTCTCGTGTCCGACTCGGCTCGTCGGTCATCGCCATGGTTTTCGCGGACGCATTCTCCCGGCCGGGCGGATCGACATCGACGGTCCGCTCTTCCGATCCGCAGCCCGCTACCAAAAGTGCGGCGATTGCTATCGGCATTATCCGGTAGTGCTGATTCATGCGTACCTCCGTCATGATGCGTGTCCTTACAGGGAGCCACATCCCGGCCGTGGTTGCAAAAGCGTCCCTCCTGCGTGTGCCGGGTCGATGCTGCTCAGGGAGGCGGCACCCTGCCGATGGCCGTCCCGAACAGGGATGTCAGATAGAGCGCGTCCCGTGTCTCCACTGCGCCCGTGACGGCATGCAGTTTCGTGCCGTCGCCCTGCAGATTGGCGACGACGTTACCCTCCGCGTCTATCGCGAAGACGTGTGTGGACGGCACGGCGGCCGGTCGCAGCGCTTCCGGCAGCCGCTGCACGATCTTGCGCAGCAGAGGCCTGCCGGAGAGTGAATCGAGTTGTGCGCTCCGCGGCGACACCAGGCCGACCCAGAAGCGGCCGTCCTCACCGGGATTGATATTGTCGGGGAAGCCGGGGAGGTTGTCGATGAGGATCTCGGTCTCGCCGGCTCTCGGTCCCGCGAGCCAGTGCTTCAGCACCCGGTACGTGCCGGTCTCGTTCACCAGCAGGAAGCGGCCTGCCCGATCCACCGCCACTCCGTTCGCGAAATCGAGCCCGGCCATCACCGTACCCGTCTCGCCGGTGGTCGGGTCGTACACAAGGACACGCCCGTGGCTGCCATGCTCCAGGATGTCGAGCAGGCTCGCGCCGTAAGTGCTGTCGTATTCCGACGCCCCGAATTTCGTGCTCGCATCCGAGAAGTAGATGCGCCCGTCCGGCGCCACGTCGACGTCGTCGGCATACCGGATCGGCGACCCCTCGACCTCGTCGGTGAGCAGGGTCACCGCTCCGCCGGCGTCCACGCTCTGCAGACCCAGGTAGGCGTTCGCGACGAGCAGATTGCCGTCCGCATCGAATTCCAGGCCGAGTGGCCTGCCTCCGGTGTCTGCGAATTCGGAAACCGTCCCGTCCCCGGCAATTCGCAGGATCTTGCCGTCTTCCGTGCCCGTGTACAGATTGCCGACCCGATCGACAGCGACGTCCTCCGGGCCGTGCCAGGGCGCGATATCGATGCGCTCCAGATCCGCCAGCGCGTCGTTGGCCGCGAAGTCGCCGACATAGCCGGCGTCCTCGGGCGCCTCCCAGGCTACGGGGTCAACCGGGACAGGCCAGGTCAGCAGATAGAGCACCGCCGCCGCCAGCAGGATCAGCAATAGTCGGAACATCGGTTTCCCCTCGCAGTGAGGGTGTCAGTATAGCGTTGCGACTCAGGGCAATGGTCTTTCGTCGCGCAGGTCCGCGAGGTAAATGCCGGCCCAGGCGGCATCCTCGGTACCCATGCCGGCGGTGAGTGCGAGCCAGCCTCGGCGGAACCCTTCCCGCTCCAGGGCGAGGCTCGAGATCGGCAGCGCCTCCCCCGTGGCCGGATCGATCGCCAGCGGATCGAGTAGCGTGCCGTCCCATCCGGTGCGGAGCAGGGCGACAGTGGAGATCCCGGAAGCGCCGAGCGCCTCGGCGAGATAGATGCCGTCGACCGGATCCCGATATACGCCGGCCGCGTCCGCATCCGCGATGCGCGCGAGGAATGCCAGGCGGAAAGTCGCAAAGTCGCCCCGGCCCGGGCACTGACCGACAGGAAGGCGGCGGAACGGAAGCGCGGCGGTTCGCCGTAGCCCTCGCTCTCGCCGGCGCCGGGCGGTGCGCCGGAGTAGTTCCAGTAGAGGAAATCGTCGTAGTCCGCATCGACTCCGGCGCGAGCGACCAGGCGCAGCCTCCTCGAGAGCGTGTCGAGAACGAAGAGTCCCTGATTCACGGGTACCTGTTTCAACTGGTAGCAGCGTGCGAGGGGATTGCCGGCCGCATCTTCGCAAATGCTCCAGGCGTCGCCCTCGATCTGCCCCTCGGGCCCGTCCGCGAAGTCGCCCACATGATTGCAGTAGTCGCGGCGTATGCGGTTGCCTTCCTCGGGACAGTAGAGCTTCAGCGTACGCATCGCCTCGCCCCAGGCGGCCCAGAAGGCCACGAAGCGACCATCATAGGACAGCCCCTCGCCGATCCGCCGGAACCGGCCGGCGCCGCCGAGCGGCACGTCCGTGTCCAGCCCCACCAGCGTCGTCAGGTCTTCCTCCGGGTTCGTGAACCGCGCCCGGTAGATCCCGCCGCAGCTCGGATTTTCCTCGTCGTCGTAGCCGACGAATACGACATTGCCGTCCGCGGCGCTGGGCGGTGCCGTGGAACCGAAGGTGATGTCCCCACGGCAGTGACGGTGATTCGGGATGACGGTATCAGAATCGGCCACGCGTTCGACCGGCTGCGGACCACCGGCGTAATCCGCGACGACCCGTCGGTAATAGACGCCGGTCTTCCCGATGCCGGTCACCGGATCCGTGTAGTTGCCCTTGAAGGCAATATGGCCATCGTCGGTAATCGACGGTGACCCCGGGAAGACATCGAAGCGGACAGTCGGGACGACGCCCGGCACGGCGAACAGATAGGAAAAGTCGGCATAGTCGGACTGGCCGACCTCGCCGAGCAGACCGGCGCCTGTATGGAGCCGAGCCGCCGGATCGTCGGCGGCCGGCGCGAAATAGATGCCCGTGGTGCCGGCGCGGAGTTCGTCGTCGCTCGACGCCCAGGTCCACACGGGCGGGTGGTTGCCCCGTGTAGCCACGGCATCACGGCCGGTTGCGATCCGTGGGATCGACGGGAACTCGTTGAACGTGGCGAGGCGCCAATCCGGGCTGCCCCGGTCGTCCCCGTTTCCGTTGACTGCAGCGTGGCCTCCGCCGGCGTGATCGCCGCCGCCGGCCGGATAGGCGGTATTGTTGGGATCGGGGACAGGCGTGTCGCGATCGGCGATCAGGCGGATCGCCGAGCCATGGGTGTCCATGTCACGGCCATAGATGCCGCTGACCGGGCCGCGCTGCCGGCCCGTGCTCCGTGCCCGGAACACGACGAAGGCATTCCCGTTGACCGACGGCGGGTTGTAGCTGTTGTAGGTCCGGTCCGGATGGCCGGGGATCGCATCGCCATTGTTGACGACCACGTTCCATTCGATTGGCAGTCGCTCTTCGGCGCCACTCACTGCGGCTGCCAGGATCATGGCAGCCGCCAGAGCGATTATGTAAAGCTGATGTAGTCTCATTGTAGAGACTCCCC
>JARRPZ010000181.1:0-5464 GCA_037382365.1 Gammaproteobacteria bacterium
CAGCCGGCCTCGACTTCGTCGGACACGTTGTGCCACACCTTCTTCGTGTCGGCCCACAGCTCTTCGAACTCTTCGTCGGAGGCTTCCTTCAGTTCGTGCAGCTTCGCTTTGCCCTTCTCGAGGTTACGCTCGGCCGCATGGATGGCATCTTTGGTCTCGTCGGACACTTCGTCGCCCATCTCCTCCATCTTCTCCTTCATATTGTCGACGGTGGACTGGCCCTGCTCGAGCTTCTTCTCCATTTCCCGTTCGATTTCGCTTCGGTCTGCCATGTGCTGACTCCCTGTTTCTGATTATCTGGTTATGTGATTGCGTTATTGGGTCGCTCTGCTGCGCCTCGGCGCCGGTGCTGCGAGGATTGCGGCCTGACACGGACCGGTCCCTGGTGGTGCCGGCGGCAGCGACAGCCATTGTAACCGTTTCGGCGGGCCCAGGCTCATCCAGAAATGCGCATCGACGATCGCCGGCATGCCGCGAGGCTTCGCCCCTGATCCCCGCAGTCTCGCTGTCCGACATCTCGATGGGCTGGTCGCGGGAGAAGCCGTGAGGCTGATCGATCGCCTTGGACACCGGCGCCGGCGACCGATGTGCGCCTACGAGTCACAGGCGCGACCGCTCACGCGAATGCAGATGTTCCATGCTGTGCAGCGCCCGGTCCCGGTAAAGACCGGCACCCTGCTCGCGGGCCATGGCGAGCGCGGTCCTGAAGTCAGCTTCCGGTCCTTGCACGGAACGCCCCAAACGGCCGCCGGCCAGCGCCACCTCGCCCCGCAGTCGATACAACTCGGGCATCGCGAGACGGTCACCGAACCGCAGCGACGTCTGGAACGCATTCCTGATCGATTCCGACGCCTCGTCGAGCCGGCCCGCGGCGAGTTGCGCCTCCGCTGCCAGCGACAGCTGGAATGCACGGAACAGCCGCAGCGGGGAGCCATTGAGCCGTTCGAGACCGTCCGCCAGCTTCTCGAGGCCCGTCGCACTGCGTCCGAGGATGGTCTCGGCCCAGCCTCCGTAGATTCGCGCCCAGATCTGCCAGAGCGACAACCCGTGCTTCGCGGCCATCGAGGCGCCCTCTGCCGAGAGACGCGCCGTGGACTGAGCATCCCCCATGGCAGCGCAAGCGGCTGCGGACATCACCAGCGTGGCAACGATGGTGTATGGGTGGCCAACGGCCCGTGCGTGCGCCAGAACCGTGTCCAGAAGGCGCTTCGCCTCTTCCGACTTCCCCGCCAGGACGCAGGCCCAGGCCGCAAAAAAACCGGCGCACACACCAATATCATGGTCGCTGCTGTGTACAGTGTGGAGCGTGCAGCCCCGACCCATGGCGGTGGGGCCCTCGCCGATCAGGCTGCACAAAGAAAGGCCAGCCTGAGTCTCCAGCCGAACCGCACAGACATCACCGACCATCAGTGCCGTAGTCCATCTCGCATGGTGGACATCGAGAAGCAGTTCCCGTGATTGCAATGTCTCGGCGGTACGGGCGAGCTCGTCCACCATCTCCTGCGCCCGGCTGAGCGGGCCCACGCTCAAGTAGTAGACCCATACCGCCCACAATACGGAAAAGCGCCGCGGTGATGCCTCGGCCTCTGCGCCGAGATTCCATGCGCGCTCGTGGCAGAGACGCACCGAATCGGAGCCGGGTCCCTCGACCACAGCAAGGGTGCTGCCGAGGCGAGCCTGCAGGTCTGCCTCTCGAATGCTCCGGATTTCGGTTTCGGGCAGGGATCGAAGCAGCTGCAGGACACGACGCAGGTGCCGGAGAGCGACGGACGGAGCGGCCCGGCGGTGGCACATTGTCGCCGCGTCCTGGCCGGCGTGGATTGCCCGCTCGGTCGCGAACGCCTGCGCGAAGTGATGGGCACTGGCCGTGACACGAAAACCGCTGATCGCATCGCTTCTGCCTCTCAGGAAAACGGCATAGGCGTAGTGCAGTTCGCGGCGCCTGGAAGCGGGCGTGTTCCGCCGGACCTGAACGCGCAACGCGGGGTCGGCTAGAAAATACCGGACACGCGAATCCCGCTCGCGGCCTGGTGCACCAGACAGCCCGGCTCGCACGAGTCCGTCGTCCTCCAGTCCGTCGAGCGCCAACCTGATCACGCTTTCCGATTCACCGGTGGCACCCGCAAGGGCCTCGACCGTGAACGGCTCACCGAGGATATCGACCGCTTCCAGCACCCGTCTTACGTTCGCGTCCGCACTGTCGAGACATCGTCTGGCCGTTTGCGACTCGTGCGCCCGGCCGGGCAGACCACTTGCGGTCAGCTTGGTGCCGCACCCGGCCGCTATGCAACGCTCACTCGCATCGGAGACCGGATCTTCACCGGATTTCCCTCCCGAGACCCAGGTAACGACGACGAAGATCGGCGCGGCCATCGGCTGTTCCAGCGTCGCCACCCACTGCAGGGTCAGCGGATCGCACCACTGAAGATCCTCGAGAACGATCACTAACGGACGGTCGGCTGCGATCGTATTCAGAACGGTATCGAGTTCGGCCCACAGGCGCTCCCGGCTCACGCCGGCAGTCACCTTCCTGAGGACCTCACGTTCCTCGTTGCCGACGACCGAAGGCAATTCGGCAAGCCAGCTGGGAGCATGGCGGCGGAGAAGTGAAGCGATGCCTGCTCCGCCCGGCTGCTGACACAACTCGTCCAGAGCCTCGATCAGAGGATGATACGGATCGTCCGGACCGAAGTGCTCATTGGCTCGACCGGTGCAGTAGTACCCTTTTCCCTCGTCGGCCAGACGGCGCAGCAGACACCGGGTGACCACGTTGTTGGATACGCTGTCGGGACCATTGATCCAGGCCACGCGGCTCTCGCCGCCCGATTCCGACAACCACCGCACGGCGTCGGCAACTTCCGGCGGCACGTCTCCTGCGCGGTGGTCGGACCGCCCGCGGCCGCTCCCCCCGAAGTCGGCCGATGCCCGGCGATCTCGTTCCGGACATTGGCAATCGCAGACGAAACGGAAGCCGCGCCGGTGTACGGTCTCTATATACCGGGGTCGACGCGCGTCATCTCCGAGCGCGCAGCGCAATTCATGGATACAGGAACTGAGTGCCGAGTCGGAGACGGTGCAATCGGGCCAGACCGTGTCGAACAGCTCCGCCTTGGTGACCACGTCGCCGGCCCGCTCCGCCAGTGCGTAGAGTACGGCCAGGGCTTTCGGCGTAATTCGTATCTCGTCACGCCCCTCAGCGAGGCCCTGCACCGGGTGGACGCGATACGGACCGAATCGAAGTGCGGCTCCGTGATTCGGCATCCAATTCTCCCTCCCTGCCGGCAATCCTCATCGACCGACGTTTCCCACAATAATCCCAAAGTTTTCCGAAAACTACCTCAAGACTTTCGGCACAACCTCTGATGCACTCGATCCCGAGGCATCCGAACTCTCGTGACGGACAGCCTGCAACAAATCGAAGCATCTGGAATAGGGGGATAAAGAGATGAAGAAAAGCAACCATGCATACGGACGAATCCGCCGTTCGACCGCGTTGTGCGCCGCCGCATCCGGCGCCGTCCTGAGCCTCGCGGCCCTGCCGATCCTCGCCGATCACGGCGGACCACACGTCGAACCGCTGGCGAGCGGCACATTTCTGGACGATGTCAGCCTCACTGTGCGGAACAAGATCGCGGGCCGTGCGACTCACGTCACTCACGTCGAGGACGCTTCGGATGAGCTCATCCTCCACATCACGCTCGATCCCGGCGCGATAGGTGGGTGGCATGGCCATGGCGAGGCCACGGGATTCCTGGTCAATCTCGGCCCCGGCACTCTCACCAATTACATCGGTGACAGCTGCGAGCCGCGCCAGGTCTACCCCGGAGAAGCCTTCGTGGACCCGGGCCACGGAACCGTACATGGCGTCAGGAACGACAGCAACGAGAAGGTCGTGCTCATCGCCGTCTTCTTCGGGGTGAAGGGCGCACCGGTGGTGCTGGACGATGCGCCGGACGACTGCACGGCGCTCTAGAGTCGGATCATGTCCCGGATTTACGCCTGGGGGCGTGCCCCCCCTTGTAACTGGCGCCGAGGCCGCAGATGATGATGGCGGCACAGTACCCGATACTCGACCGCTATGGCCATCAGCGTATTCGACCTCTTCAAGATCGGCATCGGCCCTTCCAGTTCCCATACCGTGGGACCGATGAAAGCGGCCCGACAGTTCGTCACGCGCCTGCGGGATGCGGGCACGCTCGACGACGTCGCTCGGGTCCGCGTCCAGCTCTACGGCTCGCTGGGCGCCACCGGCCGCGGCCACGGGTCGGACAAGGCGGTCATGCTGGGCCTCGAGGGCGAGGAGCCGGACACCGTGGACGTCGCAGCGATTCCTGCGCGCATGGAAACGATCCGCGAGCAAGAACGGCTGCGCCTGGGCGGCGAGCGGGAAATCGAATTCGACCAGCGGGAAGACCTGATCTTCGACCGCCGCCAGAAGCTGCCGCATCATCCGAACGGCATGCGCTTCACTGCCTGGAACGCGGACGGTGGAAAGCTTTTGGAAGCCGCATTCTATTCCGTGGGCGGCGGCTTCGTGGTGGACGAAGCAGCGTGAAGGCCGATCCATCAGCGACATCATGCTGGAGAACGAGAAGGCCTGGCACACGGAATCCGAGATCCGCACCCGCCTGCTGGAGATCTGGCAGGCGATGGAGCGCTGCATCGACCGCGGCTGCCGCACGGAAGGCGTCCTGCCGGGGCTCAAGGTGGAGCGGCGGGCGGCAGCTCTGCATGCGCAGCTGCGGGCCCAGGCGGAACAATCACTGAACGATCCGCTGAATGTCATGGACTGGGTGAACCTGTATGCGCTGGCGGTGAACGAAGAGAATGCCGCCGGCGGACGCGTTGTCACCGCACCGACGAACGGCGCCGCAGGCATCATCCCGGCGGTCCTGCAGTATTTCGTGCGTTTCCGCGGCGCCGACGATGACGACATCGTGCGCTTCCTGCTGACGGCCGGCGCCATCGGCGTGCTGTTCAAGGAAAACGCCTCGATCAGTGGTGCCGAGGTCGGGTGTCAGGGCGAAGTCGGTTCGGCCTGCTCCATGGCGGCCGGTGCGCTGGCCGAGGGCCTGGGCGGCACGCCGGCGCAGGCGGAAAACGCGGCCGAGATCGGCATGGAGCACAACCTGGGGCTGACCTGCGATCCCATCGCCGGCCTGGTGCAGATACCGTGTATCGAGCGCAACGCGATGGCTGCGATCAAGGCCATCAACGCCGCGCGGCTCGCGCTGCGCGGCAGCGGGCGTCACTTCGTGTCACTGGACAAGGTGATCAAGACCATGCGAGATACCGGCCGCGACATGAAGACCAAGTACAAGGAGACCGCCCGCGGCGGCCTCGCCGTGAATGTCATCGAAGTACCGGTGAACGTGATCGAATGCTGAAACGCGGCAGAACGGCGATCCGGATCAGCGTCGCCGACGACCAATAGTCATGATCATCGCCATGGCGAGGGCAATCG
>JARRPZ010000182.1:0-4521 GCA_037382365.1 Gammaproteobacteria bacterium
GAGATCAGCAGCACCGGCCAGACCTTGTGCTTCGTACGCCCGGTCTTGGTCATAGGGTCGTCATGCAATAGTCGGAGTCGCGTATTCTAACTGATCGGCGCGGGCAGACGGCAGCCGCCGCGCGCGCTCTCCCGGGACCGTCGGAAACAGGCGCGACGCAGGCCGGTGGTGTGAACCCGGCATCTTCCATGGCATTCTCCGCGTCTCGGTTGCCGAGGGAATGGAATCGCGCGTCCCGATGGAGAGTCTTCTGACGAGCCACGAAGCATGGGTCCGGGCCGGCGCTTTTGTCGGCGTACTGGTCCTGTTCGGCATGCTCGAAGCGGCACTACCCCGGCGAGCGCGGCTCTATCCGCGCCGCACCCGCTGGCCCGCCAACCTCGGTATCGTGCTTATCGACACAGCCGTACTGCGTGTGGCGTTCCCCCTGCTCGCCGTCGGTGCTGCCCTGCTCGCCGAGGAGCGCGGCTGGGGGCTCCTGCGGCTCGCCGACATACCGTGGTGGCTCGCCTGGCCAGCCGCCCTGCTCGCCCTCGATCTCGCCGTCTACCTGCAGCACGTCGTGTTCCATGCGCTGCCCGCACTCTGGCGGCTGCATCGCATGCACCACGCCGACCTCGACTTCGACGTGACGACCGGGCTGCGCTTCCATCCGCTGGAGATCGTGATCTCCATGGGCTGGAAAATCCTCGTGATCCTGGCGCTCGGCGCCCCCGCAGGCGCCGTCATCCTGTTCGAAGTCGTGCTGAACGCGACATCGATGTTCAATCACAGCAATCTGCGCATCCCGACGGCTCTCGACCGGGCGCTGCGCTGGGTGGTCGTGACACCGGACATGCACCGGGTACACCATTCGGTACACCCGGACGAGACCAACAGCAATTTCGGATTCAACCTCCCCTGGTGGGACCGGCTGCTCGGCACCTACCGGGACCAGCCGCGGGACGGACACGAAGGCATGACGATCGGGCTGAACCGCTTCCGGGATGCCGGCGAACTCCGCCTCGACCGGCTGCTCCTGCAGCCGTTCCGGGGTGACGCCGGCGGCGGCATAAACTACCGGCCATCCCGGCCGCGCCGATGACGGGCACGGTGACAGCGTGCAGAACACGTTCCTGACGGCACTCGGCGCGAGTCTCTCGGCGGCAGCCGTCACCACGCTCGGCATCTGGACCATCCGCCATTTCGCGGCCTGGGGGCACCGCAATACGAGTTACTTCATGAGCTTCGCGGCAGGTGTGCTCGTCTCCGCCTCGTTCCTGCACCTCATCCCGGAAGCACTGGCCAGGAATGACCAGGCGCCCGCCTGGGTGCTCGGCGGATTCCTCGCGCTGCACCTCTTCAACCGGGCGCTGACCGGATTTCTCTGCGACCGGGACCCGGACGCCGAAGACTGCACCATCGGGCTCATACCGATGCTGGGTATCGGTTTTCACTCCTTCATCGACGGTTTCGTCTACTCGATCGCCTTCACCGTCAGTGTCTTCACCGGCTTCCTCGCGACCGCCGGCATGATCCTGCACGAATTCCCCGAGGGTATCGTCACCTATCTGCTGCTCGTCCGTGGCGGCTTCGGGGAACGCCGTGCCACGCTGCTCGCGTTCCTGGCTGCGGCGGCCACGACCCCGGCGGGCATGCTGATCGCCTGGCCGCTCGTCCACGAGATCCACGGCGAGACGCTGGGCAGCCTGCTGGGCCTGTCCGCCGGCGCGCTGGTCTACGTCGGTGCGACACACCTGCTGCCGCACGCCGCCGAGGACCGGAAACCCTATCACCTGCCGGCGCTGGGCGGCGGGGTCCTCCTGACCGTACTCATCGTGCTCACCCGTCACTGAGCGCCGGCAGGCGATCGATCCGGATCCACCACGTCGGACGGGGCCAGCGCCTCGACCCGCCGCTCGAGCATTCTGCGGCGGAGCGGGTCATCGAGGGTCGCCGTGAAGTAGCGGTATTGGGCGTAGATACGGGCACGCAGGCTCTCGCTCCAGGGGGCCAGTGCCAGCGCCTCGTCGAACAGGCGCACGGTCTCCTCCATCGGGATACGGCCGAGGAATCGCTGGAAGGACTCCAGGAAACGGAACTCGGCGGCGAAGGTCCGGCGCCAGCGCTCCGCCTCTGCGCGCGGCACACCGAGGTCGGCAACGAATCGCGGGTGTGCCCGGCGTTTCAACTCCAGCAGGAAGGCCTGATTGTCGATCGCTTTCCGGAGCCGGTCCTTCGCATACTCCCAGGGGTAATAGAACTCGTAACGGGGATGCGCGAGGGTATTCAACGGCGCAGTGCCGACGGCGTCGCGGATGACCGGCCCGTCCGCGACGAAGTGCGGCAGCAGGTCTTCGGCACCGGTCAGACCGTAAGGCGCGAGGGCCTGCAGCGCGCTGCGACGTTCCGCAAACCGGCGCCGGACGGAATCCAGGTCCACGGGAATCCGCTCCGGCGAACCGACCAGTATCGTGTTGAAGGGCCCCAGCCGATGCGCCGGCAGGAAACTCCACAGCTGTACATGGGGGAACGCGGTCGCGAAGGTATGCAGGATCATCCGGTACTGCCGCGGCGGCAGCGTCCCCGGCACCCACTGAGCCACCAGCCCGTCCGGCGCGAGGCGTTCGAGCAGCAGCCGATAGTAATCGAGTGAATAGGAGAAGCCGTTGGACGCGTACTCGTCGGCGGTCTTCTCGTCGGCCGTGATCACGTCGTATTCGCCGGCCCGGGTCCGGAGGAAGCTCGCGACATCGTCACCGATCACGGTCAGGCGCGGGTCGTCGAGCACGGCATCGTTCTCCGTCCGAAAATAAGCGGCACCCTCGACGACGCCGGGCTCGATCTCCACCGCGGTGATCGATTGCAGATCCGGATGGCGGGCACTCTCCCCGACGAGGATGCCGGAGCCGAGACCGACGGAGAGTTCCCGGCGGAGATCATCGCGGAGCAGTCGCGGCAGATGGGCGAGCAACAATTGCTTGAAGTGGGTCTCGCCGGTGCCGCCGATGACGATGCCGTCCACGCTCATGGATTTGTCACCGGTGGAAGGCCGCTCGTAGACCTGGGTCGTCGCCAGCGGTCCCTCCCGATAATAGAGCGTGCGGTCGTCCGGCCTTTCCCCCCGCGACGGGAAACGAAAATCGACCGGCGCACCGGCGAGCACGACGACGGCTACCAACAGCAGCACCGGCACCACGAGACGCCTCCCTGGCCGGCTCTCCGCCCCCCGCGACCGCAGCGCGAGCACGAGGAGGCCGAGGCCGATATTCAGCGAGGCCATCAACACGACGCCTCGCTGTATGCCGAGCCAGTCCAGCAGAAAGAGCCCCGGCGCCAGGGCCCCGGCGACGTTGCCGAGCGTGTTCACCGCGTAGACACGGCCCACCGTGCCCCCGGTCTCACTCAGCCGGCGGACGGCGAGCTGACCGACGAGCGGAAATGTGGCGCCGATCAGTGTCGCCGGCACCAGCATGACGAGGAAGGATACGCCGAAGCTGGTCAACACCAGTGTTGCGGCCTCTCCCGCCACGCTCGTTACGTGACGGCCGAGGGCACCCGGATTGCCGAAGGCGAACAGGAGAGGCAGGGCCAGCGCGGAGAAGACGCCGAGGCCGAACTGGATCCAGCCGAACACGGCCACCCGGTCCCGGAAACGGCGTATCGCGAAGCGAACCAGGTAGCCGCCCAGCGCGATGCCGGTGAGGAACGCACAGAGCATCGTGGTCAGCGCATAGGTCGAGTTGCCCAGCACGAACACCAGCGCGCGGGTCCAGTAGATCTCGTAGGCGAACGAGGTGAACCCGGAGATCGCGAGCCCGGCGAGGACCAGCCGCAGGGTCGCGGCACCGCGGACGTCCGGATCCGGCGCCGGGGCATCGTCCGTCTCCTGCTGCTCGCGAGCACCGCCGGCCATCCATAGTCGCATCTGCCGCGACAAGACCCAGGCGCCGACGCCGATCAGCAGATTGACCAGCGCCGCTGCGACCACCGGTACGTGGATGCCGAAACTGCCGATGAGCCAGAAACCGGCCAGCAGAGCACCGGCGACGGCCCCGGACGTATTGACGGCATACAGGGTGCCGACACTGACGCCGACGAGTTCCCGGCCGGAGACGAGATACCGGCTCAACACCGGTAGCGTCGCACCCATGAGCACCGTCGGCCCCATGACCAGCAGGAATGCAGCGAAGAATCGGAGCACCGCGAGGAACGCAGGCACGTCGCCGGCGATCCCGTAGAGCGCGGGATAGAGTCGGGGGAGTTGTTCGAGCAGCAGGTGACAGACGAGTGCGGCGATGCCGATGCCGAACTCCAGCCAGGCATAGAGTCGCAGGCGGTCGGGCACCCGATCCGCCACCCGGCCGATGCTCCAGCTGCCGAGGGCCATCCCCGCCATGAAGGCCGCCAGCACCGTGCCGATCGCCAGCGCCGTGGACCCGAACACGTGGGTCATCATCCGGGCCCAGACGACCTGATAGACCAGCGCACAGGCACCGGAGCCGAAGAACAGCAGCAGGACGATGGCAGTCGGCGGGCGGC
>JARRPZ010000183.1:0-5628 GCA_037382365.1 Gammaproteobacteria bacterium
CGCTCCCACTCGACCCCGTGCTCGTCCAGCAGCAGCCGCATCAGTTCCGGGACGGCGAGCGCCGGATGGGTGTCGTTGAGCTGGATGGCGACATGGCGGTCCAGATCGGTCACCGGATGGCCGAGGGCGATCTCGCTCGCGATGATGTCCTGCAGACTCGCGCTGACGAAGAAGTACTGCTGTCGCAGCCGGAGTTCGCGGCCGCGCTCCGTCGAATCGTCCGGGTACAGCACCCGGGAGATATTCTTCGCATCCACCTGCGCGGCGACCGCGCGCTCGAATTCGCCCGCGTTGAACAGATCCAGGTCGAACGGTTCCGGCGCCGTGGCCGACCACAGCCGCAGGTAGTTCACCGTCTCGCCGCCGTCTCCCGGTATGGGCGTGTCGTATGCCTGGGCGACGACGCGCCAGTCCTCTATCCACCGCCCACCGTCGCTCAGCCGTCCGCCGAATGGCACCGTGTAGCGGACGTCGTCCCGGCCGATCTCCCAACCGTTCCGGTACTTGAGCCATTCGCTGGGCGACTCGGTCTGCTGACCCTCTTCGCCGACGCCCTGGGTGAAGATACCGTAGTCGTATCGGATGCCGTAGCCGAAACCGGCGAGTCCGATCGTCGCCATCGAATCCAGGAAACAGGCCGCGAGCCGCCCGAGCCCGCCATTGCCGAGTGCCGGGTCGTGTTCCAGCACTCGCAGGCGGTCGTAGTCGAGGCCTGCGTCCGCCAGGAATGCGCGTACCTCCTCTTCGATGCCCAGATTGGTGACGGTGTTGTTGAGATTCCGCCCCATCAGGAACTCGACGGAGAAATAGTAGACCCGACGCACTCCGGCACGGTCGTGGCGCCGGCGGGTGTGGCGCCAGCGTCGCATCAGTTCTTCCCTCAGGGCGCTGGACAGGGCCGCATACACCTGGAGTTCCGTAGCCTCGCGGATGCCCACGCCGTACAGCGCCACCAGACGGGCACGGATGCGTGGGGCCAGACGGGAATTCGTCACCGGGTTGTACTCGGATTGGGCTGGCACGAGGGCTGACTCCCAGGGCGGGGGGTTACTGCGGGCGAAATACCGGTGCCGCGGCAAGAACCTCGGCGCGATGCACAATTCCGGTGCAAAATCCCGGATCGACGAAGCCGATGATAGCAGAAGCCCGGCGACGTCGATGCCTCAAGGCGGTGCAATACCCCCGACCGGGCTTCGATTGCCCGGCTTGCCGAGGACGAGCTGGACGTCGCCGATGGCGCGCTCTCTGAACGCGCCCTCGCAGTAACAGAGGTAGTACTCCCACATGCGGACGAAGACGTCCGAATAACCGAGTTCGCGGACGGCGGGCAGCTTCGCCATGAACCGCCGGCGCCATTCCGCCAGGGTGCGCGCATAGTCGAATCCGATTTCCTGCAGATCGCAGACCCTCAGGCTCGTGCACCGGGTGAGGATATCGAGCATGACCGTCACCGACGGCAGGCCGCCGCCCGGGAAGATATAGCGTTTGATGAAGTCCACGGTGCGTCTGGCCTGCTCGTAGTTCTGATCGGCGATCGTGATGGTCTGCAGGACCATGAGTCCGTCCTCCGCGAGCAGCTCGTCCACCTTGCGGAAATAGGTCTCGAAGTACTCGTGGCCGACCGCCTCCAGCATCTCCACGGAGACGATCCGGTCGTAGGTTCCCTCGAGGTCCCGGTAATCACAGAGCCGCACGTCCACCCGGTCCCCGACGCCCTCGGTTTCCGCCCGCCGCCTCGCGGCCGCCAGCTGGTTCTCGGACAGGGTCACCGTCGTGACGCGACAGCCGTATTCCCGCGCCGCATGCACGGCCAGCGCGCCCCAGCCGCTGCCGATCTCGAGGAGGTGATGCCCGGGAGAGAGATCCAGCTTCTCGCAGAGCCTGCGGATCTTGTTCCGCGATGCTTCCTCCAGCGTGCGATGCTCGTCGTCGAACATCGCTGCCGAGTACATCATGGTGTCGTCCAGGAACAGGCGGAACAGATCGTCGCCCAGATCGTAATGCGCCTGGATGTTGCGCCGGCTGCCGCTGCGTGTGTTCCGGTTCAGCCAGTGAGCGAGCCGGAACATCGGGTGCAGCATCCGCGCGGGCCCGCGCTGCATTTCCTCCAGCACGTCCCGATTCACCAGGAACAGGCGGACGACGTCCGTCAAGTCGCTCGTCTTCCACCATCCCCGCACATAGGCCTCGCCGGCGCCGAGTCCCCCGCCCAGCGCGATATCGGCCCAGGCCCGCTGATCGACCACATCGATGTTCACGTCCAGCGGCCAGCGCTCGCTCGGCTCTCCGAAGCGGTGCTCCCGACCGCCCTCGCGCACGATCAGGCGTCCCCGGCGGATGCCGGCCAGACGGTCGAGCAGCCCCCGGCGGGCGAGCGCGGCGAACCAGGGCAGCTTGCTGTCCCTCCGCGCCTCCGCGGTCACTGCGATGTCGTGATTTCTCATAACTGTCGATATGCCATTGTGTCAGTATCCGAAGGGCAGGGAGAGCTATCGGGTCCCGGTGCGTCGCCAGGTCCGCTGCCGCGGGCCCGGGTGCGGCACGAATGGCGCTTTCTTCAGCCACAGTCGCACCGCCTGCCAGTGGATGCCGGCCACCACCTTCACGGTCATGAAAGGATAGCGCAGCAGCGACAGCGCGAGTTGCCCACCGGTCAGGGGCCGGCGCCTCAGCACCAGAGAAGCCTGCAGGCGCAGCCGGTCCCCCTCGAAGTCGTTGATGGCGAGGCTCAGCATCTCGCCGGGTCGCGAGAAATAGCACTGGTAGTGCATCTCCATCGGCAGGAAGGGCGAGACATGGAATTCCTTGTCGAACCCGGCGCTGCGCCCGCCGGCCGCGGGCCGCAGCGCGTCCGCCGACAACACGTAACAGTGCTGCTCGCCCCAGGGCGTGTTGTTCACTTCCAGTACGACGGTCTCGATGCCCTCGCCCGCCGCGTCCGCGCAGTAGTACACGCTGATCGGGTTGAAGGAGTGACCGAAATACGCGAGGTGCGAAAGCAGGAAGATCCGGCCGGCGGGACGGGCGCCGGTGTGTTCCTCGACGAGTTCGCGGACGCACTCCGCGAGCGGCCGTTCCGGGTCTCCGAGATGGTCCTCCCGCCGGAAGCGCACCGGCGCGAGGCGACGGGCGGACCAGAGCAACAGACGCCCGCGCAGCTCGTCCAGCTCGTCGAGATCGACGAACAGCATGAACAGCCGGTAACGGAAATCGTGCGCCGGCGTGCCGAATCGGCGGTGCCTAACCCACCCTTGATAAATACAGCTCTGCATCGCTCTCGTGTTCGCGGCGCGTGCCGCAGATGTCGTCGACAGCCGCGATCGCACTCTGCACCCCGTCCTCGTGGAAGCCGAAGCCCCAGTAGGCTCCGCAGTAGGCCGTGCGATTCACGCCGCTGATCTCCCGCCGGCGTCGGCGTGCCCTCACAGACGGCACGTCGTAGACCGGATGCGCATAGTCTATCCGCCGGATGACACATGCGGGGTCGATCCGGTCGCTCTGATTCAGCGTTACGAGATACTGGGTGTCCGTCGGGAGCGACTGCAGGATGTTCATGCTGTAGGTGACGGCCACGCGTCGCGCGTCCTGCTGCGGACGGCAGTAGTTCCACGCGGCCCACGCGCGGCGCCGACGCGGGAGGAGACCCGCGTCCGTGTGCAGCACGGCCTCGTTCTGCTGATAACGGATGGCGCCGAGGACTGCGCGTTCCGTGTCCGTCGCATCGGTCAGCATGGCGAGGGCCTGGTCACTGTGACACGCGAGCACCACCTGGTCGAAGTGTTCCGGTCCGCCGCCGCGCGGCACCACCGTGACACCCCGGGGGTCCCGGCTCACCCGCTCCACGGGCGTAGCGGGCCGGAAGCCATCGGCGTAACGACGCATCAGGGGCTGCAGGTATTGTCGCGAACCGCCGCGTATGACGCGCCACTGCGGCCGGTCCGAGAGCTGCATCAGACCGTGGTGATCGAAGAAACGGGCCAGGTAGCTCAGTGGAAACTCGCCCACATGCTGCGGCGACGCGGACCAGATGGCCGCGGCCATGGGCAGCAGGTACTGCTCCCGGAACGACGCGGAATAGCCGTTGTATTCCAGATACTCCCCCACGGTCAGTTCACCCTCGTCCGCCGTGAACCGTGACCGGGCGATGGCCGTGCCTTCCTCGTTGAAACGCAGGATGTCACGCAGCATCCGGTAGAAGCCGGGACGCAGCAGATTTCTGCGCTGGGCGAAAATGGCATTCATGGAACTGCCGCAATACTCGAGGCCGGTGTGTTCGCAACGCACGCTGAAGCTCATGCGCGTCGGCTGGCTCTCGACCCCGAGTTCGGCCAGCAGCTTCACGAACTCGGGATAATTGCGCTCGTTGTAGACGATAAAGCCGGTATCGATCGCGAGCGTGCCCTCCGGCGTGTCGACGTCGATCGTATTCGTGTGTCCGCCCGGCCGGTCCTCCGCCTCGAACAAAATCCCGGCTCCTATGACTGCGACCCTCATAAATTCGTCGTCCGTACTACACTACTGTTGTCTGCGCCCTGCCGCGACGAGCGGCCGCGTGTCGGCGGGTTTTCGTACCGGGCGCGCCTTCGGATGCAGCCGGACACACTGCTACCATGAGCGATCACACGCACCAGCCCCACGACAGGAGACACGCCCGATGGCTCTGACAGAATCCAGGATGCTGCCCCTCGGCAAGGAAGCGCCCCGTTTCACGCTGCCCGACTGTGAAGGCGCCGAGCACTCGCTGGAGGATGCCGGTGACGCTCCGGCCACCCTGATCATGTTCATCTGCAATCACTGCCCCTACGTCAAGCACGTGCGAGAGGAGCTGGCCCGACTCGCCCGTGACTATACGCTGCGCGACGTCGCCGTATTTGCCATCAACAGCAACAACGCAGAGACACACCCGGACGACAGCCCGGAGAAGATGCGCGAGGAAGCAGCCCGCTGGGATTACAGCTTCCCCTATCTGGTGGACGAGGACCAGTCCGTCGCGAAAGCCTACGGCGCGGCCTGCACACCGGATTTCTTCGTCTTCGACGCCGACCGGCGACTCGCCTACCGGGGGCAGCTCGACGACAGCCGACCGGGCAGCGATGTGCCGGTGACCGGCGCCCACCTGCGGGCGGCGCTCGATGCGGTACTGGCGGGAGAGCCCGTGCCGGAGCCACAGAAACCGAGCATAGGCTGCAACATCAAGTGGAAACCGGGCAATGAACCGGAGTGGTTCGCCGCCTGACTCATCCTTCCGCTCCGCGGGGTTCCATGCCCTGCAGCACCCGCACCTCCAGTGGAGTCGTCGTGTCCAGGTGCACATCGCGCTGCGGGAAGGCGATCACTATGCCGGCCTCACGGAATTTGCGGTCGATCGCCATGTGCAGGTCCGTCGTCGTCTTGAGGCGCACGTCGATGGAAGGCACGAAGGAGCGCAGACCCAGATTCAGCGAGTTGTCGCCGAAGGATTCGAAAGTCACCATCGGCGGCGGATCATCCAGCACGATCGGATGCTCGGTGGCCGCCTCCTCCATCAGTGCGAGTGCGCGCTCGACGTCGCTGCCGTAGGCCACCCCCACCACGAAATGGATGCGGAGGATGTCATCGGAGAGTGACCAGTTCAGGACGCGGCCCGTA